>NZ_JBHTDM010000003.1:0-367993 GCF_042666535.1 Brachybacterium sp. GCM10030252 | reverse complement strand
TCCTCGGTATAGCCGGGGCTGATCGACACGGGCTTCTCCTCTCCTGACGCGGCTACACCGCGGCTACGCCTCCATGACTCACAGCCAGCCTGACGGCAGGGGTCACCTACACCTTTTTGCCACACCGTCCCGGCCACGGGCCCCGGTCATAGACGTGCACCCCCGGTCCTGCGGTCCCGGTCCCGGCCACGGGCCCCGGTCATGGACGTGCACCCCCGGTCCTGCGGTCCCGGTCCCGGCCCTGGTTCTGTAGTCCCGGCCCCGGCCGAGCGGCCCTGGTACCGGCCATGCGGCCCGGGCCGGACCAGCACTATCGGTGAAGGGCACCACCGAGGTCGGCGATCGACGTCGCCGCCGCCTCGACGGCGTCCTCGAGCCAGTCGGGCATCTCGCGGGCGATGAAGGGGCGCGTGATCCCGTAGGGCGCGAGCCGGGTGGCGACCATCAGGAGCTCGCGGCGCTGCGGGGTCGGCTCCGGGTACAACCGCTCTGCCAACCGCTCGAGCGCCTGGTCCACGTCGTCGTTGAGGTGGGCGACCTCCCCGTGCAGCGACGCCGGTCCGGTCTCGAGCAGGCGCCGGGTGCTGAACAGGAGCATCGCGCGAGCGTCCGCGGGATGGCGTCGGCAGAAGGCGGGGATGTGCCGGGCGGAGGCGATCACGGCCTCTCGCGGGTCCGGGCGCGCGGCGGCCTCGAGCAGGCCGACATGGAAGCGCCGGATGGAGCGGATCCACAGCTGGCCCAGCAGCTCCTCGCGCGAGGCGAAGCGGTGATAGATCGATCCGCTGGGCCCCTGGATCTCTCGGGCGACGTCAGCGATGGTCACCGTGGGGCCGACGTCGAGCAGGGCACGGGCGGCCCCGTCGAGCACGTCGTCCTCGGTAAAGCGGGCGGGTCTCGCCATGGGACGGGATCCTAGCTAGGTTTCAGATCATGCGTTCTGGAATCCGCTCTCTATTAAGGGTGGGGGCCACCGGCAGGCCCCCTCCCCGCTGGGCACGCGCGGCAGGTTGGGCGTGCCTGCTGCTGCCGCTGCCCTCCGTCCTCTGGCGGCTCGCCATGCTGGCCGGCGTCGACGTCGGCTTCGCCGATGCGGAGCTGTTCCGCGGTCAGCCCGGGCCCACGATGTACGTGCTGGGCCTGAACGCCGTCGAGCTCGTCGTCGGCGGGCTGTGCCTGGGGCTGATCATGCCCTGGGGCGAACGGCTCCCCCGGCGGGTTCCCGGCCTGGGCGGGCGTGCCATCCCCCGCGCGGTGCCGCTCGCGATCGGAGGCGCCGGGAACGTGGCCATGTACGCCATCTTCGGGTCGCTGCTGGCCTCGTTCGTCGGCAGCTGGACCGGCGCCACCAAGGCGTGGACGCCGGACCGGGGCATGGACGGTGCGGAGCGCGCCGTGCTGGCCGTCTGCTACGTGCCGTTCATGCTGTGGCCGGTCGCCATCACGCTCGCGCTGGTCGGGTACGGAATGAGACGTCGAGCCTGAGGACGCGACTCAGAGCTTGGTGATCGGGGCGTAGCGCAGCAGCAGGCGCTTCTTCCCGTTCGGCGGCTTGAACTGCACCTCGACCTGGGTTTTCTCGCCCTGACCGGCGACCTCGGTGACCGTCCCCATCCCGAAGGAGTCGTGGGTGACGCGGTCCCCGGCCGCGAGCTGCGGCATCGCCGAGGCAGGGGTGGGCGCACGTCCGGATCCGAGGCTGGGGCGACTGACGTCCCGCCGGCCGCCGCCGAGGCCGCCGCTGAACGAGGGACCTCGCTGGCCGCCGCCGTAGCCGCCCGTCCCATAGCCCCCGGACGAGCCCTGGCCGAAGCCGGCCCCGCTGAGGGTGGAACCGGCGCGGGCGACGTCGAGCACCTCCTCGGGGATCTCGTCGAGGAATCGGCTGGCGGGCATGAACTGGGTCTGGCCCCACATGGCGCGCATCTGGGCGCGGGTGAGGTAGAGCTTCTCGCGGGCACGGGTGATGCCCACGTAGGCCAGGCGCCGCTCCTCCTCCAGCTCCTGGGGGTCGCCGAGGGTGCGGTTGTGGGGGAACGTGCCGTCCTCCATGCCGGTGAGGAAGACGACCGGGAACTCCAGTCCCTTGGCGGTGTGGAGCGTCATGAGGGTGACGAACTGGTCCTCGGCGCCAAGGATCTGGTCGGCGTCGGCGACCAGGGACACCTTCTCCAGGAAGCGATCCAGGAGGGAGGCGTCCGGATCCTCGGGGGCCGCCAGCGCCGCGTCCGGAGCGACATCCGCTCCGGTGACGTCCTCGCCGGCGACATCCGGGACGGCGTCGTCCGAGGCGGCGCCCTCGGGTGCGGCGGTCCCCTCAGTCTCGTCCGCCTCATCCTCCTCGAACTCGCTGGCGGCGGCATCGGCCGCTTCCGTCTGCGCCTCGAACTCGGCGGCGACGCTGATCAGCTCCGCGAGGTTCTCGAGCCGGGACTCGTCCTGCGGATCCTCGCTGCCCTGCAGCTCGGCGTAGTACCCCGAGCGCTGCAGGATCGCTTCGATCAGCTCGGCCGGGCCGTCCCCGCGCCGAGCCATCTCCTGGAGGTCCTCGAGCATCGCGACGAAGCTGCGTACCGCGTTCAACGAGCGCGTCGCGATCCCGGGGGCCTCGTCGGCGCGGCGCAGCGCTTCGCCGAAACTGATCCGTTCGCGCTCGGCGAGCATCGCGATCGCGGCCTCGGCGCGGTCACCGATGCCGCGCTTGGGCACGTTGAGGATGCGACGGAGGTTGATCTCGTCGGCCGGGTTGGCCAGGACCTGCAGGTAGGCGACCGCATCCTTGATCTCACGGCGCTCGTAGAAGCGGGTGCCGCCGATGACGCGGTAGGGCAGGCCCACGCGGATCAGCTGGTCCTCCAGCGCGCGGGACTGCGCGTTGGCGCGGTAGAAGATCGCGATGTCCCCGGCGGAGCGGCCATCGTCGACCAGGGCATCGATCTGGCGCCCTATGTACCGGGCCTCGGCCTGCTCGTCGTCGGCGACGTACAGAGTGATCTGGTCACCGTCGCCCTGGTCGGTCCACAGGTTCTTCTTGCGCCGGCCCTCATTGCCCTCGATCAGCGCGTTCGCCGCCGAGAGGATGCGCTGGGTGGAGCGGTAGTTCTGCTCGAGCACGATGGTGCGCGCCGAGGGGAAGTCCTGCTCGAACTCGACGATGTTGCGGATCGTGGCGCCGCGGAACGCGTAGATGGACTGGTCGGAGTCGCCGACCACGGTGAGATCCGCTCGGGGATCCTCCCCCACGAGTTCGCGCACCAGGGCGTACTGGGCGGTGTTGGTGTCCTGGTACTCATCGACCAGCAGGTGCCGGAAGCGGCGCCGGTACCCCTCGCGGATCGCCGGGTTCTCCCGCAGCATCGTCACCGTCAGACCGATGAGGTCGTCGAAGTCGACGGCGTTGGCCTGGCGCAGCCGCTCGGTGTAGTTCGTGTAGATCCGCGCCAGCGTCTTCTCGAAGGGGTTCTTCGCGGTCTCGGCCTGGTCGGCGAAGTCGATCGGGTCGGTGAGGTCGTTCTTCAGCGAGGAAATGCGCGAGGCCAGCATGCGCGGCGCGTGCTTCTTGGTGTCCAGCTCCAGATCCTTGGCGATCGTCGTGATCAGCCGCAGGGAGTCGGCGCTGTCGTAGATGGTGAACGAGCTCTTCAGGCCGGCGGCCTGGGCGTCGCGGCGCAGGATCCGCACGCAGGCGCTGTGGAACGTGGAGACCCACATGCTGCGGGCCGCGGAGCCGACGAGCTCGCCGACGCGTTCGCGCATCTCGGCGGCGGCCTTGTTGGTGAAGGTGATGGCGAGGATCTCCCCCGGCATCGCCTCGCCGGTGCGCAGCAGGTGGGCGATGCGCCGGGTGAGGACGCGGGTCTTGCCGGAGCCCGCACCGGCGACGATCAGCAGAGGGCTGCCCCGGTGCTCGACGGCCTCGCGCTGGGCGGGGTTGAGGTCATCGGTGAGCTCACCCAGGAGCGTGGCGTCCGGGCCGCCCCACGGGGCGCCGCGACGGATGTGGTCGAGGCTGTCACGGTCCGCGGGGTGGGGAGCCTGGTCGTGGTGGGCCGGAGGCTGCGGCACGGCGGCCTGAGGTGGTTCCTCGTCGTGGGGCGGCTCATCGAACGGGGGCTCCTCCGGCGGCGGCTCCTCCAGAGGGGGCGCATCCAGCGCTACCTCCGCGAGCCCTCGCGAGTCCGGGACGGGATCCGCTGCCGGTGCGCCGTCGATGCCGCTGACCACCGGCGCGCCGGCGTCGCCGGCCCCTGTGCGCTCGCCTGCTGTCCCTGCGCGCTCACCGGCGGCCGCGGGATCCGGGCTCGCCGGCGCCACCCGCACACCGTCCAGACGGCGGAAGGAGTCGGGCAGGGAGAGGTCGTCGAAAAGTGAACTCATGGGGACACCAGGATAGGCGCGGGGGCCGACGGTCAGCACGTGGCACGGCCCTGGTGTGGACGACGGCACGCTGCGCGCCGATCCGACGCCGAGGCCCGAGACCGTGGCAGGGCCGACGAGCAGTGACCACAGAGGCCGGGTACCGGACGGACCGGGACCAACCGGCCGGGACCAGCCGGCCCGGACCGACCGGGTCTCAGACGAAGACGGCGATGACGATGTTGGCGATGATCGCGGTGGGGATGCCGAACCAGATCACCGACGGGGTCTGCTCGCGGCGGTTGGCGGCCACGTAGGCGAACGCCGTCGCCACTGCCGCGACCAGGAACTTGATGCCGAGCTTCATGGAGTTCGCGTCGCCGGTGAGCGGGACCAGGACCATCAGCACCAGACCGAGCACGAGCGCCCCGGCGGCGGCATGGGACATGCCGGGATTGGGGACGCGGGTGCGGGCGGCGGCGACCCAGGTACCCAGGGCCACGGCCCAGCAGATCATGTGGAGGACGACGAGCAGAGAGATCAGGACGGACATGGTGCCACGATACGTCGGCTTCCTCACCGGTTCCTCCAGGCCACATGCGAGAATCACCGCATGATCACCCCTGGCTCCACCCCTCGCGGTGAACCGTCCCCCGGTGATCCCGGCGATGGGGCCGCCCCGGGCCGGGGTCGCGCCGGCGACCCCGAGCTCACCGGGGATCCCGAGACGACCGGCGGCCCGGCCGCCTGGCTCTCCGGAGATCTGGATCTCGAGCACCCGCCGCGCCTGGGTGGCCGGCGGATCGCTGCGGCGCTCGCATCGCTGTTGCTGGTCCTGGCACTGCTGGGATGGGGCCTGCCGCTGGTGACCGGGGCCGGCTGGGCCCAGATCGGGCGACGTTTCGCCGAGATGCCCATCTGGTCGGTGCCGCTGATGGTGGTGCTCGGGGCGGTGGCCCTGGCCCTGGAGTCCGCCACGGTGCGCACCGCCTTCCGTGGTTCCCGGTACCGCGACGCCGTGCAGGGCCATGCCGCCTCCCAGGCGGTGGGGATGGCCGTGCCGGGCGGGTCGATGATCGGCACCGTCCTGCTGGGCTACCTGATGCGGCGTTCCGGTCTGGGCATGCAGGCGATCATCACCGGCGTGATCGCGGCGTCGCTGGTCGACATGGCCCTGACGTCGGCGGGGATCCCGCTGCTCGGCCTGGTGGCCTATGCCCTCACGCCCCTGGTCGGCCCAGAGGCCCCGGACCTGCCTGGTGGACTGTGGGCCGCACTCGCTGCTGTCGCGGGCGGGCTGGTCACGCTGTGCCTGGCCGCCCTGCTCATGCGCCG
Source organism: Brachybacterium sp. GCM10030252 (assembly GCF_042666535.1). Classification (NCBI taxonomy): domain Bacteria; kingdom Bacillati; phylum Actinomycetota; class Actinomycetes; order Micrococcales; family Dermabacteraceae; genus Brachybacterium; species Brachybacterium sp. GCM10030252. The sequence goes on along the minus strand of NZ_JBHTDM010000003.1, from coordinate 362,302 downwards.
CAGCGTTCTGGCCTCCGTGGTCGCGCAGGCATCCCAGGTGCTCCCGGTGGCCGACCCGGAAGCGATCCTGCGCCAGCGCGATGCGCTCGTGGCCCTGCTGCGCACGCGCGCCGCGGGCCTGCTCGGGCCGACGGTCCTCGCCCGGGCGGTGCAGTGGCTGGCGCTGCTGGTGGCGATCCGGGCGCTCGGCATCGAGGTCCCGCTGCTGGTGACGCTCGCGATCTTCGCCCTGGGACGCGTGCTGGCGCTGGTTCCGCTCACCCCGGGCGGGACGGGGATCGCCGAGACCGTCGGTGCGGCGGCGCTGGTCGCGCTCGGGACGGCCGGCGATGCGGCGGCGACCGCCATGCTGCTCCTGGCGGTGGCGACGTTCGTGGTGCCATGCCTGGCGGGCGGGGTCGCGGCGGCGATGGCCATGACGCGGGCTCCGGCCCGCAGGCGCTGAGCGCCGCAAGCACTGAGAGCCGCAAGAACCGCAAGCGCTGAGAGCCGCAGGCGCTGGGGCCGACCTCAGTCCTCCGCCCGCTCTCACCTTCTTCTCGCGTCCCTCACTCCCGGTCGTCGTCCTCGTCGAAGTCCGGGGTCTGGGTGCCCAAGGAGTGCGAGACGTCCGGCAGGAACGGACGTGGTGCGGACGGAGCCAGCGGGTAGCCGCCGATGCTCGCACCGTGCTGGGTGCCGACGAAGTGCGCGACGTCGCCGACGTGCCGGTGCGCTTCCTCCCCGCGGCCCAGGAAGCCCGCCCCTGCGTAGCCGCCCAGTCGCCGTCCGCTGGAGCGCTCGTGCACAGTGGCGACCTCGTCGAGCTGGGTGGCGCTGCTGCGCAGACCGCTCACGATCCGGCCGAGCTCCGGGTAGACCTCGCTGGTCCAGCGCTCATGCAGATCTTCGCCGAGCCGGCGGGTGGGCTCGCTCCCGGATCGGGCGACGTCACCGATCGTGTTGGCCAGTCGCAGCCGGACGAGGGTGAGCCGGTCTGCGGCACGTCGCAGCGCGCCGGCCTGCGCGCGGAGCTCACGCGGGTCCGAGCTCATCGGGCTTCTCCTTCCCGCCGCTCCCGGTGCCCGGGCTGCTGCGGGGGTCGGCACCGTCGGGTGCCTTCATCGTAGGCGGTCGGCCGGCCATAGTCTCCAGCCAGTCGTCCAAGACCTCGAGGGCTCGTGCGCGGGCGTCGTCCTCGGAGAGGAACACGTCGTGGCGGGCCCCGTCGATCGCCTCGATGCGGACGTCGGGTCCGAGCCGTCGGGCTGCTGCGGCGATCGAGCGGACGTCGAGCACCGTGTCCGCCCGGCGCATGTCCTCGCGGAAGCGCACACCGATCGCGGAGCGGGCCGCGTGCAGGACCAGGACGGGGATCGCGAGGGGTCCCGCCGCTGCCAGCCGGGCCTGCCCGTCCAGCACGGCGGCCAGCGTGGAGGCGGGGAAACGGTGCCCGCGCTCGGGTTTGAGGGCGAGGTCGTAGTCGAACGGTCCGCCGTACCGGGTGTGGACGGTGCGTGCGAAGTGGGAGGTGCCCGGCGGCAGGATGGGCTTGTTCTGGAGCCGCTGCGCGGCGGCCTGCACGACGGGCGCCAGCAGCAGGCGCGGCGCCGAGCCCAGGTGACTCTCGAGCCATGGGGAGTTCAGCGCGAGCGCGCGGAGGGTGCCGGGGTGGCGCTGGGCCCACAGGGCGGCGATGAGGCCGCCGGTGGAGTGGGCCAGCAGGACGGGCGGCCGATCACGGCCGATGATGCGCAGCGCTGCCCCGATCTCCTCGTCGTAGCGGCTGAGGTGATCGATCGCCGTGGGAGTCTGCCCGTCCAGCAGGCTGCGGCCGTGCTTGCGCAGGTCCAGTCCCCAGACGTCGTGGCCGAGGCCACCGAGGTGCTCGAGCAGACCCCGGTCGAAGACGTAGTCGGACCAGCCGTGCAGGACCAGCACCGGAGCCACCTGGCGGCCCGTGGGCGGCTCAGCATCGCCGGTGCCCGGCTCACGATGGATCAGGGTGGCGATGACCGGGCCCTCGGAGTCACTTCCCAGCTCGATCCGCCGGGCCGTATATCCCTCTCCCAGCACCGGGTCAGCGCTCATAGGGCTCCGGTGCTCGCCCGCAGCAGCTCGAGGACCTCGTCCCGTCGGTACCGGCGGTGTCCGCCGAGGGTGCGCATGTAGGTCAGTTTGCCGGACTGTGCCCAGCGGGTGACGGTCTTGGGATCGACATGGAACATCTTGGCGACCTGAGCCGGCGTCAACAGTTCTGCCGTCGGGTCTTCGCTCTCAGGCGAGAGATCCGTGGATCCGTTCATCGGGCGTGCGACCTTTCCAGCGGGACTTCGTACACAGGAGGCGTCGGCCACCGTTCGGGCACGCCCAGGACCCCGGGGCCGGCTGGACGAGCCACGGTCTACGGCCGGGCACTCGGGTCAGTCAGCCTAGACGTCAGACTTACGGTGTCGGGCAAACATTTGCCCCGGTTCCGGCCAAAGATCGTGGATGCTCCGGCCTCCACGGGCCCTGTGCCGCGTCCCCGCGCACGGGGCCGGAGAAGGGATGTTGGGCACGTCTCCCGGTGCGGGGTTCGCGGGATGCGAGGGCATGCATGTACTCTTGGATTCCGAATCAATGCCATCTTCCGGGCTGACACGAGGCCCGGCAGCCGACGCACAGGGGGTCAGTTCCATGGGTCGCGGCCGACAGAAAGCCAAGCACACCAAGGTGGCACGGGACCTCAAGTACTACAGCCCGCCCACGGACCTCACCGCGCTGCAGCGAGAGCTGCAGTCCGAGCGGAGCGAGGGCGCTGACGGCGACGACCTGGCCGAGGGCAGTGACGACTGGGCCGATGAGGATGCGCAGTCCGCACGCCGTCGCTGAGGACTGGCCACCACCGTGACGATGATCGAGGGTCGACCCACCGGGTCGGCCCTCGAGTCGTATCCGGCCATTTTCCTCAGGGCCCCTCAGGTCCAGCCGGGATGCTGACCGGCGAGCATGACGGATCCGCCCTCGACTCCCTTGGCGCCGGCGACGACCTGCTCCAGCGGTGAGCCGGGCTCCGGCAGGGAGTCCTCCCCGACGATCTCTCCGATCACGCGTGCGCCCAGGCCGCGGGCGGAGAGCACTGCGAGGGTCGCCTCCACCTGCTCGGCGTCGACCACGGCGACCATCCCGATGCCCATGTTCAGCGTGCCTTCGAGGTCTGTCTGCGGCACCGACCCCCACCGGGCGATCCGGGCGAACACCGCGCCCGGCTCCCAGGTGGAGCGGTCCAGGCGCGCGGCGAGCCCGGCGGGCATGACTCGGGCGAGGTTGGCGGCCAGTCCGCCACCGGTGACGTGGCTGAGGGCGTGGACCGCCCCGGCGGAGCGGGGATCGGCCAGCACTGCCAGCACGTCGGCGGCGTAGATGCGGGTGGGTTCGAGGATCTCCTCGCCCAGCGTGCGCGAGAAGTCTTCGATATGCGTCTGCAGTCCGAGGCCCTGGGCGGCGATCACGGCGCGCACCAGCGAGTACCCGTTCGAGTGCAGACCGGAGGCGTCCATCCCGATCACCACATCGCCGCGGCGCACGCGATCCGGGCCCAGCAGGGAATCGGCCTCGACCACACCGACCGCGGCGCCTGCGACGTCGTAGTCCTCGGGCGCCATCAGGCCCGGATGCTCGGCCGTCTCGCCGCCGACGAGCGCGCAGCCGGCGAGCCGGCAGCCCTCGGCGATCCCGCGCACGACGTCGGCGATCCGCTCGGGAACCACCTTGCCGCAGGCGATGTAGTCGGTCATGGCCAGCGGGGCGGCGCCGACCACCACGATGTCGTCGACGACCATGCCGACGAGGTCGCGGCCGATGGTGTCGTGCACGTCGAGCTCACGGGCGATCGCGATCTTGGTGCCGACCCCGTCGGTCGACGAGGCCAGCAGCGGCCGCCGGTAGTCCTTCAGGTCGCTGACGTCGACGAGTCCGGCGAAGGCGCCGATCCCGCCGAGCACCTCGGGGCCGTGGGTGGCGGCCACGGCTTCCTTCATCAGTTCCACCGCGCGGTCGCCGGCGGCGGTGTCGACCCCGGACCCCGCATAGGTGATGGCCGGATCCGCATCTCTGCTGGTGCTGGCGCTGGTGGTGTTCATGCGTCCTTCCCGGCGACGGCGAGCTCAGGATCAGGCTGAGCGAGGATCCCCTGCGTCCTGGCGACGGGCTCGGGAAGTGACATCGGGTACTTGCCGGAGAAGCAGGCGGTGCACAGCGAATCGGCGGGCTGCTCGGTGGCGGCGACCATGCCCTCCTCGGAGATGTAGCCCAGCGAGTCCGCCCCGAGCGAGCGGGCGATCTCCTCGAGGTCCAGCCCGTTGGCGATGAGCTCGGCACGGGAGGCGAAGTCGATGCCGAAGAAGCAGGGCCAGCGCACCGGCGGAGAGGAGATCCGGACGTGGACCTCCGCCGCGCCGGCCTCCCGCAGCATCCGCACCACGGCGCGCTGGGTGTTGCCCCGCACGATGGAGTCGTCGACGACCACGAGCCGCTTACCCTCGATGACCTCGCGCAGCGGATTCAGCTTCAGCCGGATGCCCAGCTGCCGGATGGTCTGGCTGGGCTGGATGAACGTGCGGCCGACGTAGGCGTTCTTGACCATGCCCTGGCCGTACGGGATGCCCGACTCCTGCGCGTAGCCGATGGCCGCGGGGGTGCCGGATTCCGGGGTGGGGATCACGAGGTCCGCTTCGACAGGGTGCTCGCGGGCGAGGCGGCGACCCATCTCGGTGCGGGCCTCGTTCACCGAACGGCCGGCGATGTGGGTGTCGGGACGGGCGAGATAGGCGTACTCGAACACGCAGCCCTTGGGCCGCGAGTCCATGACCTGTTCGCTGCGCAGCCCCTGCTCGTCGATGACGATCATCTCGCCGGGAGCGACCTCGCGCACGAAGCTGGCCCCGCAGATGTCCAGGGCGGCGGTCTCGGAGGCCACCACCCAGCCGCGCTCGAGGCGGCCGAGGACCAGCGGGCGGATGCCCTGCGGGTCGCGTGCCGCGTACAGGGCGGTCTCGCTGAGCAGGGTGAAGCAGTAGGCGCCGTGCAGTCGCGGCATGAGATCGCGCAGCGCGCTCTCGAGCGTGCCCTCGGTGTTCAGCAGCGCGGAGACCAGGGCGGTGTCGGTCGTGTTGCCACGCGCCAGCTCACCGGTGCGGGGCCTGCCGTGGCGCTCCTCGACCAGCGCCAGCAGCTCGTCGGTGTTGATGATGTTGCCGTTGTGGGCGAGGGCGACCGTGCCGTCGGGCCGAGGGCCGAGCGTGGGCTGGGCATTGGACCAGACGGAGCCGCCGGTCGTGGAGTAGCGGGTGTGCCCGATCCCGATGTGCCCCTGCAGCGTCTCCAAGGAGGCTTCGTCGAACACCTGCGAGACCAGGCCCATGTCCTTGTAGACCAGGATCTGGGATCCGTCGGAGGTGGCGATGCCTGCCGACTCCTGGCCGCGGTGCTGGAGGGCGTACAGACCGTAGTAGGTCAGCTTCGCGATGTCCTCCCCTGGGGCGAACACGCCGAAGACCCCGCAGGAATCCTGCGGGCCCTTCTCCCCGGGGAGCAGGTCATGGGAGAGATTGCCGTCGCCGCGTGCCACTGGTCCATGATGGCACACCCCGGCAGCTGTGCTCGCGGCGTCGCTCGGCGGGCCGACGGGGCGCTCGTGGGCCGGCAGGTCAGCGGCCCCTCGGCGAGATCCGCAGTGGCTGTCAGCGGCCCCTCGGCGGGATGTGCAGTGTGTGTCAGCGGTCCCGTCGCCCGTGCCGGCGGTGCCTGATCGCATCGACCAGAGCGGCGATGGCCGCCAGGGGCAGGCCGATGAAGACCACGGCCAGGAGCACCAGGTTCAGGGCGGACCCCGCGTCCTCCAGGGGCAGCAGGGGCGCGGCGACCAGCGCGACCACGGCGGGCACCGCCAGGGCGAGTGCGACCCAGAAGCCCAGCGTGGGTGTGCGGCGGCGGCGCACGTACAGCGTCGTCGCCTCCGGGTCCGGGGCGGCGGGGCGTTCAGCGCCCTCGGGGTTCGCGGCGCTCTCGGGTGCCTCGTGGTTCCCGGCGCTCTCGTGGTTCGCGGCGCTCTCGGGCATCTCGCGGTTCTCGGGCATCTCGGAGGTGTTCACAGCTCTCCTGCGGTCTCGACCACGGCGGCGACGATGGCCGGGTCGGTCTCGGTGTCGGGTGCGCCGTCCTCGCGCGCGGCGCCGGGGCGGCGGCGGGCGGAGAGGTGCACGTCGGTGACGCCGCTGCGGCGCACGAGGTCACCGATATCGGCCGGGCGGACTCCTCCCCCGGCGCAGATCGCCAGCAGGTCCTCCGCCGCATCGACCATGGCGGCGAGGTCGTCGGCCCCCTCCAGTGCATGTTCGGCGCCGCCGGAGCTGAGGACCCGGTGGAAGCCGAGGCCGAGCAGGGTGGCGACGGCCTCGGCGCGCTCCTCGCGCGAGCTCATCGCGTCGACGGCGCGATGGCAGGTCAGCGACACCCCGCGCACAGCTGCCTGGGCGGAGCGCAGGGCACCGTCACGGATCGTCTCGATCGCGGGGACGTCGAGCGCTCCCTCGGTGGTCAGCGCACCGAGCACGACACCGGTGGCTCCGGCGGCGACGGACTCCCCGGCCTGGGCGGCCATCAGGTCGACCTCGTCGGCGTCGACCACGAACTCTTCGGGTCTGCCGAGGAAGTCTCCTCGGCCCGCGCGTGAACGGATCAGGACGTGCACGTCGAAGTGCGGCTTCGCGTCGGCGGCGGCCACCAGCTCGGACGCCCGCCGGGTGCACTGCTCGACCAGTTCGGGCGGAGGCGTCGTGCCCCCGCTGGCGAGGTCCACGCACAGTTCGACGCGGTCGGCCCCGGCGAGCGCGGCCACCTCGAGCCCGGCGAGGTCCTGCACGGCGATCTCGACGGCGATGCTCATGGAGTCTCCTTCTGGCGGGCGGTGCGCACGGTGCGGCGGGGTCCGGGCAGCGGCAGCAGCTCGGCGAGGTCGCTGCGTTCACCGCTGGCGCGGACGCGGCCGTCGGCCACGGCGTCGGCCCAGGTCGTCTCGCCGCTGACGAGAGCCAGCCAGGTGGCGGCGTCGGTCTCGACCACGGCGGGCGGGGTGCCGCGGATGTGCCTCGTCCCGGCGATCGCCTGGACCGCCGCGTGCGGGGGCACGCGCAGTTCGACGGCGCCGCCGGGGAACTCCTCGGCGAACAGTTCCAGGGTGTGGCGGACGGCGGGGGCCAGCACGGAGCGGGCGGTGGTGGCGGGGTCCATGGCCCAGGCGGCGAGGGCCGCGCGCCCCGCGTCGGGATCGGTGCGGCGGGTCACCACGTCAGTGCGTCGCCCGCGGCAGCAGGTCGTGGACGACGATCGTGTCCGAGCGGTCCGGGCCGACGCCGATGGTGCTGATGCGGCACCCGGCGAGCTCCTCGAGCCGGCTGACGTAGGCGCGGGCGTTCTCGGGCAGCTCCTCGAAGGTGGAGCACTGCGAGAGGTCCTCGGTCCAACCGGGCAGCGTCTCGTAGACGGGGACCGCGTGGTGGAACTCGGTCTGGGTCATCGGCATCTCGCGGTGGATGACCCCGTCGACGTCGTACCCCGTGCAGATCGGGACCTCGTCGAGGCCGGTGAGCACGTCGAGCTTGGTCAGGACGATGTCGGTGAAGCCGTTGATGCGCACGGCGTGACGGATCATCAGCGCGTCGTACCAGCCGCAGCGGCGCGGGCGCCCGGTGTTGACACCGACCTCGCCGCCGGTGGTCTGGAGGTACTCGCCCCACTTGTCCTCGAGCTCGGTGGGGAACGGCCCGGCGCCCACGCGGGTGGTGTACGCCTTGACGATCCCGACGACCCGGTCGATGCGGGTGGGGCCGACGCCGGTGCCCGTGCAGGCGCCGCCCGCGGTGGGGTTGGAGCTGGTGACGAAGGGGTAGGTGCCGTGGTCGACGTCGAGGTAGGTGGCCTGACCGCCCTCCATCAGCACCACCTCCTCGCGGTCCAGCGCGGAGTTCAGCATCTCGGTGGTGTCGACGACCATCGGGCGCAGGCGCTCGGCGTAGGACAGCAGGGAGGCCGTGACCTCCTCGATGTCCACCGACCGACGGTTGTACAGCTTGACCAGCAGCTCGTTCTTCTGGCGCAGCGCTCCCTCGACCTTCTGGCGCAGGATCGACTCGTCGTAGAGGTCCTGGACGCGGATGCCGAGGCGACCGACCTTGTCCATGTAGGCGGGGCCGATGCCGCGCCCGGTGGTGCCGATCGCGCGCTTGCCCAGGAAGCGCTCGGTGACCTTGTCGAGGGTCTGGTGGTACGGCGCGACGATGTGCGCGTTGGCGCTGATGCGCAGCCGCGACGTGTCCACGCCGCGCGCGGAGAGCATCTCGACCTCCTCGAACAGCGCCTCGAGGTTGATGACCACGCCGTTTCCGATCACCGGAGTGACATCCGGGGAGAGGATCCCTGCGGGCAGGAGCTTCAGCTCGAACTTCTCGCCGTCCACGACGACGGTGTGACCGGCGTTGTTGCCGCCGTTGGGTTTGACGACGTAGTCGACCCTGTCTCCGAGGAGATCGGTGGCCTTGCCCTTCCCCTCATCACCCCACTGGGCTCCGACGATCACGACGGCGGGCATGGCAACTCCTAGACGGGCGGAGACGGGTGGTGACGGACGGACAGCGGCACATCACCCACGGGCGGTGACGCACCGTGGGCCGTGAGGACGGGAAGGAAGTGCGCGTGGATCGTACCAAGCACAGCCTTGATCCCGACGGGGCCCACGTGATCCCGACGGGGCCCACGGCCGCGTCGGACCGGGCCTGTGGGCCCGGCCCGGCAGGCGCGACCGGCCCGGCAGGCGCGACCGGGCCGGCAGGCCGGCTCGGCTCGGACGGCCGGCTCAGCCCAGCAGGCTGGGATCGGCCTCGCGCAGGAACTCGGTGACCCGGTCCGCCTCGGCCTGGTCGCCGATGCGGCGAGAGGTCTCCCCCAGCATCGCCAGGGCCCGCAGGAAACCGCGGTTGGGCGCGTGAGAGGCGGGGACAGGACCCTGGCCGCGCCAGCCGGCCTTGCGCAGGGCGTCGAGGCCACGGTGATAGCCGGTCCGGGCGAAGGCGTAGGCGGTGACCTCGTCGCCGTCGGTCAGCGCGTCCTGAGCGAGGACCGCCCAGACCATCGGGGATTCGGGGTGACGGGCGGCGATCTCCCGCGGCTCCCCGTGCTCCGCGAGCTCGTCGGTGACCTGGACGTCGATGAAGTCGTCGGGCAGACGGGTCTCCGGAATGCCGAGGAGATTACCGCTGGTGAGGTTATCGGTACGATCAGCCATGCAAGCATCGTAGGCGCTGGCGCCTGATGACCACCCGGACCAGATAGAAACACCCATGTCACACACGCAGGACGGCTCGGAGCTGCTCACCGGGCCCGGAGCCGGAGGACTGCTCCGCTCGGCCGTGGGCAACTCCGGCGGTGTGCTGCACAGTTGGCAGCTGGACCACGTCGATCATCGTCCCGGCCGCAGCACGAAGGCGCTCTACCGCACGATGGTCTCCTGGCCCGAGCTGGACGGACCGCAGGCCCCCGCCCGGGAAGAGCTGTTCGGGGCGAGCGCCCACATCGGCGAGCGTGAGAAGAACCTCTACGTCGCCGAGCAGACCCTGGTGATGACCGACGGCGACATCAACGTCCGCGTCTGGCGCTATCCCCACGACCCGTGGCTGCCGATGCTCCCGCAGGTCTGCTACCCCGACGTCGTCGGCCGCACCCTCCGTGACCTCGGGGTGGCGATCGGCAGCGACCCCGACGTCCCGATCGCGATCGACGTCGTCTCCTACCGTCCCGGCCGGCGCGCGGTGCTGCGCGCCAGCCAGGGTGACCGGGCCGTGTTCCTGAAGGTCATGCAGCCTCATCGCAGCGGCGAGATCGTCGATCGTCATCAGCGTCTGCTCGCCGCCGGCGTCCCGGTCCCCGAGGTGCGCGCCCACCACGACGGTCTCGTCGTGCTCGAGGAGCTGCCCGGACGGCCGCTGGCTCGCGTCGTCATCGACGAGGGCGTCGAATCGTGCACCGCCCAGGATCTGGTCGCCCTGCTGGATCGGTTGCCGGCCTCGATGTATCCGCTGCCGCTGCGCCCGCCGTGGACGGACTCGGTCGAGTTCTACGCCGGGATCGTCGGCTCCTCGGTGCCCGCCCTCGGGCCGCGGCTGGATGCGCTCGTGCGCTCGATCCGCGACGGGCTGGCGGCGCTGGAACAGCGGATGGACATGCGCCCCCACGACGTGGTCCACGGCGACTTCTACGAGGCACAGGTCTTCGTGCAGAACGGCAAGGTGGTGGGTCTGCTCGATATCGACACGGTCGGTCCGGGTCGCCGCGCCGACGACCTGGCCTGCCTGCTCGCCCATCTCAGCGTCCTGGCCGACTACGGCAACGCCGGGCGCATCGATCGCGCGATGCAGGAGCGCGTCGAGGAGGCCATCGCCACCTGGCACGAGACCTTCGCCGAGCGCGTGGATCCCACCGAGCTGGCGCTGCGCTGCGCAGGCGTGGTGCTGTCCCTGGCCACCGGGCCCCATCGCCAGCAGGAGGCGGCGTGGGAAGCGGCCACCGAGGCGATCGTGCGGGTGGCCGAGGAATGGGTCGAGCGGGCGCGCGCCGCGGAGTCCCGCCGCATGGCGGCCGCCGCCGGGGACGCTCCCCCGCCCTCTCCCGCACCGTACGCCGGCCCACCCCGCCCATCGGCCACGAGCGTCCCCAGCGGCCCGCCGCCCCGGGGCGCCACCGGCGTCCCGCCGGCGCCGCAGCAGCCGCCCGCAGCGCAGCCCGCGCGGCCCGCCCCCTCCGCGGCGACCGGCCAGCGGCCGGCTCCCGGCCCCGCCCAGCCAGCTCCCGCCGGCGGGACCGCCGGGCCGTCACAGCCTGCGCAGCAGAACGTGCCGCCCGGATACCAGGCGCCGAACAGCGCGGCACCCACGAGGCGGCCCGCTCCCCCGCAGCCGCCGGCGGCCGCCCAGCAGCAGCACCCGCCGCAGCCCCCGGCTGCCGCAGCCGGCCAGGCGGCCGCGCAGCAGCAGCCCCCGGCTGCCGCAGCCGGGCAGGCGACCACGCAGCCCATCCCGCTGCGTGATCGGCCGGATGCCGGTGACACTGTCGACAGCGGTGACGACTCGCCCACGCAGGAGCGTCGGATCGGGTCGATCCTGCCCGGATGACGACGGTCCTCCCCGGCTGACTGCACCTGTGCCACGATCGGCCCATGCGTGCAGTGATCCAGCGAGTCGATGGTGCCCAGGTCGAGGTCGACGGGGAGGTGATCGGCGCGGTCGAGGGCGAGGGGCTGGTCGCGCTGGTCGGCGTCACCCACGACGACGGCCCCGAGCAGGTCGCGACCATTGCGCGCAAGATCTGCGAGCTGCGCCTCCTCACCGGCGAGCGCTCGGTGCTCGATGCCGGCGCTCAGGTGCTGGTCATCTCGCAGTTCACGCTCTACGCGGACGTGCGCAAAGGGCGGCGGCCGTCCTGGAACGGGGCGGCCCCCGCTGCGGTCGCCGAGCCGCTGGTGGACCAGGTCGTCGAGGCGGTCCGGCAGCGCGGGGTGAGCGTCGCGACCGGGCGTTTCGGTGCGCACATGCGCGTCGGCCTCACGGGCGATGGGCCGGTGACGATCCTCGTCGAGGCGTGAATGGACCACGGCCGACGACCTCGAGGCTCTCCCGTACCCTGGGGACCATGACCTACACACTCGTGCTGCTCCGCCACGGCGAGAGCGACTGGAATGCGAAGAACCTGTTCACCGGATGGGTCGACGTGGCCCTGACCGAGAAGGGCGAGAAGGAGGCCATCGCCGGCGGCACCCTCATGAAGGAGGCCGGCATCCTCCCGGACGTCGTCCACACCTCCCTCCAGCGCCGCGCCATCATGACCGCGAACCTCGCCCTGGACGAGGCCGACCGGCACTGGATCCCCGTCAAGCGCGACTGGCGCCTGAACGAGCGCCACTACGGCGCTCTGCAGGGCCTGGACAAGTCGGAGATCCGCGAGAAGTACGGCGAGGAGCAGTTCATGGCCTGGCGCCGCTCCTACGACACTCCCCCGCCGGAGATCGAGTTCGGCAGCGAGTTCAGCCAGGACCAGGATCCCCAGTACGCGGACCTCGGCGATCAGCTGCCCAAGTCGGAGTGCCTCAAGGACGTGGTCGAGCGCTTCCTGCCGTACTGGGAGGAGGGCATCAAGCCCGACCTGACCGACGGCAAGGTGGTCCTGATCGCGGCCCACGGCAACTCGCTGCGCGCGCTGGTGAAGTACCTCGACGGCATCTCCGACGAGGAGATTCCCGGCCTGAACATCCCCACCGGCCAGCCGCTGGTCTACGAGCTCGACGAGAACTTCGAGCCCGTCGCCAAGGGCGGGCGCTACCTCGACCCGGTCGCCGCGAAGGCCGCCGCCGAGGCCGTCGCCAACCAGGGCAAGAAGTGACCGTCGGCCGCTGACTGCGTCGCAGCGTCCGTCGGCTCGCGTCGGAACGCTCGGCGACGACATGGTGAACGCCCCCGGGTTCCGCCCCGGGGGCGTTCGTCGTCCCCGTAGCGTGATCGGGCCGGCCGGCTCCGGTACGGCACGTCCTCCGACACCCCCTGGAAAGGGAATGCCATGACGATGATCGCTCCCGACCGCAGAACGTTCTTCCGGACCCTCGGCGTCACCGCGCTGGCCGGCCTCGGCGCCACGACGCTGGCCCCGTCGGCCTCCGCTGCGGGCGAGTCGCTGCTGCCGACGACCTACCTCCAGCAGCCCAACTTCTTCTACTGCGGTCCCACCGCGGTGTGGATCGCGCTGAGTGCGAAGGTGCAGCCGCCGAGCCTGGACACGCTGGCCGCGGAGCTCGGCACCACGTCGGCTGGCACGAACTTCGGCGCCATCTCCCCCGTGCTGACCAATCGCCTGCCGGGCGCCGTCTACCGTGACCAGTGGATGGCCGGGACCGGAGCGAGCGAGGCCGATGCGAACCTGCTGTGGGACCGGGCGGTCACCAACGTCGACGCGGGCTACGCGACCGTGTGCAACTGGTGGGTCCTGGCCGGGCAGTACCCGAGCTGGGGCGGCAACACCAGCGACATCTTCCACTTCGTGACGATCGACGGCTACGACACCGAGTACCGGACGCTGCGTGTGGCCGATCCCGCCGGGGCCACGCTCGTCTCCGGCCTGCCTGCCCACCATTGGCTGACCCCGCAGCAGGTCGCGGGCTACTGCGCGGGGCGCGGCTACTTCTGGTGACCCCGATTCCCGGCGTCCGCCGCTGATCCTCCCGTGCTGACCGGCTCATCAGGCTGGCTCGACCCGGCGATCAGCGGCGACGCCCGGGCCGGTGGTCAGCGGCGACGCTTGGTGCCGAACAGTCCGCGGGTGACCTCGCGCCCCAGCGCGGTCCCGGCCGAGCGCAGGAACGACCTCACGGCGGGATTGTCGAACAGGCCCGTGTCCTTCGACGAGGAACGGGAGGATCTGCCGCGCGGGGAGGACTTCTCCGAGCCTGCCCGGGTGGAGGACTCATCCTCGTCCGCCGGTGCACTCTCCTCGGTGCGGGACGCCTTCTCCTGCGCATCGGCCTGCTTCTCCGCACGGGCGGCGAGAACCTCGTAGGCGGACTCGCGGTCGACCACCTCGCCGTACTTCTCCGTGAGTTCGGAGGCCGCCACGCAGTCGGAGATGGCCTTCTCCCCCGCGGGCTCCATGGAGGACTCCGGGGCGCGCACCGCCGTGATCGCCACCGGCGTGGGGGCTCCCGTCTCGCTCATCACGGTCACGATGGCCTCACCGGTGCCCAGCGCCGGGATCACCTCGACCAGATCGTGCTCACTGGTGGGGAACGTGGACGCGGTGGCCTTCAGTGCCTTGGCATCGTCCGGGGTGAAGGCACGCAGAGCGTGCTGGACCCGGTTGCCGAGCTGGGCGAGCACGTCACCGGGGATGTCCTTGGGGGTCTGGGTGATGAAGAAGATGCCGACCCCCTTGGAGCGGATCAGGCGCACGGTCTGGACCACCTGATCCAGGAACGCCTCGGAGGCGTCCTTGAACAGCAGATGCGCCTCGTCCAGGAAGAACACCAGCTTGGGCACCTCGAGGTCGCCGACCTCGGGGAGGTCCTCGTACAGCTCGGCGAGCATCCACATCATGAAGGTCGAGAACAGCGCCGGCCGCGTGGCGACCCCGGGCAGCTCGAGGCAGGAGATGATCCCCGAGCCGTCCTCGGCATGGCGCAGCAGCTCCTGCGCGTCGAAGGCCGGCTCGCCGAAGAACACGTCCGCCCCGGAGGCCTCGAAGGCGGTCAGCGAGCGCAGGATGACCCCGGCGGTGGCGGTGGAGATCCCGCCGATGCCCTTGAGCTCGTCCTTGCCCTCGTCGGAGGTGAGGAATTGGATCAGGGCCCGCAGGTCCTTGAGGTCGAGCAGTCCCAGGCCCTGACTGTCGGCGTAGTGGAAGATCAGTCCCAGCGAGCTCTCCTGGGTCTCGTTCAACTCCAGCACCTTGGACATCAGCACCGGGCCGAAATCGCTGACGGTGGTGCGGATCGGCACTCCCTCGCCCTGCCCGCCGAGGGTGAAGAACTCCGTGGGCGCTGCGCGGGAGACCCACTCCTGGCCGCGCGCGGCGGCCCGGGCCGAGAGCTTCTCGGACTCCTCGCCGGGCACGGCGATACCCGAGAGGTCGCCCTTCATGTCCGCGACGAACACGGAGGCGCCGGCGTGGGCGGCCTGCTCCGCGATCACCTGCAGGGTGCGCGTCTTGCCGGTGCCGGTCGCGCCGGCGATCAGCCCGTGCCGGTTCAGCATCCCCACGGCCAGGTTCCCCGCCGCGGCGGGGTTCGGCTCGCCGTCCTCCAGCATCGCGCCGAGGTGGATACGGCCGCCCTCGAAGGCGTAGGCGTCCCTCACGGCGGCGGCCGACGGGCTCAGCTCGGCTCCCCCGCCGGCCGGGCCCGGGGCCGCAGCGGTCTGGTCCGGGGAGGCCGGGACTGTCTTCTCGGTGTTCATGCTCGTGCTCCTCCTGCGTCGGCCGGGCCGACGGGCGCGTGGTGTCGACTCTGTGATCGTAGCGGCGCAGATCACAGAGGGCAGGCTGTCCCGAGATACGGTGAGCTCATGACCGAACGCCTCGATGCGCGCCCCGAGATCCTCGGCGATCCGCCCACCGCCGTCCGCCGCGACGACGAGCTCCCGGCCGACGCGATCGCCCAGATGCTGACCGCCCCGTCGGCCCCCGCCCTGATGGAGAAACTGGGCATCACGGGTCAGGACGCCGAGGAGCTCGCTCCCCTGCTGCCGCGTGCTGCGGAGGACGCGGAGATCCTCGCGGAGGTCACGAGGACGGCGAACCTGCTGCGGGCCGGCGCCGGGCTCACGACGCCGACCGTCGGCCTCGAGTCGTTCGCGCAGGCGCAGAATGCCCTGCAGGAGCGACTGGCGCCCGGCGAGGGCCTGATCGCGATCCTGGCGCACCTGGTCAGCACCAGCACGGTGCGCGAGTGGCACACGGCGCGCGGCCTCACCGCGCAGCAGTCGTGGCTGGTCCTGGCCGACCTCGGCCAGCAGATGCGGGTCCACCGTCGCAGCAGCGGGCGCCTGGGGCTGCATCAGGTGGGGTGGACGGCGCTGAACTGGGCCGGGCGGCTGTTCCATCTGGGGCGGCTGCAGTTCGACCTGCACCGCATCGACGAGGGCACCGGGCGGGAACGCTGGGTGGTGGGTACGCACATCCCTGCCGACGGCCCGTTGGATCCCGACGCCGTCGAGGATTCCTTCGCCCGCGCCACCGCGTTCTTCACCGAGCACTTCGGCGACCTCGACACCGCTCGCCCCGCCGATGCCCCTCGCTTCGGCCACGAGTTCCGCTGCGAGTCGTGGCTGATGAACCCTGTGCTCGTGGAGGAGCTCGGCGCGGAGTCGAACATCGGTGCGTTCGTCAGCCGCTGGGAGATCATCGACACCGCGCCGGGGGCCGACGGAGCCGCGTTCTTCGTCTTCGGTGTTCGCCCGCCCTACGACCCGGCCACGCTGCCGCGCTCCACCCGGCTCGAGCGCGCGGTCGCCGAGCGGCTGGCCGACGGCCGCGGTTGGGAGAGCGGAACCGGCGCCCTGGTGCGCTGACCTCTGCGCTGGCTCGGCAGCGCCACGATCCGGTGCTCTAGAAGGGCACTCGCCCCGCATCGTGCAGGGCCACGACCTCGTCGAACGCCGTGACCAGGTCGATCCCGCGCGCCATGGAGACGGCGAACGCGCTGCGGGTCAGGGCGAAGCCCAGCTGGACGGTGATCACCGCGCGCTCATGCGCATCGGGCCCGTCGAAGGCCTCGGCCATGGCGTCGACCATCTCCGTCTGGACCGAGATCAGGTTGCCCGAGGAGATCGAGTGCAATTTCGGCTCCCTCGCCATGACCTGCTTCTTCAGCTCCCGCAGGCTGGGATCGGCCGGTGTCGACTCCAGGGCTTCTCGCAGCACCGAACGCAGCGCGTCGCGCGTGCCGGAGTGCACGATCCGTTCGTGCAGGCTCTCGACCAGCCGCTCCCCCTCCCCGGAGAGGATGCCGAGGATCGCGGACTCCTTGGTGCTCCAGTGATTGAAGAAGGTGCGGGTCGAGACGCCGGCGCGCGCGGCGATCATGTCGGCCGTCACGTTCGACAGCCCCTCCTCGAGCACCAGCTCGAGCGCGGCGCGGTGCATGGCGACCCTGGTCAGGCGCTTCTTGCGCTCTCGCAGGCCCAGGGAGGCCCCATCAGATGTCTCGTCGTCGTTCACGCGCCCATCGTAGTCCGCGAAGTCACAGAAGTTGCACTGAGCGAAATAGTGCAGTGAATGCAACACTTGGTTAGAGTGGAGCGGTCGAGGCCCACCGATGTGCTGCGACCTCCGGCCGCGTCCAGCCACGTCCGGATCCTTCAGCTTCGTCCCTTCGACTCTCCCCGAGGAGCTCAGTGAGCACTGCAACGACCCCGGCGGCGCCCGACGGCACCGCCCCCACCGCCTTCACCGGCCTGGACCGCACGGGCAAACTCGTCTTCGCCGGCCTGATGCTGGGGATGTTCGTCGCATCCCTGTCCCAGACCATCGTCGGCCCCGCCATGCCGCGCATCGTCGCCGAGCTCGGCGGCGTGGAGCACTACAACTGGATCGCCACCGCCGCGATGCTGGTCTCCGCCGTGGCCGTGCCGATCGTCGGCAAGCTCTCGGACCTCTACGGGCGCCGCTGGTTCTACCTCGGCGGCGTCGCCGTGTTCATGATCGGCTCGATCCTGGCCGGGATGTCCCAGGGCTTCTGGTTCCTGGTCTTCGCCCGCGCCGTCCAGGGCGCCGGCATGGGCACCATCCTGCCGCTGTCCCAGACGATCATCGGTGACATCATCCCCCCGCGCCAGCGCGGCAAATACCAGGGCATCATGGGCGCCGTCTTCGGCGTGACCAGTGTGATCGGCCCGCTCATCGGCGGCACCGTCACCGACAATCTGGGCTGGCGCTGGCTGTTCTACCTCACGCTGCCCGTCGGCGTGGTCGCCTTCGTGTTCATCTGGAAGTTCCTCCACCTCGAGCGCGCGGCCCAGCACGGCAAGGTCGACCTGTGGGGCATCTCCACCCTCACCCCCGGCCTCGTGATCGCCCTGCTGGCCACCAGCCTCGGCGGCACGTCCTACGACTGGGGCTCCTCGATCATCATCGGCATGTACGCCGTCGCAGCGCTGTTCCTGATCGCCTTCGTGCTGATCGAGAACCGCGTCGCCGAGCCGCTGCTGCCGATGCATCTGCTGACCCGCCCCATCGTGGCGCTGTCGGTGGCCGCGTCGTTCGCGATCGCCGTCGCCATGTTCGGCGCGATCATCTACATCCCGGTCTACGCGCAGGGCGTCCTGGGCGTCTCGGCCACCAACTCCGGGGCGATCCTCATCCCGCTGTCGGTGGCGATGATCCTGACCTCGATCGTGGTGGGCCTGCTCATCACACGCCTGGGCAGCTACAAGGTGTTCCTCGTCCTCGGCGGCATCGTGCTGGTGACGGGCTACTGGCTGCTGACGCGCCTGCAGTACGGCGATTCGCAGTGGCACCTGACCCTGGCGATGATCGTCATCGGCCTCGGGCTGGGGCTGTGCATGCAGGTGTACACGCTGGTCGTGCAGAACGCCGTGCCTCAGCGGGAGCTCGGGGTGGCCACCGCCGCCGTCCAGTTCTTCCGCAACGTCGGCTCGACCATCGGCACCGCGGTGCTGGGCACCGTGATGACTGCGCAGATGGGCAGCTCCATCCGCGAGCAGATGCAGGCCCTGCCGGCCGAGCAGCAGGCCGCGCTGCAGCAGTCCGGCACCCAGATGGACGCTTCGCAGCTGGAGTCCGCCGTGCTCGATCCCGACGCGCTCTCCCAGCTGCCCGGCTTCCTGGTGGAGCCGATCCGCATGGGCATGGGCGAGGCGATGCACGCCGTGTTCCTGACCGCGGTGCCGTTCGTCGCCGCGGCCCTGCTGCTCTCGCTGTTCGTCAAGCAGGTCCCGCTGCGCAACACCCTGCACTCCGCCGACGACGCCGCTGCGAGCGCACCCGCCGGCGCCGGCCCCGCCGCGGAAGAGTTCGGCGAGGAGGAGCTGGTCAGCACCAGCACCGGGGCGATCGCCGCGGTCGGGGCCACCGAATCGGTGACCGGCTCCGGCGACGGCCTCGAGACCAGCGGCACCGAGGGGTACGCGCGCTCCGGCGCCACCGGGCTCTCCGGCGCGACCGGATCCGGATCCGACGAGGACCAGCACACCGAACGCTGAGGTTCCCCGGACGAGGATAGAGAGAGAACGGGTCGGCGGCACCACCACGGTGCCGCCGGCCCGTTCTCTCTCTGCCGCGTCCACCGGCGGCGTGGGACCATGAACGGGTGCTTCTGACTGATCACTTCCCGCCCACGATGCCCGCCGCGCTCACCGGCTCCCTCACCACCCGGCTGCCGGTGGAGACCGACGTCGAACCGCTCGCCGAGCTGGTCACGCGAGACATCCGCTCCCACACGCCGGATGGCGTCGAGGATGTCGACGGGCTCCGCTCCCGGCTCGTGGGGCTGAGGTCGTGGGCCCGGCGACAGGTCGTCGTGGTCCCTTCCGCGCCCGACGGCTCCCCGACCCTGGATCAGCCACCGGTGGCCTGGGTGGCCGTCGAGGACCGGGCCGCGGGACGCTCGGACGTGCAGTTCGTCGTGGGCCGCGAGGTGCCCGAGCGGGACCAGCTGGCGGCGGCGCTGCTGGACTGGGCGGAGGAGGCGGCCGGGTCCTTCGCCCGCCATCGCGGCGTGAAGACCACCCAGCTCGACGTGAGCGCGCACGAGGCCGACACCGACCGCGCTCGGCTGCTCACCGCCGCGGGCTACACGATGATGCGCACCTGGCTGCACATGCGCCGCCCCGTCACGCTCGAGGAGACCGGGCCACCGCCGGCCACGCGGCCCGGTACCCGCGTGCGCCGCGTGCACTGCCATCCCTCGGGTCTTCCCGTCGCACAGGACGTACGCACCGTGCACCGGATGCTCGAGGAGTCCTTCGCCGATCACTTCAGCTCGTACCGGGAGTCGTTCGTCGAGTTCGCCCAGCGCCTGATCGAGGGGCCCGACGAGGCGGACTGGGACCACTGGTGGATCGCCGAGGCCGAGCGCGACGGTCGCTGGCTGCCCGCCGGAGGCCTGGTCACCGCCAAACTGCGTGCGCGCCCGGAGCTCACCGATCCCGTGGCCCGCGGAGAGGGCACCTACCTCGAGTACCTCGGCGTGCACCGCTCCGCGCGGGGCCTGGGCATCGCGAAGGCGCTGCTGCGCGTGGCCATCGCCGATGCCGCCGAGCGCGGCCGCACCCATGTCGATCTCGAGGTCGACGCCGACTCCCCCACCGGCGCCGACGGGCTCTACGCCGCGATGGGATGGGAGACCTTCGAGCGCACCCAGTCCTGGCACGCCGGCGCCGAGGCGCACCCCTCCCGGCTGCTCGAGCCGCCGGAGGCCTGAGCCCCTGCAACGGGGTGCTCAGCTCTCGCGGCTCACTCCCACTCGATGGTGCCCGGTGGCTTGCTGGTGATGTCCAGCGCCACTCGGGTGACCTCGG
The DNA here is from genome assembly GCF_042666535.1 of Brachybacterium sp. GCM10030252. Classification (NCBI taxonomy): domain Bacteria; kingdom Bacillati; phylum Actinomycetota; class Actinomycetes; order Micrococcales; family Dermabacteraceae; genus Brachybacterium; species Brachybacterium sp. GCM10030252. The sequence continues at coordinate 342,215 of NZ_JBHTDM010000003.1, read as the reverse complement.
CGACCTCGTTGGTGATGCGGGTGGAGATGCGACCGAGGACCTCGTAGGGCACCTTGGCCCAGTCCGCGGTCATGGCGTCGTCGCTGGTGACCGGGCGCAGCACCACCGGGTGGCCGTAGGTGCGGCCGTCACCCTGGACGCCGACGGAGCGCACGTCGGCCAGCAGCACCACGGGGCACTGCCAGATGTCGCGGTCCAGGCCGGCGGCGGTGAGCTCGGCGCGGGCGATCGCGTCGGCCCTGCGCAGCACGTCCAGGCGCTCCTTGGTGACTTCGCCGATGATGCGGATGCCCAGGCCCGGCCCGGGGAACGGCTGGCGCCAGACGATCTCGTCGGGCAGGCCCAGCTGGGAGCCGACGGCGCGCACCTCGTCCTTGAACAGGGTCCGCAGCGGCTCGACCAGCTCGAAGTTGAGATCCTCGGGCAGGCCGCCGACGTTGTGGTGGCTCTTGATGTTCGCGGCGCCCTCCCCGCCGCCGGACTCGACGACGTCGGGGTACAGCGTGCCCTGGACCAGGAAGGCCTTCGCCTCGGCGTGCGCCTCGCCGCCCTCGTCCTCGATGACGCCGCGCTCGCGGAGGATGTCCGCCTGGGCCTGCTCGAAGGTGCGGATGAACTCGCGACCGATGATCTTGCGCTTCTGCTCGGGGTCATCGACCCCGGCGAGTGCGGTGAGGAACTGCTCCTCGGCGTCGACGACGACGAGCTTCGCGCCGCCGGTGGACTCGCCGAAGGTCTTCTCGATCTGCGCGGATTCGTCCTGCCGCATCAGGCCGTGGTCGACGTAGACGCAGGTGAGGCGGTCGCCGATGGCGCGCTGGACCAGCGCGGCGGCGACGGCGGAGTCGACCCCGCCCGAGAGCGCGCAGATGGCGGTGCCCTCCCCGACCTGCTCACGGATCCGCTCGACCTGCTCGTCGATGACGTTGCCGGTGGTCCAGGTCGGCTCGAGGCCCGCCCCGCGGTACAGGAAGTTCTCCAGCACCTCCTGGCCGCGGTCGGAGTGGCCGACCTCGGGGTGCCACTGCACGCCGTACAGGCACTTCTCGGGGTGCTCGAAGGCGGCGACCGGGCTGCCTGCGGAGGTCGCGATGACGCGGAATCCCTCGGGAGCCGCAGTCACGGAGTCGCCGTGGCTCATCCAGATGTTCTGATCGACATCCTGGTCGGACAGCAGCTGCGAGGCGGAATCGACGGCCTCCAGACGGGTCGCGCCGTACTCGCGCACACCCGTCGGGGCGACGGTGCCCTCCAGGGCCGCTGCCATCGACTGGAAGCCGTAGCAGAGCCCGAGCACGGGCACGCCCGCGGTCAGCAGCTCGGGATCCAGGCGCGGGGCGCCCTCCTCGTAGACGGAGCTGGGCCCGCCGGAGAGGATGATCGCGCGCGGCTGCCTGGCGAGGATCTCCGCGGCCGGCGTCGTATGCGGGACGACCTCGGAGTAGATGCGGGCCTCGCGGACTCGGCGGGCGATGAGCTGGGCGTACTGGGCGCCGAAGTCGACGACGAGGACGGGGCGCTGATCGGTGTCGGTCACCCTCCGAGTCTACGGGCGCGCCGCGCCGTCAGGGTGCTCCGTCCGGGTGCGGGCGGCGCAATGCTCGTCACGCTGGCAAGGCGTGGCACGCGGATGCGGCCAGGGCTGGATCGGCGGCTGCGGGCGGAGCGTTCTCCACCTGCAGCCACGGTGGCTCAGGCCGTGCTGGACCGGCCACCGCGGCCGGCGCCGTCCTCGTCCTGCAGAGTCGGCCGCTGGGCGAGGTCGGTCTCCACGGCCTGGTGGGTCCAGCGCTCCCCGAAGAAGGACAGCACGGGGACGACCCCGAAGAACATCAGCAGCAGCATGCGCGGCAGTGCCCATCGCATCTTCAGCCACAGGTCGAAGCCGAGGATCACGTAGACCATGTAGATCAGGCCGTGGATCGGGGACCACACCTCGGAGATCTGGTCCCAGGTGGCCGAGGTGGAGGAGAACCAGGTCTCCCCGCCGAAGACGACGTAGCGCATCGTCATGATGCCCACCAGCACGAGCAGGGCGACGCCCTCCACGATGGAGGCCACGCGGAAGCGGGCGAAGGAGGTCCTGATGGCGACTTCGTCGAGAGGCCGGGGGGTGGGCACGGGTCACACGTCCTTGTCGGGGGTCGGGCTGGTCTGCGCGGTGGCAGTCGGTGAGGAGGCAGAGGCGGCGGTGGCCGGTTCGAGTGAGGGTGCGTCGGGAGCCGTCTCGCCGGGGGCGCGGGCCAGCTGGTCCTGCATCGCCTCGCGCCGCTCCGCGAGCTCGTCGAGGTAGGCGGTGCGCACCGAGCGCCACCAGAGGTAGAGGAAGAAACCGCCGAACAGTATCCACTGCGCGGCGTAACCGAGGTTCTGCCAGTCCAGGCCACGGCTGAAGGCGGATTCGGCCGCGGGCATCGGGTGCAGCGCGTCGGCCTCGGAGACCTGGGCGAGGTAGCCCGAGTACATCGGGGATCCCCACTCGTTGACCAGCAGCGGGGTCGCGATCGCATCGGTGAGACCGCCGGAGACGCCGTCGGCCGCGGGTTCGCTGGCCTCCAGGCGCCCGCGGACGGTGACCTCGCCGGTCGGCACGGACGGGGCGAGCGCAGGGTCCGGCTCGCCGTCCGTCCCGGTGACCGCGTCGGACTCGATCCAGCCGCGGGCCACCGGCAGACGGGCCTCGGTGCCGTCCTCGAGCCGGACGTGCAGGGCGGCGACGACGATCACGGCGTCCGTCCCGTCGATCCGGCGGTCGGGCACCAGCACCTGCTCGTCAGGGGCGTACTGGCCGGTGGCGGTGACGAAGTCGCCGACGATCTCGTTGGTGACCGCGTCGCCCACGCCGAGCACATCCTGGATCTGACCCAGCTCCGCGGGGCCGTCCGCCCGGTCCGTGATCGCGCGGTGCGCCCTGTCCCACTGCCAGGAGGCGAGCAGTCCGCACACGAGCGTGGCCACCACCATCAGGGCGAGCAGCCCGAGGTAGCGGGGTCGGAGGGCGGTGCGGAGCATGGGCCCATGGTAGGAGCGGCGACTGGGAGCACCGCTGGGACGGGTGCTGGTCCTCACACCCGTGCCGCCCGCGGTGGCCGGCGGGACCGAGGGCCTCCCCGGTCGCGGCCTGGCCGCCGTACGCTGTGGGCGTGCCGCACAGTGTGTATATCGCCAGCCCGGAGGGAATGACCGGCAAGTCGATGGTGGCTTTCGGTCTGCTCGAGACCCTCGCCTCCCGTTCCGACCGCGTCGGGGTCTACCGCCCCGTCGTCAAGGCCGACCACAGCCGCGACTACGCGGTCGACCTGCTGACCAGCCATCCCGCCGTCGACCAGGCCTACGAGGATGCTGTCGGCGTCGACCACCAGCTGCTGCTGTCGGACCCGGACGCCGCCCACGAGCGGATCCTGGGCCGGTACCGCGAGCTCGCCGAGCGCTACTCCATGCTGGTCGTCCTCGGCTCGGACTACGACGACCTCGCCAACCCCACCGAGCTCGCCTTCAACGCCGAGGTCGCGGCGAACATGGGTGCCCCGGTGGTGGTCGTCGTCTCGGGCCTGGACCGCAGCCCGGACCAGATCGCCGCATTGGCCGCGGTCTCCGTCGGCGAGTTCTCCGGCCACCACGCCGCCCCGATCGCCGTGGTCGTCAACCGCGCCGAGGCGGAGTCGCTGGACGCCGTCCAGGCCGCGGTGAGCGCCAAGGTCGACGGCGCCCTGGTCGCCGTGATCCCCGAGAGCCCGGTGATCATGGCGCCGACGGTCCAGCAGGTCAAGGACGCCGTGAGCGGGACGCTCCTGCAGGGCAGCAGCGAGTGGCTGGACCGGGTCGCGATCGGCACCGTGGTCGCCGCGATGAGCCTGCCCAACGTGCTCAGCCGCCTCAGCGAGAACTGCACCGTGATCGCCCCCGGAGACCGGTTCGACCTGCTGCCGGGACTGGTGATGGCCCAGCAGTCCGGCACCTTCCCGTCCCTGTCCTCCATCGTCCTGACCGGCGGCTACGACGTGCCCGAGGAGGTCCAGCGGCTGATCTCCGGGGTCCGGCAGGACCTGCCGATCATCGCCACGGACCTCTCGACCTTCGACACCGCCGTCCGGGTGGCGCGGACCCGGGGCCGGCTCTCGGCCGGCAGCGGTCAGAAGGTCGACGCCGCCCGCCGCGCCGTCGCCGAGCACCTGCCCACCTCACAGCTGCTGGCCGCGCTCGAGGTCAACCGCAGCGAGGTCATCACCCCGATGATGTTCGAGTTCGAGCTGCTGGCCCGCGCCCGCGGCCGGAAGAAGACGATCGTGCTGCCCGAGGGCGACGAACCCCGCATCATCGCCGCCGCCGAGTCGATCCTCGCCCGCGGCGTGGCGGACCTGATCCTGCTGGGCGAGGAGAACCAGATCCGGGCGAAGGCCTCCCAGCTCGGTCACGACATCTCCGAGGCCCGGATCGTCTCCCCGCAGGACGAGGACCATCTCCAGCGCTACGCCGCCGAGTACGCCCGGCTGCGCGCGAAGAAGGGCGTCACCCTCGAGCAGGCCCGGGAGAAGATCCAGGACGTCTCCTACTTCGGCACCATGATGGTCCAGCTCGGGGAGGCCGACGGCATGGTCTCCGGCGCGGTGCACTCCACCGCCCACACGATCCGCCCGTCGTTCGAGATCATCAAGACCAAGCCCGGCGCCCAGATCGTCTCCTCCGTGTTCCTCATGGCGCTGGAGGACCGGGTGCTCGTCTACGGCGACTGCGCCGTGAACCCGGACCCGACGGCCGAGCAGCTGGCCGACATCGCGGCGCAGTCGGCCGCCACCGCGGAGCAGTTCGGGATCGCCCCGCGCGTGGCGATGCTGTCCTACTCCACCGGGACCTCCGGCTCCGGGGCCGACGTCGACAAGGTGCGCGAGGCCACCAAGCTGGTCCGCAGCGCGAACCCGCAGCTGGATGTCGAAGGCCCGATCCAGTACGACGCCGCGGTCGACGCCTCCGTCGCCAAGACGAAGCTGCCGGACTCCTCGGTCGCCGGGCGGGCGACGGTGTTCGTCTTCCCGGACCTCAACACCGGCAACAACACGTACAAGGCCGTCCAGCGCTCGGCCGGGGCGATCGCCATCGGCCCGGTGCTGCAGGGGCTGAACAAGCCGGTCAACGACCTCTCCCGCGGCGCGCTGGTCGACGACATCATCAATACCGTCGTCATCACCGCCATCCAGGCCCAGGCGGCCGACGCCGAGGCCGCCTCCACCCCGAGCGTCTCGAAGGACGACGCATGAGCTCGCAGCCCTCCCCCGCCGACGGCACCTCCGGGACCGACGCCACCTCGGGTGCCGGCGCCTCCGGGCCCGGAGCCACCTCCGGCGCCGGAGCCTCCGACGCGGCCGAGGCGTCCACGCCGCTGCCCGCGGCGGACACCTCGACCGTGCTGGTCGTGAACTCCGGATCGTCCTCGCTGAAGTTCCAGCTGCTGGACCCGGTCAGCGAGACGGTGTTCGCCTCCGGCCTGGTCGAGCGGATCGGTCAGGACGATGCCAGCGCCCGCCTGAGCGTCGGCGACGCCTACGCCCCGTACAACGGGGAGGTCTCCGACCACGTCGCGGCGATGAAACTGGTCAGCCGACTGTTCGAGGACGCCGGGCTGTCCCTGGCCGATGCCCACGTGGTCGCCGTCGGCCACCGGGTGGTCCAGGGCGGTGCGCGGTTCTCCGAGCCCACGCTGATCGACTCGTGGGTCCGCGACCAGATCGCCGATCTCGGCAAGCTCGCGCCGCTGCACAATCCGGCGGCCGTGGACGGCATCGACGCGGCGCGCACCCTGCTGCCGGACATCCCCCACGTGGCGGTGTTCGACACCGCGTTCTTCACGCAGCTGCCGGAGGCCTCGCGCACCTACGCGCTGAACAAGTCCATCGCCGCCGAGTACCGGATCCGCCGCTACGGCGCCCACGGCACCAGCCACCGGTACGTCTCCCAGCAGGTGGCCTCGATGCTCGCCGCCGAGGGCGCGGACACCACCCAGCTGCGCCAGATCGTGCTGCACCTGGGCAACGGCGCCTCCGCCTCGGCGGTCCGCGGCGGGCGCCCGATCGACACTTCCATGGGCCTGACGCCGCTGGAGGGCCTGGTGATGGGTACCCGCACCGGGGACATCGACCCCAGCGTGTACGCCCACCTGCACCGCAGCGCCGGCATGAGCGTCGATGAGATCGATACGGTGCTGAACAAGCGCTCCGGCATGCAGGGCCTCAGCGGCATGAGCGACTTCCGGGACATCACCGCCGCCATCGACAACGGCGACCAGGACGCGGAACTGGCCATGCAGGTCTACGTCCACCGGCTGCGCAAGTACATCGGCTCCTACGCCTTCGCCCTCGGCGGCCTGGACGCGATCACCTTCACCGCCGGGATCGGCGAGAACGTGCCCCAGGTGCGCGAGCGCGCCCTGGCCGGCCTCGAGGGCTTCGGGATCGTGCTCGATACCCGGCGCAACGCCGAGCGCTCGAAGGACGCGCGCGTCATCTCCGCCGACGACTCCGCGGTGCGGGTGCTCGTGGTGCCGACCGACGAGGAGCTCGCCATCGCCCAGCAGTCCCTGGAGCTGGCCCGCTCGCGCAAGGGCTGAACCTCCGGCGGGGTTCCGGCGAGCTCGACCCCCTTTGTGGACGGGCGCCGAGAGGCGGCCGGGCCACCGTAGGCTGGGCACGCCCGTCGCCTCCCGTCCCAGGAGAACCATGGCCTACCAGAGCCCCTACGGCGCCCCGTACCAGTCCTCGTACGGATACGTGCCGCCGCCGAAGAAGCGCGGCATGAAGCGGATCGTGTTCGGGATCCTGGGGATCGTCGCGAACCTCATCGGTCTGGTGGTGATGCCGATCATCGCCGGATTCGTCGCAGCGGTGATCGCCGGGATGGGGCTGCTGGAGTCGGAGCCGCTGGACCCGAACGGCGGGACCATCAGCACCTCGTCGATGAACGCCTACATGATCGCAGTGCCGGTCGACGAGGTCGACCAGGTCACCTGCGACTTCACCGGCTCGGACGGCGAGGAGGTCAACGTCGAGCCCCAGGCGGACACCGACCTCACCACGACGGTCGACGGCGTCGAGTACCAGTCGATCTACCAGATCAATACCTTCGGCGGGCAGGACGTCACCGTGGACTGCCAGGGGGCGAGCTCGGCGGCCTACTCCGAGATGGGGCTGACCGGGATCTTCGTGAGCATCGGCATCGGGCTGCTGCTGCCGGTCGTGCTCGGTATCGCGGCGCTCATCCTGCTGATCTGGGGCATCGTCGCCCGCGTACGCTCCTGATCCCCGGGCCGGGACACCGGCCCGCGAGATCCGTGACCCGGTGGGTATGACTGGCGAGTTCCCCTTCTTTCGCGGATCCCGCGGCAGGACGGCCGCGGCGCGGCGCGCTGGGGCCTCACCGTGGTGCGGCGCGCTGGGATCTCGCCGCGGTGCGGGGCGTTGGGGCCCCGGGCCGGCACGCGCCGGAGGCTCGGGCCGGCGCGCTGGGGTCCGAGCGCCTCAGGCCGTGGTGACGACCTCGACGCGCTGGAACTCCTTGAGGTCGAGGTAGCCGGTGGTGGCCATGGCGTGGCGCAGAGCGCCGACGAGGTTGGTGGTGCCATCGGCTCCGTTGGAGGGCCCGAACAGGATCTGCTCGAGGGACCCGGCGGTGCCGACCTCGACGCGGTGACCGCGGGTCAGGGTCGGGTGGTGGGCCTCCGAGCCCCAGTGGTGACCGCCGCCGGGGGCCTCCTCGGCGCGAGCAAGCGCCGCACCGACCATGAGGCCGTCGGAGCCGCAGGCGATCGCCTTGATCAGGTCACCGGAGCGGCCCAGGCCGCCGTCGGCGATGACATGCACGTAGCGGCCACCGGATTCGTCCATGTAGTCGCGGCGGGCGGCGGCGACGTCGGCCACCGCACTGGCGAGCGGGACGGAGATGCCGAGGGTCTCCTCGGTGGTCTGGGAGGCGCCGCCGCCGAAGCCGACGAGGACTCCTGCCGCGCCGGTGCGCATCAGGTGCAGCGCGGCGGTGTAGGTCGCGCAGCCGCCGACGATAACGGGCACGTCGAGCTCGTAGATGAAGCGCTTGAGGTTCAGGGGTTCGCGGCCGGTCGAGACGTGCTCGGCCGAGACGGTGGTGCCGCGGATGAAGAACAGGTCCACCCCGGCATCGACCACTGTCTTCCAGTGCTCCTGCGTGCGCTGCGGGGACAGTGCCCCGGCGGCGGTGACGCCCGCGTCGCGCAGCTGCTGGATGCGGTCACGGATCAGCTCGGGCTTGACCGGCTCCTGGTAGATCGAGCGCATCACGTTCACCACCTCGTCGCCCGAGGCGGCGGCGACCTGCGCGAACTGCGCCGAGGGATCCTCGTAGCGCGTCCACAGGCCCTCGAGATCGAGCACGCCGAGCCCGCCGAGCCGGCCGAGCTGGATCGCGGTCTCCGGGGACATCAGCGAGTCCATCGGGGCGGCGAAGATCGGGATGTCGAAGTGGTAGGCGTCGACCTGCCACGCCGTGGAGACGTCCTCCGGGTCCCGGGTGCGTCGGGAGGGGACCACCGCCACGTCGTCGAAGCTGTAGCTGCGCCGTCCCCGCTTGTTGCGGCCGATCTCGATCTCGCTCATCACGCAGGGAGTCTACCGGCGACGAGCTATGTCCCGTCCGGCCTTCTCGTGGAGGCGGCTGCCGCGATGAGGCCGGCCACCACCAGGAGCAGGCCGATCCCGGTCAGGGTCGGGACGAGGAAGGTGTTCACCGACTCGAACGCACGGACCGCACCCAGGTCCGCGTACAGGGACAGCCGCGATTGGAACCAGACGAACATCCCGCCGAAGATCTCCTGGACGAGCACCCTGATCAGCAGCGCGCCGAGCAGGAAGCCACCACCCGCGCGGGCGAGGCGCGAGGGCGACCCCAGTGCCATGCCGCCGCCGATGCCGGCGAGGACCATGCCGAGCAGTGCCACGATGGTCACGGCGGCGGTAGCGGGCCACCCCGTGAAGAACAGCCCCGCCCATCCGTAGCTCCACCAGCTCACCCCCGACATCAGCACCCGCACCAGGGCGACGGCGGATTCGCCCAGCAGAACCAGCGCGCCCGTGATCGCGACGGCCCCGGAGGCGACGGACGCGCGGACGGTCGGGGCACGGCGGGGCGCAGTCAGCAGCAGCACGCAGGAGAGCAGGCCGGCCAGCAGGCCGGTTCCGGAGGCCAGGACCAGCACCCCTGCCACCATGGCGAAGAAACCGTTGTCGAAAGTCATCGAGGCGTACCGGCTGAGAACCGCCGCGGGGATGGTGAGCACCAGCGGTGCCACCACCGCGATGATCGCCGCGGCGCCGCCCACCCGGGCGCGGCCGCGGGAGAGTCCCAGCGCCATCGCGCCGCCCACGATCGCCAGTACGCTCAGTGCCATCCAGGCAGCAGTCTGCGCCACGTCGATGGCGATCGCCGGCGGCGATGCCAGCGACCGGCGCAGGACGATGGTGGCGCCGGCAAGGTCGTTGACCGTGAACCTGCCGGTGCCCAACAGCCGCTGAACCATGTCGCCGCCGTGCAGCAGGCCGAGAAGTCCGGCGGCGATCCCCGTGATGATCGTGCTGGTGGTGAGCACGGACGAGGGCCACCGCGAGGCCCCGGCCGCTTCGGCGGAGACGGCTGCACCCGGCCCGGCCCCCTCGGCGGGTGCGGCGTCGCCGCCGTGGAATGCATCGCGGGGTTCCATGGCACTCACCCTAGAGGCGCTCTACAGGCGGCGCACCCCGACACCTCCCCGGGATACCGTGGTCCGATGACCTCGGAGGACGGACGCCGCGAGCGGGGACCTTCCCTGCTGTGGCCCTGGGCGGTCACCGGCGTGGGCGTGGCGCTGATGGCTCTCGAGGTCATTCGACTCGTCCAGACGGAGCCGGCCGCCGGGGACGCTCGGCCGATGAGCGGACTGGTCCTGGCCAGCGCGCTGGCACTGGGAGGGTTCTCGCTGACCCGGCTGCTGCAGCTGATGAGGTTCGCCGCCTCCCGACGTGGAACCGCGAACTCCGCGGCCGCCGGCAGAGCCGCCCGTGGTCTCCCGGAGGTGCCATGGCAGCTGACCGATGCGCACGCCATGCATGCGGTGTGGGTCATCGGCGTCGGCGCATCCGTCGCCCTCATGGGCGTACTGGGTCTGTGGTCCGCGCTGGATGGCAGGCCCTCCGGCCTCGAGCCCGGGTGGCCGCTGCTGGTGCTCGGTGCCGTGGTGGCCGGGCTGGCACGGGCGGCATGGTGGCGCACCACGGCGATGTGGAAGGACTCCGCCGACGGGCTCTGACGGGTCAAGGCAGCTCAGTGCGCTCTTCTCGCAGCGTCACCCGGCGCAGGCGCGCTCGGCTCACAGCGGCCAGGTGAGACTGACGTCGGGCGTGCGGCCCTTCTTCTGGAGGAACTGGTTGAAGTTCTCCGCCCACGATCGGTGCCAGGCGATCTGTTCGCGGTGGAGATCGGCCAGGGTCGATGCGGCCAGCTGCCGGTGGGCCGTGACGAGGGCGCGCAGCACGTCCAGGGTGGCGGAGACGTCGACGTCGGCCGTGTGCAGCTGCCCGTCCTGCTCGATGCCGTAGTGGGCGAGCAGGTCGGTCAGGGTGCGCTTGCCCTTGCGGTACCGGTCCACTCCCCGGTCCACCACCAGGGGGTCAAGCACCGGGGCGATGTCGTGGCCGAGGCGGGCGGCGAGCGTGGGCAGGCCGAGCCGGGTCAGTTCGTTCTCGAGGATGGCCAGGTCGAAGCTGCCGTTGAAGGCGACCAGGGGCACGTCCTTGCCGAGGGCCTCCGCGATCATCGTGGCCACTTCGTCCAGTGCCGCGGCGGCGGCCATGCCGTGCGCGCGGGCGTGCTCGGTGCTGATGCCGTGGACGCGCTGCGCGGGCTCGGGGATGTCCATCTCGGGGTCGATGAGCCAGGTCGCGATGGTCTCGTTCCCCCGGCCGGGGCCGACCGAGTGCACCAGCGCCACGGTGACGATCCGGTCGGAGGTCACGTTCGTGCCGGTGGTCTCGGTGTCGAACCCGAGCAGGGGGAGGTCGATCCAGGTGGAGAGCATGCACTCAGGCTATCGGCCGCAGCTGACGGACGAGCTCCCAGTGCACCGTTACAGCGCCGACGCGGCCATCACCACGGGCACGGCGAAGCCCGCCAGCCACAGCACCGGTGCCACGAGGGCAGCGATCATCCCGCCGACGGCCATGCCGCGTCCGCGTCTCTCGCGTCGCACCAGCGCAAGGCTCCCCGTCGCGAGGGCGACGATGCCGATCCCGGCCCACAGCAGCAGCGAGAGACCGGCGGCGATCACGCCACGCTGGTAGCCGGGCGCGGTGTCGCCGAACATGCCACCGGCCTCGAGCTCGGCGGGCACCAGCGTGACACCGACGTAACCGGCGCAGGCCACTCCACCGACCAGCGCGAGGAGCCCGAGCACGAGGGCGGTCAGCCCCCAGCGTGAGCGCGGTCGCTGCGCGGAGCTGAAGATCTCGCTGTCGGGCGCGGACGTCATCGCGATAGTCATGAATCGACCGTAGAACGATGAGGGGCCGGGAAACATGGGGGCTTTCCCCCGATTCCGGCGCCTCAGCGGGACGGGCTCCGTGCAGCGGAACGCGTCAGTGCGACGTGTAGTTGGGAGCTTCCATGATCGCGGCCATGTCATGCGGGTGGGATTCCTTCAGACCGGCCGAGGTGATGCGCACGAACTGGCCGTTCTCCTTGAGCTCGGCCACGGTGTTCGCGCCGACGTAGAACATCGACTGGTGCAGCCCGCCGACGAGCTGATGGATGACCGTGCCGAGCTGGCCGCGATAGGCGACGCGACCCTCGATGCCCTCGGGAACGATGTTGTCGTCGCTGGAGACGTCGGCCTGGAAGTAGCGGTCCTTGGAGAAGGACTGCTTGCCGCGGGAGGCCATGGCCCCGAGCGAGCCCATGCCGCGGTAGGACTTGTACTGCTTGCCGCCGACGAGGACGACCTCTCCCGGGGACTCCTCGGTTCCGGCCAGCAGCGAGCCGACCATGACGGTGTCGGCCCCGGCGACCAGGGCCTTGGCGATGTCACCGGAGTACTGCAGGCCGCCGTCGCCGATCAGCGGCACGCCCGCGGGCCCGCAGGCCTTGGAGGCTTCGTGGATGGCGGTGATCTGGGGGACGCCGACGCCGGCGACCACGCGCGTGGTGCAGATGGAACCGGGTCCGACGCCGACCTTGACCGCGTCGGCCCCGGCATCGACGAGGGCCTGCGCGCCGGCGCGGGTGGCGACGTTGCCGCCGATGACCTGGACGCCGGCGAAGGCGGGGTCGTTCTTGATGCGCCGGATCATGTCCAGGGCGAGACGGGCGTGGCCGTTGGCGGTGTCGACGACCAGCACGTCGGCCCCCGCATCGCGCAGCGCGCCGGCGCGCTCGAGGGAGTCACCGAAGAAGCCGACGCCCGCGCCGACCAGGAGGCGGCCCTGGGAATCCTTGGAGGCGTCGGGGAACTGCTCGGACTTCACGAAGTCCTTCACGGTGATCAGCCCGCGCAGCACGCCGTCGGCGTCGACCAGCGGCAGTCGCTCTCGCTTGTTCTTGCGCAGCAGGGCGGTGGCCTGCTCGGGGGTGACGTCCTCGGGCGCGGTGAACAGCTCGGTGGTCATGACGTCGCGGACCTTGGTGCGGGCCCACTCGGCGACGGGGATGAAGCGCAGGTCGCGGTTGGTGCAGATGCCCAGCAGGTGCTCGGTCTCGTCGACCACGGGCAGGCCGGAGACGCGGTACTGGCCGCAGACCGCGTCGAAGTCCTCCAGGGTGGCTTCGGGGCCGATGGTCACCGGGTTGGTGATGCGACCGGTCTGGGTGCGCTTGACCAGATCGACCTGGTGGGCCTGGTCCTCGATGGAGAGGTTGCGGTGCAGGATGCCGATGCCGCCGTGGCGAGCCATGGCGATCGCCATCCGGGACTCGGTGACGGTGTCCATCGCGGCGCTGGCCAGCGGCACCCGCAGGGTGATCTCCCGGGTCAGCCGACTGGAGGTGTCTGCCTCGGAGGGGATCACATCGGTCTCCCCCGGCAGCAGCAGGACGTCGTCGTAGGTCAGGCCGATGAAACCGAAGGGATCCGCGCTCGTCATGGCCCGATCGTAGCCGCGCGGGCCCGGCCCGTGCAGTCCTGCTCGCCACACCTGCCCTCACAGGCCGCCTCCTGACCTGCGAGAACGCCATGGGTGGCCACCATCACCCCGCGCAGGGCGAGAACATCGCGCTGGGCAGGGCGGGAAACGGCCGCGGCAGCTGCGCGGATGAGTGTCGCATCACCCCGGAAGAGCCTCGCGCGCCGGACCTCGCCCGGCCCGAGGACCGCTACGGCCGGGGGTCGCCCTCGCGCGGGGGCTCCTTGCCCCCGAGCACGCGGCGGACGCGATCGAACTCCTCCTGGAACGCGGCCTCGTCGTGCGCGTACTCGTCCTTCCACGGCATGCCGAGTCGATCGGCGAGCTCCCGGTGGGCAGCCGCTCTGCGCACGCGACGATTCTCCGCCACGAGCTCGGCGCGGGACGGGGCGGGGCGGAGTCCCGCGGCGGCCTGCAGCGCACGCAGCCCGTCGAAGGAGGCGCTGTCCCAGCCGATCTCGGGGACGATCCACTGGCGCACCGGAGTCTCGCCGTCGGCCGTCTCGCGGTCGCGGACTGCGCCCTGGGCTCGTGCCGCACCCTGGGTGCGCACCGGGCCGCTGCCCCGCGTCCCGGCGCCCCTGATCCCGATCACGGCGATGCTGCCGCGCTCGGCCTCGCCGACGGCATGGTCGACGTCCCTCAGGTCGGCTCGATCGATGGCGTGCAGGCCGCGGCGCAGGAGGAGGGTGCCCGCGCGCTCGTCCAGATGCACGACCCGGTGGGTCAGCAGCATCGGCACCAGCGCCCACAGCGCGAACAGCGCCCACAGCAGCACGGCGCCGAGCAGCAGCTGGACCCACGCAGGTGCCAGGAGATCCGCCAGCGCCGAGTCATGACCACCGGTGAGCTGCGCGCGACGCCACTGCTGCAGCGCGGCCCCGGCGAACGGTGCCAGCAGCACCGAGACCAGGGGCAGCCCGATCAGCGCGCCCGGCACGTAGCGTGCACGCAGGCTGGGGCCGACGAGGACGGCACCGCCGCGGGTGCGCCGGGGGCTGGGGGGTTGCACCGCCCCAGCGTAGGCGGTGGCACGGCGAGTCGAGCTCACGTGGGACCACCGAGCTCCTGCCGGCTCGTCCAGCTCCGGTCCTCGCCCGTGACCGGGTCGGTGAAGGCCAGCGTGCGGGCGAGCAGCTGCAGCAGCTGCCGGGTCGGCTCCTCGACGTGGTGACTCCGCGCCGGAGCGTCCCCGCCGTCGAGGTTCGTGTTGTAGAGGGTGTCGCCGAGGATCGGGGCGCCGCGCGCGGCGAGCTGGGCCCGCAGCTGGTGGGTGCGCCCGGTGCGTGGCCGGAGTCGCAGCAGGAGGACGCCGTCGGGTTCGACGGCGACGACCTCGAGCTCGGTCTCCGCGTTCGGCACCCCGTCGACCGTCCGGGCGCGCAGCTCTCCCCGCGGCTTCTCCAGCCGGTCGCGGAGGATCGCTCGATGCCCCGGGCGGGCGGCACCCTCACCGGTCGGACCAGCCGGACCAGCCAGACCAGCCGGACCGGTCAGCTCAGCGGCTCGCTCGCTGGGCGCGCCCGAGCGGGAGATGCGCACGCGCGCCAGGTACTCCTTGTCCGCCTCGCCGCGTGCGAACAGCTGCTGGTAGGCGGAGCGCTCCTCGGGCCGGATCCCGAAGGCGAGGACCCCGGCCGTGGGCCGGTCCAGGCGGTGCAGCGGCGTCAGGGTGGTCAGTCCGGTCAGGCGGCGCAGTCGCACCAGGGCACTGGCGCGGACGTGGGTTCCTCGCGGCATGGTCGCGATCCCGTGGGGCTTGTCCAGCACCAGCAGGTGCTCGTCCCGATGGAGGATGCTGAGCTCGGTCTCGGGCACGTCCTCGGCGCGCAGCTCACGGTGGAACCACAGCTCATCGCCGGGGCCGACGGGATCCGTGGCGGCCCAGGGGTGTGCGTCGGCGTCGACGATGTCGCCCCGTGCGAAGCGGTCCGTCAGCGGCGTCGCGTCCGGGTCGGCGAGAGCCGGGTACCGTGCCACCAGAGCCTCGATCGCGGCAGCGGTGACCGCGTCAGGCGGGACCTGCCACCGCACCGCGTCCAGTCCCTCGCGCTGCGGCAGGGGTGCCGGCCTGGCGCGGGCGCGTCGCCGGGCGGCGCGCCCCGGCCGTCCTGCCTGTTCAGGTCGCAGACTGCTCACAGTCCCCACACGGCGAAGGTCAGCACGTTGTGGAAGACGTAGATGAGCATCAGCAGAACCAGGATCAGGTTGGGGTGACGGTCGCTGAATCGCATGGCCTGCGGCACTTGCCGGCGCAGCTCGGCGGTGGTGATCGCCTCGATGTGGTCGACGTGGACGCCCGCCTCCTGGGCGCGGCGCAGCGTCATCTCCTGGGCTCGGGGGCCGAAGAAGCGGCTGGAGACGGCGAGGATCCGCCGGCCCTCGGGGTCCAGGACGTACACGCCGTCGTAGGCGGTCTCGGAGGCGTCCAGCATCTCGGTGGGCCCGAGTCCGCGCTCGATGTCGCGCACCGCGATCACCTGGCCCACCTCGTCCCACCGGGCCTGCCGGGTGCGGCGGCCCAGGCCGCGCAGCTGGAACCCCTCGGCATCGATCTGCAGCCAGGCGGTCAGCACGCGCAGGCAGCCGACGGCCGCCGTGGCCGCGATCAGCACCCACAGCAGCAAGGGCGCGGTGAACACCGGATCGCGCATCATCTGGGGGTCGTTCCACAGCCGCTGGCCGACGAAGCTGATGATCACGAGGAACTCGAGGACCACGACGAACACGAAGCCCGCCACCAGCGTGCCGATCACGACGGCGGCCGGAGGCCCGTAGGTGCGGGTCGGGCGGTCGTCGTCCGTCGCCCGCGCGACGTCCTCGGAGCTGCGGGTCATCACTTCTCCTCCGGGGGCGGGTCGTCTGTGGCTTGCTCATCTTAGGCCTGCCGGAGCCGCTTCGGAGCACGTATCGGTGCTGGTCCGGCCTGCTGATCCGGACCCGTCGGGTCGAGGATGCTGCCCGGGGGACGAGAACGGGCGGGCAGCCCGGGGTGTCCCCGTTCTGCCCGCCCGTCGGCCGAGTGGATGACCGTCAGGTCAGTCCTGGATCACTCGTCCTCGTCGTCCTGCTTCTCGATGACGAGCGTCTCGGTGGTCAGGACCATGCCCGCGATGGACGCCGCGTTGCGCAGCGCCGAGCGGGTGACCTTGACCGGGTCGATGATGCCCGCGGCCACGAGGTCGACGTACTCGCCGGTCGCGGCGTTCAGGCCGTGTCCGACCTGAGCCTCCTTGACCCGCTCGACGACGACGTAGCCCTCGAAGCCGGCGTTCTCGGCGATCCAGCGCAGCGGCTCGACCACCGCGCGGGTGACGGCGCGCGCGCCGACAGCCTCGTCGCCGGTCAGGCCGAGGTCGCTCTCGAGAGCCGCAGCGGCCTGGACGATGGCGCTGCCGCCACCGGCCACGATGCCCTGCTCGATGGCCGCACGAGTCGCGGAGACCGCGTCCTCGATGCGCATCTTCTTCTCCTTGAGCTCGACCTCGGTGTGAGCGCCGACCTTGATCACGGACACGCCACCGGCGAGCTTCGCGAGGCGCTCCTGGAGCTTCTCGCGATCCCAGTCGGAGTCGGTGTTCTCGATCTCGGAGCGGATCTGCCCGACACGATCGGCCACGGCCTGCTCGTCACCGGCGCCGCCCACGATCGTGGTGGAGTCCTTGGTGACGACCACGCGACCGGCCTGACCGAGCACCTCGGTGCCGACGGTCTTGAGGTCCAGGCCGAGGTCGGAGGTGACCACCTGGGCGCCGGTGAGCACCGCGATGTCCTGCAGCATCGCCTTGCGGCGATCGCCGAACGCGGGAGCCTTGACGGCCGCACCCTTGAAGGTGCCGCGGATCTTGTTGACGACCAGCGTGGACAGGGCCTCGCCGTCGACGTCCTCCGCGATGATGAACAGCGGCTTGCCGCCCTCGACGATCTTCTCCAGCAGCGGCAGCAGATCCGCCACCGCCGAGATCTTGCTCTGGACGAGCAGGACGTGGGCATCCTCGAGGACGGTCTCCTGGCGATCCGCGTCGGTGACGAAGTGCGGGGAGATGTAGCCCTTGTCGAACTGCATGCCCTCGGTGAAGTCCAGCTCCATCGCGGTGGTCGAGGACTCCTCGACCGTGATGACGCCGTCCTTGCCGACCTTGTCGAACGCCTCGGCGAGCAGCTCGCCGATCTCGCGGTCCTGGCTGGAGACCGATGCGACGTTCGCGATCTGCTCCTTGCCCTCGACCTCGATGGCGATGTCGCCGAGCTTCTCGGAGAGCGCCTCGGCGGCCTTCTCGATGCCGCGCTTCAGGGCGGCCGGAGCCGCGCCGGAGGCGACGTTGCGCAGGCCCTCGTGCACGAGCGCCTGGGCCAGGACCGTGGCGGTGGTGGTGCCGTCACCGGCCACGTCGTTGGTCTTGGTCGCGACCTCCTTGGTGAGCTGAGCGCCGAGGTTCTCGTAGGGATCCTCGAGCTCGATCTCACGGGCGATGGTCACGCCGTCATTGGTGATGGTGGGCGCGCCCCACTTCTTGTCCAGGACCACGTTGCGGCCCTTGGGGCCGAGCGTGACCTTGACGGTGTTGGCGAGCTTGTCGACACCGCGCTCGAGGGCGCGACGCGCTTCCTCGTCGTAGATGATCTCTTTTGCCATGAGTTTCCAGGCCTCAGTTCACTCAGTTGTCGATGATGGCGAGGATGTCACGGGCGCCGAGGACCAGGTACTCCTCGTTGCCGTACTTCAGCTCCGTGCCGCCGTACTTCGAGAAGACGACCTTGTCGCCCTCCTTGACGTCCATGGGCACGCGCTCGCCCTTGTCGTTGAAACGACCGGCGCCGACGGCGACGACCTCGCCCTCCTGGGGCTTCTCCTTCGCGGTGTCCGGGATGACCAGACCGGAAGCGGTGGTCTGCTCGGCTTCGAGCGGCTTGACGACGACGCGATCCTCGAGGGGCTTGATGGAGACCGACATGGCGGCTCACTCCTTCATGAAGAGATGACTCTGTGAGTTCGGGGTTCCAGGGACCTCGATCCCGGTCGTCGTCGCGGTGCCGACCGGGGAAGATTCCTGACTGACAGCCTCTGGCACTCTCGGCCTTCGACTGCCAACGACGCCAACTCTAGGACCGAGCTGGCACTCGTGCAAGGCGAGTGCTAAACCGGGGCCGTCCCGGGCACGGCGGGTGCCTCGCCGACGGGTTCTCCGGGGCGACACCCGCGGGGCCTCGCGGACGGGCTCACCGGCCGGCGGCCTCCAGGATCGCCGAGACCTGTTCCGGCCCCATGTCGTAGACCGGCACGCTCATGTCGGCGAGGGTGTCTCCGGCGTTGGGGAACACGGAGGTGACCACCCGCGGCGCGTCCGTCGGGACCTCCCCCAGCTCGACGATGCTCATCCCCGACTGCGCCAGCGACTGCTCGTGATCCCCGGCGGTGACCGGGTCGACCACGTTGGTGATGCCCGGGACCACGTGCACGGGAATCCCCGCGATCGCAGCGGTCATCTCGTGGTGGTAGTGGCCCGAGAGCACGATCCGCACATCGGAGCCCGCCAGCACGCTCGCCAGCTGGTCGAGGCCGTCGAGGTCCAGGCCCCGCAGCAGCGTGGTGGCGGCGACCAGCGGCGGATGGTGGATCGCGAGCACGGTGCCGCCCGGCGCGGGCTCGGCGAGGACGCCGCGCAGCCACTGGAGCTGCTCGTCCTCCAGATGCCCGTACCCCGCGCCGGGGATGCTGGAATCCAGCACCACGATGCGGGCCCCGTTCTCCAGGCGGACGACGCGATCCTGGCTGGTCGCGCCCCGGTCACCCGGGGCGATGGTCTCGCCGTACGCGACGGAGACGTCGTGGTTGCCCATGGCCACCACGAGTGGGGCGCCCAGGGCGGCGGCGAAGGGATCGAGGATCTCGTGCAGCAGTCGGTAGCTGGCCGGGGTGCCGTCCTCGGAGGCGTCTCCGGTGTGGACGACTGCGTCGATGTCGGTCAGACCCTGGCAGCGCGAGAGCAGCCCGTGCAGGGCGGCGGTGGTGTCAATGCGGTCGTAGTGGCGAGCGGCCGGGTCGCCGTAGAGGTGGGTGTCGCTGAGGTGGAGGATGCGCATGGAGGCACGGTAGCCACCGCGGGTGACGGGCAGGTGAAGAGGGGCGGACGGAGCGGCCGGTCGGGCGGGGCTACCGCAGGTGCGGGCGAATTGGAGCCACCATGTGCACCGATAGCGCTATATAGGGGCCAGCTGTGCACATGCTGGCTCCAATCCTGAGCCGGCCCGGCCCGCCTGCCGGCCCGGTTCGCGTGGCCGGTCGGGATCAGCCGCGGGTTCCGGTGCTGTCGGCGGTGCCGGTCACGTCGGTGAGCCCGGGGTTGCGGCGGATCATGTACAGCCCGATGCGGACCAGGAATCCCAGTACGAACCGGTTGCGGGTCTTGGTCACCGGGCGCAGCGTCGCCGGCGGCACGCGGCGCAGCACGTCCACGATGCGCGGGACCTCGCCGCGGCGGGGCGGGGCCACGGCGGTGCGCCAGGGATGGCGCTCCTGCACCCAGTCGACGTAGCCGCGCAGTGTGGCTCCGTCGGCGCCGCGCCAGGATCCGGATTCGTACAGATCCTCGAGATCGGTGAGGCCGGCCTGGAGGGCGGCTCGGTCGTATCCGGCGAGCTCGGGGCGGATCTCGTGCTCATCGAGCGCGGCGAGGGTCTCGCACGCCAGGGGCATGCCGAGCCGGTAGGCGCGGTCGAGGTCGTTCTCGAAACGCGCCCGCACCTCCGGTGGCGTCTCGGCGGAGGTCCCGACGCCCGGCCGCTCGGCGGCGGGCGGCGGCTCCTCCTCGAGGGAGAGCTCCGGGTACTGCCGTCCGACGCGCCGGATCTCCTGCCACAGGGCGTCCAGCTCGGGCAGCCGGCTCACCGTCTCCGGGCGGACTCCGAGGGCCAGCAGCACCTCCTGCGCAGGCTCGCGCGGGGGATTTTCGTTGTCACGACGCCGGTTGCTCCCGGGCGCGGATGGCTGGGACACGTGGTGGCCTCCTGGCGATGGCGGGTGGTCGTGAACGGCACGGCGACGGGTCAGCCGAGGGCTCCGACCCATTCGGTGCCGCCGTCCTCGAAGGTCTGATGCTTCCAGATCGGCACGCGCTGCTTGACGGTGTCGACCAGGTCGTCGCAGGCGACGAAGGCCTGTTTGCGGTGCGGGGCGGAGACCGCGCAGGTCAGTGCCGAGTCGCCGATGCCCAACGGGCCGTGGCGGTGGGCGACGGCGATCATGGCGTCCGGGTAGCGCTCGGCGATCTCCCGGGCGACCTCGGCGATCACCTCGCCGGCGCTCGGGTGTGCGGTGTATTCGAGGCGTTGGACTCCGCGACCTCCATCGTGATCGCGCACCACCCCGTCGAAAGTGACGACGGCACCGCAGCGAGGGTCACTGACGGCGTCGGCCATCTGGGCCACGGAGATCGCGCTCTCCCGTATCTCGGCCAGGCGCACCCGCTGGCCGGGCTCGCCCATCGACGGCCCGCCGGGAACGCGCAGCCGGTGCGGATCTGCGGCCGGCTCCCCCGCGAACGGGGCCGCGCCACGGGTCGGCTCCGGCCCCTGGTTCCCGGTCGCGCTGAGGCGATCACCGCCGCTCATGCGTGGTCTCCACCGTCGCGCTGTTCGAGCAGGTGGTCGAGGATCGGGTCGAGCACGGCGATCCCGTCGCGCACTCCCCCGCGCGACCCGGGCAGGTTCACCACGAAGCTGCGTCCCGCCATGCCGGCGACGCCCCGGCTGAGCAGTGCGGTCGGCGATTTCTCGGCACCGAGGCGGCGGACGGCCTCGAGCACGCCGGGCATCTCGCGCTGCAGCAACGGGGCGGTCTGCTCGGGGGTGACATCGGTGGGACTGATGCCGGTGCCGCCGGAGGTGACGATGACGTCGATGCCGGCCTCGATCGCTGCGGAGAGGGCGGTGCCGACGTCCGGGCCGTCGGGCACGACGTGCCGCTCGACCTGGTCCAGTCCGCGGTCCTCGAGCCACTGGACGAGCAGGGGTCCGGTGCGATCCTCGTAGGTGCCGTCGGCCGCGCGGGTCGAGGCGATGATGACCCGGGCGGTGCCGCTCAGGGCCGGGGCGTCCTCGGGGTCGGTGCGTGCGGAGCAGTCGGCGTCGCTGCGCTGGGCGGGCATCTGCTTCATGGGGTCTCCTCCTCCTCCGTCGCCCTGTCGCCATCGAGCTCGCTCTCGCGGCTCCAGTCGCCGCTCTTGCCTCCGGACTTCGCGAGCACGGCGACGTCCTCGATGCGGGCCAGGTGATCGACGGCCTTGATCATGTCGTAGACCGTCAGGGCGGCCACGGTGGCTGCCGTCAGCGCCTCCATCTCCACGCCGGTGACGCCCTTGGTGCGCACGCGCGCGGTGATCTCGACGCGGTCCTCTCGGGGCGCGAGGTCCAGCTCGACGCCGGACAGCGGCAGCGGGTGGCACAGCGGGATCAGGTCGCTGGTGCGTTTGGCGCCCATGATCCCGGCGATGCGGGCGGTGGCCAGGGCCTCCCCCTTGGGCAGGTCCCCGGCGGCGATCCGCTCGACGACGTCGGGCCGGGTGCGCAGCACGGCGCGCGCGCTGGCCTCGCGTGCGGTGACGTCCTTGGCGGTCACATCGACCATGTGGGCGGAGCCGTCGGCCCGCACGTGCGAGAGGTCGTTCATCTCTCTCCTCCGGGGATCAGCAGGGTCTCGAGGATGTCACCGTCGCGCACCACCTCGGTGCCGACGGGGATGATCGCCAGGGCGTCGGCCGCGGCGAGCCCGCCGATCAGATGCGAGGAGGATCCGGCGACCAGGCGCACCCGCCCCGAGGGCAGCACGCGGGCCCGACGGTACTGCGCGAGCTGCGGCGGGGAGGATTCCTCCCCCTCCAGCTGGACGGGCAGGTGCAGGTGTCTCCGAGCCGGGGCGCCGAGTGCGGGGCGGGCGATGAGTTCACAGCTCAGCAGCGCGGAGACAGGATTGCCGGGGAAGGCGAGCCAGGGCACGCGGCGGTCGGGAAGGTCGAGGGTGCCGATGCCCTGAGGCCCGCCCGGCTGCATCGCGACCGAGGGGAACGCCATGGTGACGCCGTCGCCGGCGGCCGCGTGGCGGACCACCTCGAAAGCTCCGGCGCTGACGCCACCGCTGGTGACGATGAGGTCGGCGTCGAGCTCGGTGACCTGGGCCCGCAGGCGGGTGACCAGCGCTGTCGCGTCATCGGGCACGGCGCCGCGGTGGACCACCTCGGCGCCGGCCGCGGTCAGGGCGGCCGCCAGTCCGGGGCCGTTGGCGTCGTACACGGCCCCGTCCGGGAGACCGGCCCCCTCGCGCTCTGCCCCGTCGGCCGCGACCTCGCTGCCGGTGGACAGCACGATCACCCGCAGCGGCGCCTCGACCTCGACGTCGGAGAGGCCGCAGGCGGCGAGGTGGGCGATCCGGGCCGGCGTGAGCACCTGGCCGCTGCGCAGGATGGTGTCGCCGTGATGGGTGTCCGAGCCCCGGGGCCGCACGAAGCGCCCCGCAGCGGTGGACCGCGGCGTCAGAGTGATCGTGCCGGGCGCGGTGCCGGCCCCGGCGCCGATGGCAGGATGGAAGCTGCCCGCCTCGCTCTCCTCGACCGGAACCACATGGTCGGCTCCCTCCGGGATCGCGGCACCGGTCATGATGGGCCGGGCCGTACCGGAGGTGAGGCGTCCCGGGCCGTCGCCCGCGGCGATCGTCTCCCCCAGCGGCAGTGTCACCGCAGCGTCGGCCGCTGAGGGAAGATCCGCACTGGCGACGGCGTATCCGTCCATCTGGGAGTTGTCGTGACCCGGGACATCGACCAGGGCCCGCTGCTGACCGGCAGCCACCCGCCCCACGGCCCGCCCGTCGAGCGCGACCACCTCTCCCCGACGCGATGCGGCGAGCAGGGCGACGGCGTCGGCCACGTGCTCGGCCAGCGGGATGCGCTGGGCACCGGTCATCGTGGGGGCCTCCTTCGCGTGCCGATGTCGGGCCGTCATCTCACGTGCCCTTCCGGAGGCCCCAGTATGGCCCCGCACCACCGTGGCGCCTCGGCCGTGATCACTCGCCGGGTGCCCTCATCGCCGCCCCGGATGCCCCCGGCCGGCCCACGAGGCCTATCCTGATCGGACACCCTGCAGACCGGACACTGCGCAGACCGGACACCGTGCAGACCGGGCCACCGCGAAGGGAGGGCTGCGCCATGAGTTCCCGCCGCATCGGACTGGGGATCCCCAAGCCGCGCACGACCGACGACGCCGCGCCCGAGCTGCCCGACACCTCGGACCGCCCGGCGACGCCGGCCCTTGCCGACCGGTTCGGACGCGCCGCCACCGACCTGCGGATGTCGCTGACGGACTTCTGCAACCTCCGCTGCACCTACTGCATGCCCGCCTCCGGGCTCACCTTCCTGAACAAGGACCAGATGCTCTCTCCCGAGGAGGTCGTGCGCCTGGTGCGGATCGGGGTGGAGCGCCTGGGCATCGAGCAGGTGCGCTTCACCGGCGGCGAGCCGCTGACCCGGCCCGACCTCGAGGAGATCATCGCCGGCGTCGCGGCGCTGACCCCTCGTCCCGATATCTCGCTGACCACCAACGCGATCGGGCTCGACCATCGGGCATCGCGACTGCGCGAGGCGGGGCTGGACCGCATCAACGTCTCCCTGGATTCCGTCGTCTCCGAGACCTTCGAGCGGCTCAGCCGGCGCCCCCTCCTCCACCGCGTGCTGGCCGGGATCGACGGCGCGCAGCAGGCCGGCCTGGACCCGATCAAGATCAACGCCGTGCTGCTGCCCGGGGTCAATGACCACGAGCTGCCGGAGCTGCTGGACTGGTGTCTGAGCCGCGATCTGCAGTTGCGGGTGATCGAGCAGATGCCGCTGGATGCGGACCACATCTGGGACCGCACCTCCATGATCACCGCCGCCGACGTCCACGCGATGCTGCGTCCCTCCTACGAGCTCACGCCGGTGGCCGAGGACCGCAACGGCGCTCCGGCCGAGCTGTTCGAGGTCACCGATCGTGCCACCGGGCGCCACCGCGGCCGCGTCGGCATCATCGCCTCGGTCACCGAACCGTTCTGCGCGGATTGCCGACGCACCCGCCTGACCGCCGAGGGCCGGGTGCGCACCTGCCTGTTCTCCCGGGAGGAGACGGACCTGCGCGGCACCCTGCGCTCCGAGGCCGACGACGAAGCGATCGCCGAGATCTGGCGGGCCGCCCAGTGGGGCAAGAAGGCAGGCCACGGCATGGACAGAGCGGACTTCGTCCAGCCCGAACGACCCATGAGCGCCATCGGCGGATGACCTACCAGGAGACGACGTGAGCACGCCCGACCTCTCTGATGCTGGCGCCGGCGCGAGCGGTGCCAGCGGCCGCGCCGCACTCCCCACCATCACCGTGCGCCTGTTCGCCGGTGCCGCCGCCGAGTACGGGGCCGACACCGCGAGCGTGCACGGCTCGAGCGTGCAGGACGCGATCGATGACCTGCTGAGCACCGCGACCCCGGAAGCGGCACGGGTGATCGGGCGCTCGAGCTTCCTCGTCAACGCCGTGGCCTGCACGGATCGCAGCCGACCGCTCACCGACGGGGATCGCCTCGACGTGCTGCCGCCCTTCGCGGGCGGCTGATCCGCGCGAACGGGCGTCGCGCTGCCGGCGGGGATCGGTCAGGGCGCGGGCCGCTCAGCGGCAGCGGTCAGCGCCGTCAGGACGAGCCGCCACTCCCGTGCTGACCCGGGCGATCGGCCCCGCTGCTCTGCACGGGCACGATCTCGATCCCGCTGCTCCGCGCGGCCGCGAAGCCTCCGCGCAAGGAGCGCACCCGGATCCCCCGCTCCGAGAGGACCCGCTGGGTGCTGGCCGACCGGATCCCCGCCGCGCAGTAGAGCACCGCGCCGTCTAGTCCCTGCGGCGCGAGCTCCGGATCATCCGCCCCCGCCGGATCCAGCAGTCTGCCCATCGGCACGTGCTCGGCGCCGCGGACCATCCCGTCGGCCAGCTCCGAGCTCTCGCGGATGTCGAGCACCCGCGTCCCGGCCGCCAGCAGTGCCGGCAGCTCGTCGGGCTCGACCTCGTCGGTCCCCGGCCCCGTCGGCCCGGGCAGTCCGCACGTCACGGCGATGTCCTCGATCCGCGTGACGGGCGGGCGCTGCGGATCACGGGCGATCGGCAGCTCGTCCCAGCGGGCGCTCAGCGCGTCGTAGAGCGCGAGGCGGCCGTAGAGCACATCTCCCATACCGGCGATGACCTTGACGGCCTCCATCGCCATGGTCGATCCGATCACCCCGCACAGCATCCCCAGCACGCCGGCCTCGGCGCAGCTGGGCACCTCCCCCGGCCGCGGCGGCACGGGGTGGACGTCGCGGTAGGTGACGCCGCGGCCGCCGGCGCCCCAGAACACGCTGACCTGCCCGGCGAAGGCGAGGATCGAACCCCACACCAGCGGCACGTCGAGCAGCTCGCAGGCGTCGGAGACCAGGTACCGGGTGGGGAAGTTGTCGGTCCCGTCGAGCACCAGGTCGTGGCCGTTCACCTGCTCCAGCGCGGTGGTGGGCGTGACCGCCTCGACCACGGCCGTGACCGAGAGGTCGGGGTTCTGCGCCCGCAGGTGCTCACCCGCCGCCACGGCCTTGGAGCGGCCGACGTCCGCGGCGGTGAACAGCACTTGCCGGTGCAGATTGGTGGCGTCGACAACGTCCGGATCGAACACCGTGAGGGAGCCGACGCCCGCGGCGGCGAGATAGGAGAGCACAGGGGCACCGAGGCCGCCGGCACCGATGACCGCGACCCGGGAGGCGGCCAGCCTGCGCTGCCCGAGCTCGCCCAGCTGGGGCAGGCGCATCTGACGGGTGTAGCGCTCGCCTGGTGCGTCCGCGCCCGGCGGGCGCAGTCGCTGCGCTGGCAGAGCGCGCTCCGCGATGTCCGGCCGGCCCGCAGACCCTCGGGGTTCCGGCGGACCGCCGACGTGGGACTCGTGACGCTCGGTGACCATGGACGCAGTCTCTCTCAGAACGCTCTCCGGTGGATCAGCGGGCCCAAGACGGCCGCCCGGAGCGCGGCCCCGGCGCAGACGGGAGAGCCCCGGTCCGTGGGGACCGGGGCTCTCCGGGCGATGGTGCGGCTACGCCGGCGCGGGGACGCGGTCAGGAACTGAGCTTGTCCGATCCCGCGACGTAGCCGATCTTGGTCCAGTCGGGGTTCTCGAAGCCGAACGCGCCGAAGTTCGCGAGATCGTCGTGCTGGACGAAGAAGTCGTAGGACTGCCACAGCGGGATGGTGCCTGCGAGCTCCCACAGGTTCGCATCGATCTGGTTGATCAGCCCCAGGCGCTTGGCCGGGTCCGTCTCGACCGAGGCCTGGTCGACGAGGTCGTCCGTCTCAGCGTTCCCGACCTTCCCGAAGTTCTGCTCCCCATCCGACTTCCAGATCGCGTCTCCGGAGGACAGGAAGGGGTTGCCGACCCACCCGAACAACGTCAGGTCGAACTCGCCCGGGATGACGTACTTGGCGAACAGGTCCGTCGGCGGAACCTTCTGCACCTTCATCGTGATTCCGATCGCGGCGAGCTGCTCCTGCACGACCGGGACGACCGCCTCATTGGTCTTCGAGCCGTCGTTGTAGACGTAGGTGATCTCGATCGGCTCGCCGTCCTTGGTGGCGAGATCGTTCTCGAAGGTGTACCCGGCATCCTCCAGGAGCTTCTTGGCGGCATCGGGATCGTAGGTCCCAAATTCGCCGGCATTGTCCTGGTAGCCCTCCTGATTCGTCATCAGCAGGTGGTTGTTCAGAGGCTCGGTGTTCTCCGGGTACGGCATCGTCGCGTTGACGGCGAGGAACACCTCTTCGCGATCGATCGCCCGGTGGATCGCCTGGCGCACGGCCTGGTCAGCAAGAGGACGACCCTCAGCACCGTTCAGCGTGATGTGGGTCCAGTCAGGCCCCGCCGCCATCCGCAGCGTGGCACCGCTGCCGATCATCGGCTCGACGACGGAGTACGTCGCCGGCACCGTCGTCTCGATGACGTCGAGCTGACCGTTCTGGAAGCTGGTGGCGGTCGCGGCCGGATCCTCGATGGTGGTGAACAGGACCTGCTCGAGCAGTGCCTTGTCGGTCCACCAGTTCTCATCCGGCTCGAGCAGCACAGTCTTGTTCGCGGCGTCGATCTTCCCGACCTTGTACGGCCCGGCCGTCACCTTGGGCTCTTCGAGCCACCCAGTGTTGAAAGCGTCCGCGGACTCTGCCAGCGAGTCCGGCATGAGCGCGACAAGGCCGATCCAGTCCGCGTACTTCTCCTTGAACGTGATCACGGCGGTGAGGTCGTTCTCACCCTGCTCGATCTTCTCGACCTTGTCGTACCCCTCGGAGGATGCGATGCCGTACTCAGGCTTCGAGCCGTCCATGATCGTGAAGACGTTCTCGAGCGAGGTGTAGTTGATCGGAGTGCCGTCCGACCACGTCATTCCCTCGTTCAGCTCGACCTCGACGACCTGCGGATCCTCGGATGTCAGCTCGATCCGCTTGGCGTAGTGAGGATTCGCCGTCACTTCTCCGGCGGCGTCGGAGTGCCATACCTCGAGCGGGAAGATGGCGCGCAGCATGTCGCTGGTGTTCGCCTCGTTGCCATCGGTGTGGAACGGATTCCAGTTCGCCGGGAAGGCGTTGTTCGCCAGGCGCAGCACGCCTCCCTCGCCGAGTTCGTCCCGCTCCATCGCGTTGATGTCGTTCTGGTCGGCAGCGATCTGGTCCCCACCGCCGTCGGACGCTCCGTCGCCACTGTTCCCGGGATCCTGGCTGCATGCCGCCAGGGCGGTCATCGAGACGGTCAGAGCCGTCGCCCCCAGCATGGAACGCCGCGTCAAACGCATGTGCTTCTCCTTCACTCGCGGATCCGCTCGTCGGGCCCGCTCCACGTATGTGACCTGCACGCGATATGGGATTGCGACCTCCTTGGTCACTTCCCCGCCTGCGGTGGGTTCACCCTATGTCCGATGCGATCTACGACACGGCCGATCGTTGACGCTGTTACTCATTCGCAACACACGGTATCCGGGCATGCTCCACACGCATTTCTGCGCAGGCAGGAAAAGGGGACGGCACCCTCTGGTGCCGTCTGCTCCGGTTTCCTTCTGTGCTGGTCAGGGGGCCGTACCGACCCCCGAGGAGACTCCTTTGTCGCCACCGAAGATGGAATGATCTATCACGTCCCGACGCCGAGCGCGCGCGATCTCCGGGTCCGGAATCGGAACCGCCGCGAGAAGTTCTCGACTGTACTCGTGCTGGGGATCGGTAAAGACGTCCTCGGTGTCCCCGAGTTCAACGATCTTCCCTTTCTGCATGACCGCGACGCGATCGGAGATGTGCCGTACGACGGAGAGATCGTGGGAGACGAACAAGAAGCTCACCCCGAGGCGCGCCTTGAGGTCGGCGAGCATGGCGAGCACGCCGGCCTGCACCGTGACATCGAGGGCGGACGTGGGCTCATCGAGCACGATCAGTTTCGGATCGCAGGCCAGGGCTCGTGCCACGCCGACCCGCTGGCGCTGGCCCCCGGAGAACTCCGTGGGGAATCGCGCCGCGTGCTCGGGAAGCAGGCCGACCATCTTCAGCAGCCAGTCCACCCGCTCGTCCATGCGCTGTTTGCTGTATCCCTGGACCCGCATCGGCTCCTTGAGGATGTCGCTGATCGGCATGCGCGGGTCCAGTGCTGCCATCGGGTCCTGAAAGACGATCGTGACCTCGGAACGCAGCGCGGCGCGCTCCTTGCGGGTCAGGGCGCCGGTCTCCTTGCCCCCGATGCGTATGACGCCCTGCTGCGGAGTTCTCAGTTGCATGATCTCCATGAGGGTGGTCGTCTTGCCGCACCCTGACTCACCCACCAGGGCGAGGCACTCGCCCTCACGGATATCGAAGGAGATGCCGTCGACGGCGCGCTGCTCGCCCACCTTCCGGCGGACCAGTGCCCCCTTGGTGATCGGGTAGATCCGCTGCAGCTCCTCGACCTCGAGCACGGCCGGTCGCGCCTCGCGCGGCCCGCGGTCCTCGGAGCTCGCGGCGCGCTCGGCGACCTGGCGCAGCGCTGACCCCGCGACGCTCTTGGTGCCTTCGGACTCGGCCAGATCGGCCCGGGGCACCGCCGCGAGCAGGCTGCGCGTGTACTCCTCCCGCGGCCGGTAGAAGATGTCGTCGACCGGGCCGGTCTCGACCATCTTCGATTCCTTCATGACCAGGACCCGATCGGCGAATCCAGCGACCACGCCCATGTCATGGGTGATCAGCACGGTCGCGGCGCCGAGGAGCTCCTGGGCAGACTTGAGCAGGTCCAGCACCTGTGCCTGGATGGTGACGTCCAGAGCCGTGGTCGGTTCATCGGCGATGATCAGTTCGGGCTCGTTGGCGATCGCCATGGCGATCATCGCCCGCTGTCTCATCCCTCCGGAGAACTCGTGCGGGTACTGCTGTGCGCGACGTTCCGGCTCCGGAATGCCCACGGCGTGGAGAAGCTCGACCGCACGTCGATCCGCCTGCGCCTTCGAGCGTTCGGGGTGATGGATGCGTACGACCTCGGCGATCTGGCGTCCGACCTGATACACCGGGGTCAGGGCCGACAGCGGGTCCTGGAACACCATGGAGATCGTGTTGCCCCGCAGCGCGGAGAGCTCACGATCGTCCATGGTGAATACCTTGCGGCCCAGCAGGTCGATCTCACCGCTCACGCTCGCCGTGCGCGGCAGCAGGCCCATCACCGCCAGCGAGCTCACGGACTTGCCGGAACCGGACTCGCCGACGATGGCGAGCGCCTCGCCCGGACGGACCTCATAGCTGAGCTCCTGGACGGCGCGCACCGTCCCGTACTCGGAGGGGAAGGAGACGCTGAGGTCTTGCACGGACAGGATGGGTTCGGTCATTCGGCTTCCCCTCAGAGTCGGCTGGAGCCGCTGGTCGGGTCGAGGGCGTCGCGGAGAGCTTCACCCATGAGGTTGATGGAGATGACGAGCACCGCGAGGATCGCCGCCGGCGGCATCCAGGTGTAGGGCGCGGAGATGTTGTAGTCCTGCAGCACCGTGCCCAGCGAGACCTGCGGGTACTGGATGCCGAAGCCGATGAACGACAGCCCGGTCTCCCCGAGGATCGCGGCGCTCACGCCGAGCGTGGTGTCGATGATGATCCAGCTGGCGATGTTGGGAATGATGTGCCGTGTCATCGTGATGATCGGGTTGACGCCCATGAAGCGCGACGCCTGGACATACTCGGTGCGCACCAGCTGCTGGGTCATCGCGCGCAGGACGCGGGCGGTGAGCATCCAGGCGAAGCCGGCCAGGAGCGGGATCATCCACAACCAGGTCGCCTGCTGGAGCACGGGGCTGAACAGCATGAGCAGCAGCAGGGAGGGGATCACCAGGAACAGGTTGATCAGGTTGACGAGCCCGCCGTCGGCGAGTGCGCCCCATGTGGACTTGCTGCTGACGTAGCCGGCGACGACGCCGACGACGAGCGCGAGCAGGGAGGTCAGCAGGGCGGTGCCGATACCGATCACGAGCGAGATGCGCAGGCCCTGGAGGGTGCGCGCGAAGATGTCCAGGCCGTTCTCGTTGACGCCGAACCAGTGGTAGGCGCTCGGACCCGTCAGGGCGTTGCGGAGGTCGCGCTCGAACGGCCCGTACTGATAGAGCATCGGGCCGAAGATCGCGAGCAGCACCAGCAGCGCGAACGAGATCATCCCGATCCAGGCACTGGGACTGCGCAGGAAGCGGCGGCGCAGGAGCACCCCGCGGCTCATCGACTCGAACGGGTCCGCGGTCGGCTGGTCCGCGGGCGCAGCGGCGTCCTGCGATCCCGACTCGAGGACCAGGTTGGCGTCGGGCTCGGTGCTTTCTCGAAGCTGCGCGGCGTCGTCGCTCGAGCGGATGTCGTGGGAGTTCGTCATGGTCTCACCGGATCCTCGGGTCGAGCGCGCCCTGCAGGATGTCAGCGAGCGTCGCGGAGAGCAGCGTCAGGATGGCCGTGTAGAGCACGACCCCGGCCGTGCCGTTGACGTCGGCCATCCCGATGGAGGAGATCGCGAAGCGGCCGATGCCCTGCCAGTTGAACATCAGCTCGACGAACAGGGACCCCGAGAACGCGGCCCCCACGGCGAAGGCGAAGTACTGCCCCATCGGGATCAGCGCCATGCGCAGCCCGTGCCGGGTCATCGCACGCCCGCGGGTGAGCCCCTTTGCCCGGGCGGTGCGGAGGTAGTCGCTGCCGAGGACGTCCAACGTGGTGACCTTCATGTATCGCGAGTACGAGGCGGCAGCGGTCACGGCCAGGACGATCGTCGGCATCACCAGCGCTTTGACCTGGTAGCGGATCGACTCCCAGGACCCGGGCTCGAGCAGCGGGTTGATCGGGTTGATCGCCGGCAGGCCCCAGCCGGTGCTGTCCATGATCGCCTGGTTGGCCTGTTGCACGATCAGGATGATCACGGGGGTGGGCAGGGACAGGACGAAGAAGGCCAGCAGAGTGGAGGCGCGGTCGTCGAGGGAGTCGCGACGGACCGCGGCGATCATGCCGAGCACGACGCCGACGACGGTCCCGATGATGGTGCCGAGCAGCACGAGCCGGAGGCTGATCGGGATCCTGTTGGCCAGTTCGTCGACCACCGGAACCATGGCCTTGTTGGTCCCGGTGGTCACGCCGAGATCACCACGGACCAATCCCCCGAGCCAGGTGGCGTAGCGCTCGAACAGAGGGGTGTCGGGATTGACGTTGCGCGCGTTGAGATAGAGCTGAGCACTCTCGTACGGGACCGGTTCGGTCGCCGCCGGCGGGTACAGCACTTCCTCCGGATGCATGAGGGAGGCGGCCAGCAGGTAGGCGAAGCTGGTGGCGACGAAAGCGAGGATCGCGTACGTGAGCACCCGGATCGAGACGAACCTAATCACGCTGTCTCCTGGGCAAGCTGTCCGGCATATCCTCTGTCTTCCTCTCCGTACCTGCAGGGTCGCGTCCTGCAGTACTTCGTGACCGGGAGTCCGCGTCGAGGCGGGCCCGCTACGACCCGGGATCATCACGGGACGCCGACCACATCTGTGTGGCTCGGTGAGGGTTCCCCACCCTGGGCCTGTCGATGTGCTCCGGGTCTCACCCGGTTCGCACCCCGGACACGATAGCGCCCCGGGACCCGGCAAAAGTGCCTCAACCGGGCCGCCAGGCACCAATTGACAGCCGGTTATGCTCGAATCGTGACCTTCCTGCACCTCCTCACCCTGGCACTGGGCGTCCTCGCCGCCGTCGCCGGGGCCGACCTCCTCGGCAGGAAGAGCATCGGCCCGTGGCCTATCGGGCTGCTCGCCCTCGCCCTCGTCCCGGTGGCCGGATGGCTCTACAGTGCATGGCTGGCCGCCCTGACACTCGGACTGGCGCTCGGCGCCGGCGTGGTCATGATCGCCTCCTGGACACGGACCTTCGTCGATCGCCGTCGATCGCGCCGCGAGATGTCCCGGCAACAGGCCGACGCGCGCGACCGCCAGCTCGAGGTGTCAAACGAAGGCGGCCGGTGAGCCGGCCGCGAGGCGCATGACACGAACGTGGTCGCCTTCCGGCAGCTCCGCTCCGGCGGCGAGCTCCAGCAGCACCAGAGCGTCGGCACGCGCGAAGGGCATCAGTCGACGCCCCGGTAAGAGTTCGACCCAGGCCTCACCGTCCTTCTGGCTCAGGCGTCCCGGCAATGCATGCAACGTCCTGGCTGTCGGCTCGGCCCGCGCCACGCGGTTCGACCCCTTCCCTGACGTGCGTGGCCGGGCTCCCTCCGCTGCGGCGGCGAGACGGGCTCGGGCGATGCCGGCCTCCCCGGCCAGCACAGGCCGCGCGAACAGGTGGAATCCGACGAGGGCTCCGACCGGGGTGCCGGGCAGGTGGATCACAGGCACGCCTCCAGGACCGGTGCCGAACCCCTGCGGTCCGCCGGGGCGCAGGGCTAGGTGGGCGAAGTGTGAGGTGCCGCGACCATCCGGTCCCAGCGTCGCCTTGACCACGTCATAGGCGCCGTAGCCGATGCCACCTGTCGTGATCACCAGGTCCGAATCCTCCGCGGCCTGCTCAAGCGCGCGCTGGAACTGCGCTGGAGCGTCACCGCTGCGAAGTGTGCGCGCTGTGTGGCCGAGCTCAGCGACCGCGGCGGCGAGCATCAGACCGTTGGAGTCGCGGATCCCACCGGGTTCCGGCACGCCGTGCCGGCCGTCGACGACCTCGTCGCCGGTGACCAGCACGCCCACCCGCAACCGCGGCTGCACCGTCAGGGTCGCGAGGCCCAGAGTCGCGGCGAGACCGACGAGACCGGGGCCGACGACGTCGCCGGCTTCGGCCAGCACGCAATCGCGGGCGACCTCCTCGCCCGGGCCACGCACATGGCGACCCGGTCGCATTTCCTCCGGCGGAGCAATGCGAACGGTGGTCGGAGCCTGGCCGGCGGGTTCCGCGTCGGTCCGTTCGATCTCGACGACGGAATCGGCTCCCGCCGGGATGGGCGCGCCGGTCATGATCCGGGCGGCGGTACCGGTCGGCACGTGGGGCTCCGCCGCCCCCGGCCGCGTCGCGGTGGCCGGCAGATCGGCGATCACGGGCAGTTGGACGGCATCTCCGTCGGCCAGATCGCTCGCGTGCACGGCGAAACCGTCCATCGCCGATTCGGCGACCGCCGGGAGATCCTCCGGCGCCCGGACCGGTTCCGCGAGTCGGCGCCCGCTGGATTCGGCAAGCGGGATCGGCTCACCGGTGCGCACCGGCCACAGGCGCCCGGCCGCTGCTTCGATCAGCGAGGCGCGCCACCGCCACGGGTCGATGCGGTCAGCGGACATGGTTCTCCTCGGGGTGCTCCGTCTCGTGCTCGGGGTCCCCGCTCGGGTGGGACGTGTCCGGGCCGGGACACGCAGTCAGGCCGAGATCGGATCGGGGCCGGCATCGCGGCCTGCTGGCAGTGCTCGCCCGCGATCATCCCACGGTCCCCGGACTCGGGCCCCGAGGCCGTCCACAGCCCGGCGCCGCATCCTGCCACCGGCCCGCCCGTGGGTGCATGATGGATCCATGCGCGAGATCCGATTCGACCGCTTCGGCGGCCCCGAGGTCCTGACCCTGCACACGGACGCCCCGAGCCCGCAGCCCGGGCCCGACGAAGTGCTCGTGCGCGTGGCCTACGTGGGGCTGAACCCGCTGGACTACAAGCTGCGCGACGGCTCCTCCGGCAAGGCGAAGGAGCTGGAGCTGCCGGCGGGCACCGGTCGCGAGATGGCCGGCACGGTGATGCTCGCGGGTTCGGGCCTCGATGATGCCGAACTCGGGTCCCGCGGCCTCTCCCCTGGTACCCGCGTGTTCGGGATGCGTGCTCCCGGAGATCTCCGGGGAGTGGCCGCCGAGGTCATCGCGATCGGCGCCGACGAGCTCGCCCCCATCCCGGACGAGGTCCCCGACGAGGACCTGCCCCGCTGGGCCGGCCTCGCTCTGGCCGGCCTGACGGCCATCGCCACCGTCCATGACACCGCGCAGATCCAGCCGGGCCAGACGGTGCTCGTCCACGGTGGCAGCGGCGGCGTCGGCCAGCTGCTGATCCCGATGGTGCTGGAGGCCGGCGCCGAGCGGGTCTGGGCCACCGGACGGGCGGCGAACGCCGAGCGGATCCGCGAGCTGGGCGCGACGCCCATCGCCTACGACGCCGAGGACTGGGAGGCCCAGATCCGTCAGGAGACCGGCGGCCGCGGGGTCGACGTCGTCCTCGATACGCACTACCACTCGACGTTCGAGCCCAGCCTGGACCACCTGGCCGAGGGCGGGCTCGCGGTCGCTCTGCCCACTCTGGCCGACCTCACCCCCGCGCACGAGAAGGGTGTGGAAGCACGGGTGCCGCAGATCAAGACCGGCCGCGACCGGCTGGACCGCCTGGTCCAGGGCATCCGCGCCGGCAACTATCCGCTCGAGGTCTCCCAGGTGCTGCCGCTGAGTGAGATCGCCGAGGCCCATCGCCTCCTCGAGGACGGCCACACCCGCGGCAAGCTCGTGCTCGACACGTCGGCCTGAGGCTGTTCCGCGGGGTGCCCGGCAGGGCGAGGGATCCTCGACCGCCGGCCCGGTGACCCGGGACACATGCCCACCAGGTAGCCTGGTCGGCATGGTTCCGCCCTCCCCCGACGACGCTGACGCCGCGGTCCAGGCGCTCGAGCCTGTCCTCCAGCCCGCCGGATGGGCACTGCTGAACTCTCTGCCGCCGTACCGGGAGCAGGATGCCCTCCGCCAGGGCGCACGCCTTCGCGAGGCCGGGTACTCCGCGGAGCTCGTCTCGGCCGTGATGACCCAGGCCCGGCTGCGCGCCAAGGCGGTCGACAAGTTCAGGGAGTTCGCCTCCTCGATGCTGTTCACCCCGCACGGCCTCGAACAGGCCACCCGACTGCCGGTCGCGGCCATGCACGCCGAGCGCTTCCAGCGCGCCGGGATCTCCTCCGTCGCCGATCTCGGCTGCGGCATCGGAGGCGACGCGATGGCCCTCGCCGGTCTCGGCCTCGAGGTCCGCGCCGTGGACCGCGACCCGCTCGCGGTCGCCGTGGCCACCATGAACCTGCGCCCCTTCCCCACCGCCACCGTGAACCTCGGCCGCGCCGAGGGCCACGACCCGACCGACACCGAGGCCATCTGGCTGGACCCGGGCCGCCGTGCCCCGGCCCGCGGAGGCACCCGCCGTCTGCACGATCCCGAGGAGTACGAGCCGCCGCTGTCGACGGTGATCGACCTCGCCCGCCGGCTCGGTCGCGGCGACGAGTTCGGACCCCTGGGGGCGAAGCTCGGCCCCGGCATCGATCGCGACGACCTGCCAGCCGAGACCGAGGTGCAGTGGCTCTCCTTCCACGGCCAGGTCCTCGAGGCCACCGCCTGGTTCGGTCCACTGGCGCGCCCCGGCGTCACCTCGTCGGCCGTGCTGATCGACCGGGACGGGGCGCACCGGCTCGATCACGGACCCGACGCCACCGCGGACCCGGGTTCCGGCCCGCTCGGCGATCATCTCTACGAGCCCGACGGCGCCGTCATCCGTGCCGGGCTCATCGGGCGTCTCGCGGCCCACCTCGACGCCCACACCGTGGATCCGACCATCGCCTACCTCACCGGTGACCGCCGGATCGACACCCCCTTCGCCCGCGGCTACTCGGTGCGGGACGTGATGCCGTTCGGCCTCAAACGCCTCATCTCCTACCTGCGCGAGCACCATCTCGGCGTCCTGGAGATCAAGAAGCGCGGCACTGCCGTGGAGCCCGACGAGCTGCGCCGCAAGCTGCGCCCCCGCCGCTTCGGCAACGAATCCGCGACCCTGATCCTCACCCGCATCGCCGGTGAGCAGGCCATCGTGATCGCCTCTCCGCACGGCTCGCCGTCCCCGCCGTCACCGGATCCGCTGCCGTGAGCCGACGGGTCGTGGCGCTCCTGCTACTGGTCGCCGCGCTGGGCGGGGTGGGTCTGGCGACCCTCGGAGCTGCCGCGGACCGCGGCTCCGGCCCCACGTTCGTCGGTCGCACCCAGCCGGAGTTCGAGCCGCCTCTGCGCGAGAGGGAGCCCTCGCAGCCCGACCTGCCCAGCCTGAGCGAGCCGGCCGCGCCGCCGCAGTCCGACGGGAGCTCCACCGGGATCGCGATCACCCTCTGGGTGCTCGGCGCTCTCGTGGCCGCGCTGGCGGTGTGGCTGCTGCTGCGGATGCGGAAGCTGGCGCGTCCCACCCCGGCCGTCGCCGCCGACGCCGACGAGGACGAGCTGACCGCCGCGCAGGCGCAGGCGGCATTCGAGGATGCCCGAGCCCAGCTGTCCACGGTCGTCGACGCCCACGATGCCGTGATCGCCGCCTGGCTCGCGTTGGAACGGGCGATCGCCGAGGCGGGCGTGCGCCGCAGTCCCTCCCAGACCACGCTCGAGTTCGTCGTCGCAGTGCTGGGCACGCTGGAGCTGGACCGCTCATCCCTGGACCGCCTCTCCCAGCTGTACCGGCGGGCATTGTTCGACCCCACACCGCTGGCCGAGAGCGACCGCGACGAGGCCCTGACGCTCCTGGACCGCCTCACCGCCGATCTCGACGCGCCGACCGAGAGGCGATCGCCATGATCGCCGCGATCCGTCCGCTGCTGCCGCTGCTCTGGCGGGTCGCCGTCGCCCTCCTGGGGACGTTCGCGACCCTCGGGCTCTGCGCCCTGGCCGGGCTCCTCATCCCCGTGCCGATCCCGATCGCCCTGGGCCTGGCCGCCGGGGTCCTGTGGTGGCTCTTCCACGTCGGGATCGCCCGCGCGGAGCCGCTGTACACCCCCGAGCTGGATCTCGAGACCGGCTACATCCTCCCCGACGCCCAGGACATGCGAGTGCGCCGCCTCGAGGACCTCATCCACGGCGCCCAGCCCAATCGCCGCATGACCTCCCGCGGCCTGGCCCGAGTGCTCGGGGACATCGCCGACGAGCGCGCCCGCGATCCGAATGCCCCGCCGCTGAGCTCCGGCCTGCGCCGGCTGATCGCCGACGCCCGCCACCCCGACCCGCAGAGCCATCCCGTCGGCCCCATCGACCGGCGCGCCCTGCACCGCTATCTCCGAGAGCTCGCCGACGGCGAGGAGAGGGACCGATGACCGACCCCACCCCCATGAACGCCTCCGAGGCCACGGCCGCCGCCCAGGCCGTACTCGACGCCGTCGCCACCGCCGTGGTCGGCAAGCGCGAATCCCTCGAACTGGTGCTGACCGGCATCCTCGCCGGTGGCCACGTGCTGCTCGAGGACCTGCCCGGCCTCGGCAAGACCCTCGCGGCACGCTCCTTCGCCCAGGCGCTGGGGCTGCCCTTCACCCGCGCCCAGTTCACCCCCGACCTGCTACCGGCCGACCTCACCGGCGCGGAGGTGTTCGACCAGCGCACCGGAGAGTTCGTGTTCCGCCCCGGACCGGTGTTCACCGGCCTGCTGCTGGCCGACGAGATCAACCGCACGCCCCCGAAGACGCAGTCGGCGCTGCTGGAGGCGATGCAGGAGCGCCAGGTCTCCGTCGAGGGCACCACCCGCCCCCTGCCGCAGCCCTTCCACGTGCTGGCCACCGCCAACCCGATCGAGCACGAGGGCACCTATCCGCTGCCGGAGGCGCAGCTGGACCGGTTCCTGCTGCGACTGTCCTTCGGATATCCGACCGCCGAGCAGGAATGGGACGTCGTCTCCCGCCGGTTGGACCGGCGGCGGGAGGAGCAGACGGTGGCCGAGGTGCTCGACGGCGCCGGGCTGCTGGGCGTGCAGGCAGCGGTCGAGGACGTCCACGTCGAGGACTCGGTGGGCCACTACGCGGTCGAGCTGGTCGCCGCCACCCGCACCCATCAGCATGCCCTGGTCGGGGCCTCGCCCCGCGGCACGCTCGCCCTGATCACCTGCGCCCGCGCACTCGCGGTGATCCGCGGGCGGACCTTCGTGGTGCCCGAGGACATCAAGGCCCTCGCCCACCCCGCGCTGGATCACCGCGTGACGGTCAAGCCCGAGCTGTGGCTGCAGAACGCGACCGGTGCCGGCGTGGTCGAGGCCGTGCTCGGCCAG
Organism: Brachybacterium sp. GCM10030252; assembly: GCF_042666535.1. Taxonomy (NCBI): domain Bacteria; kingdom Bacillati; phylum Actinomycetota; class Actinomycetes; order Micrococcales; family Dermabacteraceae; genus Brachybacterium; species Brachybacterium sp. GCM10030252. The sequence goes on along the minus strand of NZ_JBHTDM010000003.1, from coordinate 303,494 downwards.
GTGCCGGTCCCCGCGGCCGTCGACCCCGTCGGCACGCCGACGTGAGCGCCGGGACCGACGCCAGGCGCAGGGGTGTCCGGCGAGATCAGCCGGCGGAGAACCACGGACCCCGGCTCCCGCTGGTCCGCACCCGGCCGACGGCCGCCCTGGTGCGGGCCGCCGTGGTCGGCTGCACCGCGGTGGGCCTGGCGGTGCTGATCGGCCGGCCGCTGGTGATCCTCGCCGGGCTGCCGCTGCTGGCGTGGGCGCTGGTGGCCCTCGCGCGGCGCATCGCCCGGGGCGAGGAGCACGGAGTCGCAGCCCCGGAGGCGTCGGCGAACCGTCGCTCGCTCGAGGAGGGCGGAACCGCCGCGGTGTCGATGACGACCGCTCCCGGCGTGCTCACCGCGGCGACGGTCCCGATGCAGCCCCACGTCATGTACGGACCACGGCACGGCTCCGTGGCCGGCGACGGGTCCCTGCGCCTGCGGGTCAGCGCGCAGCGCTGGGGACGCGTCCGCGTGGGCCCGATACACGTGCTGGCCACCGATGCGTTCGGCGCCTTCCGCGCCCAGCAGCAGCTGCCGCCGCTGGAGGTGCAGGTGGTGCCGTCCTCAACGGTGCTCGACGCGCCGACGGAGGTCCCCACGCCCATCGGGATCAGCGGCATGCACCTCTCCCGCCGGCGCGGCGATGGCACCGCCCTCGCCGAGGTGCGGGCGTTCCGGCCCGGGGACCGTCTGCACCGCATCAACTGGCGCGTCACCAGCCGCACCGGGCAGCTGCACACCAATGCCACGTTCACCGAGCAGGACACCGACGTCCTCATCGTCACCGACACCATCGCCGACATCCCGCCCGCCCCCTGGGCCGGCGAGGAGGCGCCCACCAGCCTGGACATGACCGTGCGCGCCACCTCGGCGATCGCGCGCCACTACCTCACCACCGGGGACCGCGTCGCCGTGTTCGACATCGGCCATCTCATCGGGCCGGTCCGTGCCGGGACGGGGCCGCGCCAGCTGCGCGTGCTGACCGACGCCCTCTCGCGCGCCGGACGGGCCGACGGCCGCACCCGTCCCTCGCGCCGCCTGCACACAGTGCGCCCCGGAACGCTCACGGTCGTCTGCTCGCCGCTGCTGAGCCCCGATGCCGTGACGCAGATCGGCACGCTCGTCGCGCACGGGGCCGACGTGATCGTCGTGGACACCCTCCCGCCCAGCATCGGGGACGTCTCGGTGCTGCGGGGCAAGCCGATGCGCACGGACGGCAGGATCTCCGATCGCTTCTGGCCCGAGGCGTGGGCCCTGCGGCGGATGCTGCGACAGAAGACGGTGCGCGAGCTGCGCGAGGCCGGGGTTCCGGTGACGGCCTGGGAGGGCCCCTCCTCGCTCGCGCCGGTGCTGCTGTCGTTGTCCGCCGCGCGCTCGGCGCCACGGATGAGGAGGTCATGATGCGCCTGGGCAGAATGCTGGATCCGGTGGCCACCCTGCTGCTGGGGCTGTGGACCGTCAGCGGCAGCCAGTGGGCCCTCCGGGCAACCGGGCTGATCGCCATGGCGATCGCTGTGGTCCTCACGCTCCCGGGAGGGCTGTTCGTGCATATCGGCACGGTGCTGGTCACGCTGGGCGTCGGCCTGTCGGTGCTGGTCCAGGTGGTCAATCCGGACAGTGACATCGGCCTGCTGGCGCCCCTGGTCATCATCCTCGCCCTCGTGGGCCAGGACGAGCTGACGCTGGTACGCGCCGCCGGCGTGGGGGTCGCTCTGCTGGTGTCGCATTCGGCGTTCGCGCTGGCTGCCACGCTGCCCGCGCATGGCGTGTTCGAGCGCTCGGCCTGGTCTCTCGGCGGGCGCGGATTCGCGGCGGTCCTCGCTGTCAGCGTCGTGGGCGGAGTCGTGGTGCTGGCGCTCTCCGGGCTCCAGTTCGGTCCGTGGATGCTGGTCGCCGGCGTCCTGGCCGTGCTCGCCCTGCTGGCGACGGTGCTGCCCCGCACACGGTGATCCTTCCGCGCCCGGCCCTCCCCGTGAGAAGCGTCCCTGGCCTCTCCCGCGCGCGGCCGCGCAGGGCTACCGTGAACGGCATGTGGCAGATGATGGATCTCCTGTATGCGCACAAGAAGGACATGGTCGCGCCGGAGGATGCTCTCCCGGGTCGCGATGCGTATCCGTACCGGCTCGAGCGCGAGCATCTCGTGCTGGGCACCGACATGCTCGGCCCCGATGCCCCCGCGGACCCGCGCCCGTGGCCGGCGGGCAGCGAGGAGATCATCCTGGCCGGCGGCTGCTTCTGGGGCATCGAGCGCATCGCGTGGCAGATCCCGGGCGTGCACACCACCTCGGCGGGGTACGCCGGCGGCTACACGCCCCACCCCACCTACGAGGAGGTCTTCTCGGCTCGCACCGGTCACGCCGAGGCGGTCCGCATCATCTACACCGGGGGCGACGAGACCCTGCGCGCCCTGCTGACGGAGTTCTGGCAGCAGCACGACCCGACCACGGCGAACCGCCAGGGCAACGACGTCGGCACCGAGTACCGCAGCGCCGTGTACTGGACGTCCGAGGCCCAGGGCGAGCTCGTGCGCGACTCCGCGGAGCGCTACCAGGAGGCGCTCCACGGCGCCGGCCGCGGGAGCATCACCACTGAGCTGAAGCCGCTGGCGGAGGCCGGGGACGGCACGTACTACACGGCCGAGCCGGAGCATCAGCAGTTCCTCGCGAAGAATCCCGGTGCCTATTGCAATCACGGGTTCAACGGCGTCGCCTGTTCACTGGCGTGACCGGCGTGGCAGTCGCCGGCGAGGTCAGTCCGGCCGGTCGGATTCGACGCGCAGCGTGAGCTCGTCGGGGCTGGGCAGGACGAATCCGGGCGAGGCGAGGTGCTCGAGCGCCTGCTGAACGCGCCGCTCCCCGTCCGGCACGGTGACACTGAGCAGGCTCAGCATGCCGTCGCTGATCTGCAGCCGCACCAGGAAGCGGATGCCGGCACGCGTGAACTCCCCGGTCACCGGCCAGGTCTGATTCCGGGGCACGGCGAGCCGCTCGGGCTGCTCGACCACGACCTGCACGTCGCTGCTGAGATAGCCCGGATCGACACTCCGAGCGGTGGCGAGCTGGTCGCGCAGCGTCCGGGCACCGGGAAGCACCGGCCCGTCGTCGGGAGGCTCCAGCAGCGCCGCCACGAGTGCCCTGGCCTCGCCGGGAAGATCGGCCAGTTCCGGCTCGTCGAAGATCTCGTCGATCGAGCCCCAGCGGTGGCTCTGGCCCTCCACGCTCGACATCCCGTACAGCGCCACCGTGGCGACCGCACCGAGCGCCGCCAGCATCGGACGGGCCCGACGGACTCCCGCGCCCCGCATCCCCTCGATGATCGCCGCATCGACCCGTTCGAACGCGCCCATCATCCCCAGGGTGACGCCACCGGTGACGATGCCGTCCCGGACCGGGTCCAGCAGGGGCTGGTCCCGGCGGGCGGCATCGGCCACGATCATGCCGGTCGTCGCCGCGTACCCGAGGCGATAGGCCGCGTGGGTCCACGGCCCCAGACGGCGATGCTCGATGAGGCCGAGAGCCCCGACGGCCCCGGCCGCAGCGGCGATGCGGAGCAGTCGGCCCCCGGACAGCGTGGTCATGACCGAATACTAGAGTCTCCGTCCGAGCGAATCCTGCGCTCGAGCTCCGCTCCGGGCGCGCGTGCGGTGACGTGGCAGCCAGGAATCCGCGGAGCGCGGACCGGCCGTATACCCTCGCCCCCGTGAACCTCGCCGCCCACGCCTCCCGGCCGGAGCGGGGCACGCCGCGCCCCGGTCGCGGTCACCAGCGGACGCGCCGCCTGGTCCCGCCGCTGCTGGCCGTGCTCGCGACGCTCGCCTACGGGCTGCTCGGTTCCCAGCAGTTCCACCATCTCGTCGCGCGCTCCTGGGATCTGGGGATCTTCACCCAGCTCGCGCGCGCGTACGGCGAGCTGCGCGCGCCCATCGTCCCCATCAAGGGCGACGACGTGAATCTCCTCGGCGATCATTTCCATCCGATCCTGGCCCTGCTGGCCCCGGTGTGGTGGGCGTGGCCCTCCGGGGAGGCGTTGCTGTGGACCCAGGCCCTCCTGTTCGGTCTCTCCGCCATCCCTCTGACGCGCCTGGCCATCGATCGGCTCGGCGCGCCGCTCGGTGCGCTCGCGGGCGCGGCGTACGTCTTCTCCTTCGGCCTGCAGTCGGCGGCCGCGGTGCAGTTCCACGAGATCGCCGTCGCGGTGCCGCTGCTCGCCCTGTCGCTGACCGCACTGCTGCGCGAACGGATGCTGGGTGCGATCCTCTGGGCCGCGCCGCTGGTCTTCGTCAAGGAGGATCTGGGGCTGACCGTCGCGCTGCTGGGCGGCATCATCGCCCTGCGTCACCGCGAGTACCGCACCGAAGGACTCGGCCTCGTCTGCTGGGGCGCCGGCTGGTTCATCATGGCGACGTTCGTGATCCTGCCGCTGCTGAACCCGGCAGGGCAGTACGACTACACCGATAACCTCGGCTCTCCGTTCGAGGTGCTCTGGCCGCCGATGAAATGGCTGACGGTGCTCATGCTGCTGCTGGCCGCGGGGCTGATCGGGGCTCGCTCCCCGCTGATCGCGCTGATGCTGCCGACTCTGGCGTGGCGGTTCACCGGGACGGTGGAGTTCTACTGGGATTGGTACTGGCACTACAACGCGATCCTGATGCCGATCGCGCTGGCAGCGATGCTGGATGCGCTCGGGGACAGGCGCACGGGACGGGCGACGGCCTGGCTGCGTGAGGATGCACCGATCCCCGTGCGCCGTCTCCGGATCACGGCGGTCGCCGCCTCGGCCGCGGTGACGCTGGTGCTGGCCGGGGCGATGCCGGTCCTGGACATCTTCCGGCCCCAGAAGTGGGAGCCCACCTGGCGCGCCGCACCGGCCGCCGAAGCGCTCGAGGCAGTGCCCGACGGCGCGGTGCTCGCGGTCGACATCACGCTGATGGCTCACGCGGTCCCGGATCATGACGTGCAGTGGACCCACGGGCCCAATCAGCGCGTTCCCGATTGCGTGCTGAGTGATCGGTACGCCTTCTCCTGGGACGGTCGCCCGCCCGAGGACGTCGCGCTGTGGGCGCAGCAGCGCTGGGGCACGGAGTACGAGACGACCTACGAGGACGGGGGCTTCACGGTCGTCTGCCGGCCGTAGGTCGGCGATCGGAGAGCCGGCAGGTGTGCCTCGCCGCCGGCGCCCTACGCGTCCGTGGTTCGCGAGGGCGAGGCCGACGTGGAGGTGGGGGTCGGCACCGGTGAGCCGGTTCCGCCCGGCCGGCCCTCCCCGTCCTGCGGCGGGGTAGATACCTCGTCCGACGGATCCTCGCCGTCCGGCGGAGAACTCTGGCCACCGCCCGGCTGGTCCCCTCCCTCGCCGGGCGGGCCCTCACCGTCACCCGGCAGATCCTCACCGTCGGTCGGCGGGTCCTGGCCCTCGCTCGGCGGGTCCTGTTCCTCCTCCGGATCCGGGCTCTCAGCCGGGGGCGGGTTCGGCGTGGGATCAGGGGCCGGCTCCGGGTGCGGAGCTGGCCTCGGCGCTCCACCACCGCCGCCGCTTCCGCTTCCACCGCCGTTTCCGCCGCCGCTTCCGCTTCCCGGAGTCTGCTCGCGGGGCGACTCCGCCGGCTGGTCCGGTGTGGGCACGTCCTCCGCCTCGGTGGTCTCCTCGACGGCGGGCTCGGGGACCTCGGTCTGTTCAGCGGTCTCGGTCGGTTCGGGGGTCTCGCTCGGTTCCGCCGGCTCCGTCGTCGTCGCGGAGGGCTCCGGAGGCGCGGGCACGCTCGCGGGAACGGGCACGTCGCCTCCCCCGTCGGACGGCGCGGACTCGCTCTGGCGGGACTCGGTGACCTGCTCGGTATCGCCGGCGAGTGCGGCCAGCGGGCCGATTCCCACGATGCCGAAACCTGCCGCCGTGCCGACCGCGGCGACGCTCCCGGTGGCCATGAGGATGCTCGCCCACGGCCGGGTACGCAGCGGCACCTCGCTGCGGATGCCCCTGGCTCGCTTTCGCATGGATCCCCTCCCGATCACGACGGAGCTTTCCGGCCGACGAATATTCGCCCGGCCCGCTGTTCTCCGTGAGGAAAGGATATGCCTGATGTCGCGCCTGAGAAACGGCGACTGCTGATCGCGAGGGTCACAATTCGGGGGAATGCGGTACGGAACGCCGGTGATCAGTCGATCTTCACGTGGCGCGTGCGGCGTGCGCGGGGATCGACGTGGGCCTGTTCCCGCTTTGCTCGGACGGACTCCACGCGCAGGCGCCACGGCGAGTACCGCTCGGCGGCCAGCGCGATCTGCAGGCCTCGGGAGAGCGCCTGGTCCGTCGGCGTGGCCGGCAGCGCCGCGAGCTCGTCCGCCCACTCCGGCAGCCGATGCGCCGTGCCGCAGGCGCTCCAGCGAGCGGCGATCTGCGTGATCTGGCTGCGGGAATCGAGCATCGAGTTGCCGGCGCCGCGCACTTCCAGCAGTTCGGCACCGGGAATCCGCTCCGCCAGCTCCCGGGCGATGCGGGGCGGGGCCACCAGGTCCTGGGTTCCCGTGATCACGAGCGTGGGAGCCGTGATCGCAGGGGCCAGAGCATGCAGGTCCAGCACCTCACCGTGGAACGGCGGCACGGCTCGGGCCTGCTCCCCGTCCACGATCAGCGCGTCCAGAGGACCTCCGTCGGCGTGGGATCCGCGGCCCAGCTCGGTGTGCGAGATCCGCGAGGTCAGATCGTGCTCCATCACGTAGGGCGTGGACTGCAACCATCCCTGGTTGAGCACCTGGCGCACGCTGTTCCAGGTCAGCCGGCCACGCCCCACCGAGAGCAGGTCGACGAGCTCCCGCACCGCCGACGGCCCGCCGTGCTCGTGCACGGCGAGGACGACGGGACCGGCCCGGTGGATGTCGACGGTCTCGGTCTCGGCCAGTCGACGCAGGACCGCCGCCGTGCTCGACGTCGCCGGCTCGGTGCCGTTCCAGTACATGTCCCGCAGCGCGGCCTGGGCGACGGCTTCGTCCTCGGCGCTGGTCAGGGGCGAGTCCAGCACCAGCGAGTGCACCCGCTCGGGGTGGAGCACGGCCAGTGCCTGCGCCAGATAGGCGCCGTATCCGGTGCCGTAGACGGCGACCTGCTGCGCGCGGGCCCGGTCCAGCACCGCCAGCAGATCCCGGATCACCTCCCGCAGCGTCATGGCATGGGCCGGCAGGTCCTCCCCCGTCGCGTCCAGGCGGGAGAGCCCCACTCCCCGGTGCTCCATCATGAGCACGTCCAGCCCGTGGCCCGCGAGGTTGCGGCGCAGCGCGTCGTAGGGCAGCACGGAGGCGCGGGCGGGCCCGTCGGGGATGAGCAGCACGGGCACCTGCGGTTCGGCGACGCCGACTGAGGGACCCCAGTGCCCGGTCTCCGGCAGCCGCGACCGCACCGCCTGCCCGGTGCGCCCGCGCCGCAGCCGGCGCGGCGTGGTGCGGGCGAAGCGCAGCGGGAACAGGCGATCCTCATCCGCGGAGACCTCGCGGTAGACCGTCATCAGGTCGTTGCGGATCTGCAGCAGCTCGTCCTGCGCGGAGCGCTCGAAGAGGTCGGCCGTCTTCACGAAGGGCAGTTTCACTCGCCGGTACGGCCGTCCAGGAGTTCGGTCAGGATGTCGAGCTGGCCGGCATGGCGCGCGGTCTCCTCGACCATGTGGGCGAGCACCCAGCGGACCGTGCGGGCCTCCCGCGTCCCGCGCAGCTCCTCGTCCGGTTCGCGGCCGGCGAGCTGCGCGCGCGAGGCCTCCGTGGCGGCACGATAGTCCGCCAGCGCCTCCTCCAGCGAGGCGCCGTCCTCGAGCGACCACTCCTGCTCGGCGTCGTGGCCGCGGGACCACGCATATCCCGCCTCGTCGGCGGGCACACCGCCGAGCACCTCGCGGAACCACGAGCGCTCGGTGTCGGCCAGGTGCCGGATCATCCCGGTGACGGTGGTGTCCGAGCCGACCAGACGGGCCGAGGCCTGCTCGTCGCTGAGGCCCTCCACCTTCCACACGATCGTCGCGCGCAGGAAATCGAGGAACCCGGCCAAGGTCTCGACCTCCCCGGCGATCAGCGGCGGCTCCGGTCGCTCGCCCTCGGCGACCGCAGCGGGAGCCTCCTCGTCCGCGCTGAGGGCCTGCTCGGTGGCGAGCCGGTCGACCAGGACGTCGAGCTCGTCGGAGTCCGGCGGGGCGGGTGCGGAGCCGTCGGGGTCGTCCGTGACGGGCCCGACGGAGGCGTCCGGAACCGAGGGCTCCGGCGCCATCGGGGCCGACGGGGTCCCGGCCGGCTCCACGGGCTCGCCGCGGTGGCTGGGGCTCATGATGCCGCCCCGTCGTCGGTGCCGATGGTCTTCCACAGGAACGTGTACAGCAGGGCATTCATGCGTGCGGCCTGCTCGTTGGTGGCGGCACCGCCGTGGCCACCCTCGGTGTTCTCCCACGAGCGCACGTCGGCCCCGAGAGATTCCAGGGCGGCGGTGAACTTCCGGGCGTGCCCCGGATGGACCCGGTCATCGCGGGTGGAGGTGAGCAGGAACGTGGGCGGGTAGTCCGCCGCGCGCTCCTCGGCCAGCAGATGGTACGGGCTGAACGTGCGCAGGAACTCCCAGTCCTCGGTGTCCGGGTCGCCGTACTCGGCCATCCAGGAGTAACCGGCCAGCAGCTGGTTGTACCGCTTCATGTCCAGCAGCGGGACCTGGATGATCACGGCACCGAACAGGTCGGGGTACTGGACCAGCATGTTCCCGGTGAGCAGGCCGCCGTTGGAGCCGCCGCGCACGGCGAGGTGCTCACGATCGGTCACGCCGCGCTCGAGGAGGTCCCGGGCCACGGAGGCGAAGTCCTCGTAGGCGCGGTGACGGTTCTCGCGCAGAGCTGCCTGGTGCCAGGTGGGCCCGTACTCCCCGCCGCCGCGGATGTTGGCCAGCACATAGGTGCCGCCGCGTTCGAGCCACGCCTTGCCGATGGCTCCCAGGTAGGACGGCGTCAGGGAGATCTCGAACCCGCCGTAGCCGAACATCAGCGTCGGCGCCGGCTCGGCGGCCTCCGCACTCGCCGGTCGGGAGATCTCGAAGTACGGCACGCGGGTGCCGTCGTCGCTGGTGGCGAAGTGCTGGCTGACCTCGAGACCGTCGGCGTCGAAGCGGGCGGGGGTGGACTTGACCAGCTGGAGGTCACCGGGCTCACCGCCGGCGGGCACCTCGGAGAGGTCGCCGAGGCGCAGGGTGGTGGGTTCGATGAAGCCGGTGACGCTCACCCAGATCTCATCGTTCTCGTCGGGGTCGACGGCGGAGACCCCGAGGGAGCCGCTCAGCTCCGGGTAGAGGTCGCGGCGCACCCACTGGCCGTGCTCGTCGCGGGTGTGGACCTCGAGACGGTGGATGACATCCTCGAGGACCGAGAGCACCACCGTGCTGCGGGTGATGGTCATGTCCGCCAGCGACGTGGTCGCGGTGGGTTCGAAGAGCATGTGCAGCTCGGGCTCGCCGCGCTGGAAGCTCTCGAAGTCTCCGACGACGAGGGAGCCCGCGGGGTACGTGCCGCCCCCGATCTCCCAGTCGCTGCGGGGAGTGAAGATTCCCAGGTCCCGGTGCGCGCTGGCCTCCAGGTCCCGCGGCACCTCGATCGTCTCCAGGGTGGGCGGGGACTGACTGCGGTCGACGACATGGATGGTGTTGTCGTAGAAGGCGTGGGCCTCGATGATCCAGTCGCGCTCCCAGCCGGGCGTGGAGTCGTGGGCGGCGAAGATCGCCATGTCGTTCTCGGCGACCTCGTGGACGAGCTCGGCCTCGGCCAGGGGCGTGCCGCGCCGCCAGAGCCGAGCCTGGCGGGCGTATCCGGAGCTGGTCACGGTGCCCTCACCGAAGTCCGTGCAGACCCAGACGGTGTCCGCGTCGATCCAGCTGAGGCTCCCCTTGGCCTCGGGCCGGACGAAGCCGCCCTCGGATTCGGGGACGAAGCGCAGGGTCTCGAGGTCGAACTCGCGGGTGACGTCGGCGTCGGACCCACCGTGGGAGAGGTCGATCAGCGCGTGACGATAGGGCTCGCCGTCGGCGGCGCCCGCGGGCCGCAGCAGGCTGGCGCCGTGCCACACCCAGTCCTCACCCTCGGCCTCGTTCAGCGCATCGACGTCCAGCAGGATCTCCCACTCCGGCTCGTCGGTGCGGTAGGACTCCAGCGTGGTGCGCCGCCACAGCCCGCGTTCGTGCTCCGCGTCGGTCCAGAAGTTGTAGAGGTACCGCCCGCGCTTGACCACGCCGGGGATCTTGTCCTTCGCATCGAGGATCTCCCGGATCTCCCGGTGGAGGGTCTCCGCGAGCGGCGCGCCGCCGGGCTCGCGGGGATCGGGCACGGCCTCGAGCTCCGCCTCGGCGCGTGCATTGCGATCGCGGACCCAGGCCAGCGCCTCCTCGCCGGTGACATCTTCCAGCCACTGGTGCGGGTCCGAGCTGCCGTCGGCAGCGGGCAGCTGCGGGCTCGGGGCCGGCTGGGCGGCGGCGTCGGTCATCGGGTCTCCTTCTCGAAGGCGGCGAATTCGGTGAGGACGGACTTCCAGACGGCTTTCCAGGCGTCGCGTGCCTCGGCGGTCTCGAGGCGCTTGTGCTCCAGGCCCAGAGTGCAGCGGGGGTTCTCGGGCGCGCCGTCCTTGCGGGTGATGTTCACCGAGACCCGGGTGCCGTCCTGGACGGCGGCACGCCAGTAGCGCCACGTCGCGGTGTCGGTCAGCGTCGGCTCCTCGAGCCCGAGCTCCTCGCGGCGCACCGGGGTCATGAAGTCGTCCCAGAGCTCGCGCACGGCGTCCGGGTCCCCGGTGACGGTGCGGGAGGCGGAGGCGGCGAAGTCCCCGTCGCAGCTCTGGCCGACGACGCGGCGGCCGATCAGCTGCTCATAGGCGATGGTCACACCCTGTGCCCACCATTCGGTGATGTCCCAGCGCTGCGGCAGCAGGCGGGCGATGGCGGCATGATCGAGGTCGCGGCCTCCGGCGTCCTCGATGCGCTGGACCCACGTGGCCAGCGGTGTGCCGGTGCCGGACTCGATCGAGGCGGCCCGCGGGTGGTCCTGGGCGGAAGGTGTCGGCGCGCTCATGGGTTCCAGCCTACGGGGCGCACGGCGACGCAGGTCACTTCGCCGCGAAGGCCATGCCACATGGGCCCTGGTGCCTCCGCCGTGGAACACTTCTGGCATGCGCCGACGTCATCTTCTGGCTCTCGCCCCCACGGCGGCACTGGCCGCCTGCACGAACCGGACGGACCCGACCTCAGCCGATCCCGAAGCCACCACGCCGAGCGACCCCGAAGGCACGCGGCCCGAGGAGTCCGCGGCGCCGACTCAGGAGCCCAGCCCCGAACCGAGCACGCAGCCGCCGACGAGGGCGGAGGCGCTGCTCGAGGAGCTCGGCCCGCGCGAACTGGCCGGTCAGCTGGTCCTGGTCGGGATCCACGCCGGCCAGCAGATCCCGTCCGAGGTGCTCTCCGACCACCATGCCGGCGGGATCCTCCTGCTCCAGGTGTGGGAGGACGGCGACGCCGTCGACGAGATCGTGGCCGAGGCCCGGGACGGGTCCCGAGGCGACCTGGGGCCTCTGGTCGCGGTCGACCAGGAGGGCGGGCAGGTCAGGATGCTGCGCGGGGACGCCGCCCGTCGGACCCCGTCGGCCGAGGAGCTCGGGGAGCAGGGACCGGGCGCCGTGACGGAGGCGTACACGAGCATCGGCGAGGATCTCTCCGGCCATGGCATCGGGGTCGCGCTGGCACCGGTGGCCGACGTGGTCGACCCCGATTTGGGAGATGCCAACGAGCCGGTCGGCGGCCTGGATCGCGGTTTCGGCACCGACCCGGAGCACGTCGCCCGATGCGTGGCCGCGGCGACCGAGGCGCTGGCGGACCGCGGGGTCACCGCGACGCTCAAGCACTTCCCGGGGCTGGGTCGGGTGGAGGAGAACACCGACTTCTCCGCCGAGGGCATCGTCGACGACGTCACCGGCGCCGACGATCCGTTCCTGGACTCCTTCGCCGCCGGGATCGAGGCCGGGGCGGGACTGGTGATGATGTCCTCTGCGATCTACCCGCGGCTGGAGCCCGACGTGCCGGCGATGTTCTCCCGCGCCGCCGTGCAGGATCTGCTGCGCGACCAGCTCGGCTTCGACGGCGTCGTGATCACCGACGACATCGGGGCCGCGGAGGCCGTCGCCGACGTGCCCGTGGCCCAGCGCGCCACGCGCCCGCTCGAGGCGGGCGGGGACGTGGTGCTGACGGCCGATGCGTCCCTGACCGGTGAGCTGGTCGACGCCATCGAGCAGTGGGCGGCCGAGAGCGAGGAGCACCGGGAGAGGTTGCGGGAGTCCGTCGGCCGCGTGCTCGCGCTCAAGGAGAGCATGGGCCTGCTCGAGGAGTGAGGCGCGGAGCGACTCGGGGAGAACGGGGCGGGGCCGGTCAGCTCTTGTCGAGCGTGATGAGGTGGTTGAGCGGACCGTAGCCCCCGCGGGTGCGCCGCGAGACCTTCCACTCCTCGGCGTTCTCGATGGCGCTGGCGAGGAACTCGCGCGCCGAGGCGACGATCGTGGCCATGTCGTCGTCCGACCCCTTCTCCCCGATCTCCCCCAGCTCACCGGCCCGGTCGAACTCCTCGATGCGGGCGAGCTGCGCCGCGATCGCCGCCGACAGGGTGGAACCGGCCCCGCGCACCTTCCGCCCCGGGATCCGCTCGGCCCGCAGCAGGTCGGTGCCGCCGGGGTGGACCAGCACGTCGACCGCATCATCATCGACCAGTCGTCCACCGGTGACCAGGACGATCCGGGGGCCCAGCGCCTGCAGCGCCAGCGCCTGCCCCCGCATCTCGTCGATGGAGGCCGCGACCGGCCGGCCCAGCAGCTGAGCGGCCTCGGCCATGTTCGGGATCAGCACGTCCACCAGCGGGACCAGGGTCTCGCGCAGCGCGCGGGCACCCTCGGCGGAGATCAGGGCGGCGCCGTCGCTGCCGACCATCACCGGATCCAGGATGATCCGGCCCAGCCGGTCGCGGTGAGCGCGCACAGCGCCCGCGACGGCCTCGACCACGGCGGCGCTGCCCAGGGCGCCGATCTTGGTGGCGTCGATCCACAGGTCCTCGGCGACCGCGTCGATCTGGCTGCGGACGACGTCACCCGGAAGGTAGTGGATGCCGTGGAGCCCGTGGGTGTTCACGGCGCTGATCATGCTCACCGCGCTCGCACCGTAGGCACCCAGGGCGGTGAACGTCTTCAGGTCCGCCTGGATGCCCGACGCGCCGTCGGAGTCGGAACCGGCGATGGTCAGGACGAGGGGCGGGCGCATGCAGTCTCCATCTCTCGGGGGTCCCGGACCGGAGCGGGCGCCTCCGGTGGCCGTGTGGACGGAGAGTACCAACCGTCTCTGGAGTTCCTATCCTGGTGCGGCGCGCTGTGACCGTGCGTGCGAGAATCACCCGGGGACAGAGCCCCGAGCGGGCGGCAGGGGCCCCACAGGGCCGGGAGGTGGCAATGACTCAGGATCCCAGCGGGGAGGATCGGCAGCCCGCGTCATCCGGGCTGCCCGACTTCGCCGACCAGGACCCGAGCGCCCTGCCCGACTATCAGAGCTCTCAGGGCCCGGCCACCCTCGGTGAGCCCAGCGAGCGCGCGCGCAAGCGCACCCTGGCCGTGGTGCTGTCGGTGGTGGGATCCGGCGTGGTGCTGCTGGCCATCGTCGCGCTGGTGCTGTCCCAGACCGTGTTCCGCTCGGTCCTGGAGGAGGACGACGCCCCTACCGCGGACGGACCCGAGACGCGCAGCGCCGAAGGCCAGTCCGAGTACGTGCCCGACCCCGAGGACCCGGACATCGCCCCTCCCCCGCCGATCTTCACCCAGGAACCCACCACGGAGTGCTCGATCCCTGACAGCGGGGCCCAGGCACCCTCGCCGGATCCCGGCACCGTCCGCGGGGGCGACCTCGAGTACACCGTGCCCGACGGGTGGGACTTCCCCTGGGGCAGCCAGCCGCTGCCCTACATGAGCGAGGTCGGGGCCAAGGCGCGAGAGGTCGAGCAGCCCTGGTACAGCGTGGTCAACGTCGGCCGCGTCACCTGGCCCGAGGAGGACGACGGCGGGTACCCCGGCCTGGAGGGCGCCGCCGTCGCGATCTTCCAGTGCTACGCCACCACCTCCGGTGTCGTGGAGTACTTCGGGGAGAACCCCGACATCACGGACTACCGCTCCGAGACCATGACCGTGGACGGCCAGCCCGCATGGATCGTGCAGGCCACGTACCACTTCGAGGATCCCGACGTGCTGGAGAGCTCGTCCGCCTCCGTGGTCACCTCGATCGTCGTGGAGGGCCCGAACGGTCCCAGCGCCCTGGCCAGTGACGTCGCCGCCGACCAGCCCGAACATGTCGAAGACCTCGAGAACATCATCGCCAGCCTCGACGTCGTCGAGTGACGCCGGCGTGCGAGCCCGGCCCAGAAGGAGCAGACAGTGTCTACCGGACCGCAGTACACCCCGACCCCGCAGACGCCCGGCCCGGGCGGCGGCCGCGGGACTGCCCTCCTGACCGGCGCCATCGCGTTCGCCGTGGTCTTCCTGCTGATCGTGGCCATCACCGTCGGGTACCTCGTGGTGCGCTCCTCCGGGGGGTCGGGCGGCGCATCGCCCACCTCGGTCTCGAACTCCTCGACCCCCGCGGATCCGGAGACGAGCGAGGAGACGGTGGAGCCGACGGCCGTCGAGGAGGAGATGTGCTGGCAGCCGCCCTTCGAGCGGACGTCCTCGAACCCCTCCGGGAAGCTGCGCGGCGGCGGGCTGGAGTTCATCCCCCCGTCGACCTTCACCGGCCGGCAGGACAACCTCTTCCCCTATTTCCTCAATGACACCCAGGTCGCCACGGCCCCCGTGGAGGAGTCCTGGATCTCCACGCTCCATGTCGGGAAGGTCGAGTGGCAGCCGGGGGTCGACTACCCCGGCGACGAGGCCGCCTCCGAACGCATCGTCGACTGCATGTTCCGACTGACCGACTGGGGGGACGCGACGGGCCGCACCCTCGACGACGAGGTCACCGAGCCGGTCACCGTCGCCGGAATGCCCGGATACCGCACCACCGCGACCGTCAACTGGCAGAACGACCCGCTCGAGAAAACGGACGCCACCCGGGTCACGGTCGTCGTGGTCGATACCGACGAGGGGCCGAGCGCCTTCATCTCGGAGATCGCCGTCGGCGTCACCGAGCACGAGGAGGGCGCCGAGGAGGCCTTCTCGTCCCTGACCGGACTGTCCGGCTGAGACCCGGCCTGACCCGGCCTCAGACGACCGCCGAGGCCAGGCGGCAGAGGTTGTCCAGCAGCATCATGGGCATCGGCCGGCGGCGCCACTCCTCCAGGGTGAGCTCGCGGCTGCGGGAGCGGTAGACGTCCTCGACCTCGTGCATCTTCTCCATGAAGTCGGTGCCGCCGACCATGATCGTGCTCTCCATGTCGAGGATGAACGAGCGGATGTCCATGTTCGAGGACCCGATCACGGTCACCGAGTCGTCGATGGTCACGTGCTTGGCGTGCAGGATGGTCGGCGCCCGGTAGAGCTGGATCCGCACCCCGGCCTCCAGCAGCGCCGTGTAGTAGGAGCGCTGGGCATGGAAGACGAGGAACTGGTCCCCGATCTCGGAGACGAACAGTTCGATCTCCACTCCCCGGCGTGCGGCGGTGATCAGCGCCGAGAGCATCGACTCGTCGGGCACGAAGTAGGGGCTGACGGCGCAGATGCGATGGGTCGCCGAGTAGAACAGTTGGTTCAGCAGCAGCAGGTTGTTCTCGAGCACGAATCCCGGGCCGCTGGGCACCAGCTGGCACTCGTAGGTGCCCGAGGTGTCCTCCGGAGCCGCGACCAGGGCGGCCTCGGGCAGCTGCTCGCTGGACTCGTAGTACCAGTCGGTGGCGAACAGCAGGTTCATCCCCGAGACGATCGGCCCCCGGAACCGGACCATGGTCTCCTGCCAGTGCAGGCCCCGGCGGATGGTGGCGCGCTTGTCGTAGTGGGCGGCGATGAGGTTCTGGCTGCCCATCCAGCCGACCTGCCCGTCGACGATCAGCAGCTTGCGGTGGTTGCGCAGGTCCGGCCGTTGGAACGCACCGTCGCGGAACGGCTTGATCGGCATCATCGGATAGTGCTCGATGCCGTGCGCGTCGAGGTGGCGGCGCATCGCCCGGTAGACCGGCCCGTGGCTGAGCGAGCCCCAGTGGTCGTAGAGCACCCGCACCGTCACGCCGCGACCGGCGGCCTCGACGAGGGCCGCGAAGAAGTCCTCGGTGGCCGGGTCGAGACCCATCGTGTAGAAGAGCACGTGCACCTCACGCTCGGCGCTGCGCACGTCGGCCGCCATGCGCGCTATCGAGGTGTCGTAGTCGATCTCCAGGTCGGCGGAGTTGTTGCCGGTCAGCGGGAACGCTCCGAGCTCACGGTTGAGCCGGACGGCGGAGCGCAGCCAGCTGGGGACGTCGTCGTCCAGGGCCGTGTCGGGGATGTTCAGCGAGCGCACGCGCATCAGGCGGTTGACGGCCTTCTGCTTCTCGCGGCGCTTCCGCGGCAGCTGCGCCTTGCCCAGCAGCAGATAGAGCGGGAACCCGACCAGCGGGAACACCATGATCGCCAGCAGCCACGCCAGGGCGGATCCCGGCCGGCGGTTGCGCGGGACCAGGATGAGCCCGAGCACTCGCAAGGTGACGTCGACTGCGATGAACAGGTAGGTGGCGACGACCAGCCAGTGGGCGAGCAGCCACTGCCACAGGGCCATGAACGGGCTCCTCCCCGACGTGCGAAGCGGCGGGCCCCGAGGATACGGGAGCCCGCCGCTGCGGATAGGGCGACGACCGGTCGCCGCCCGGAGTCATCACCCGGCCGAGACGGGCCGGGCGGTCAGGTCAGTTGCTGCGGAGGATCGCGATGATGCGCAGGATCTCGATGTACAGCCAGACCAGGGTGACGGCGAGACCGAAGGCGCAGCGCCAGGCGTACTTGCGCGGGGCGCCGGCCTGCGTGGCGCGCTGGACGTCCTCGAAGTCCATCACCAGCGAGTAGGAGGCCATGACCACCGCAAGACCGCCGATGACCAGCCCCATCACGCCCTCGCGCAGGCTCTGGCCGGTCATCAGCAGGTAGCCGATGTTGACCAGGCCGAAGATCAGGTACGCGACCATCGCGACCATGAAGATCTTGTTCAGCACCGGCGAGGTGCGCAGGATGCCCATCCGGAACATCACCAGCACGGTCCCGGCCACGGCCAGCGTGCCGACGACGGCCTGCAGGGCGATGCCCGGGTAGGACACCTCCATGGTGCCGCTGATGCCGCCGAGGAGCAGACCCTCGAAGCCGGCGTAGGCGAGCACGGCGAGCACCGAAGGCTGCTTCTTGAAGATGTTGATCATCGCGGTGACCAGGCCGCCGATGAGACCGATGATGGTCGCCGCGCCGGCGATCAGCAGGCCGAGCTGGAGGCCGGCGTCGCCCGCGAGGATCTGCAGCGACTTCGGGGTGATCGCGATGACGAAGCCGATCACGACGATCGTGCCGAGGGTGGCCGTGATCGCGTTCAGCGCGTCGCGCATGGTCATGCGGCCGGTGTCGTGACCGGTCGCCGACGGGCGGGCGTACATCGCCTCGAGCGGCTCGGCCCCCTGCTGCTGATCGAAGCCGGAGGACCACTGGGTCCCCTGGGCGGGGCCGCCCTGCGCGCGCTGACCGAACTGCGGGGCGCTGTAGTTCTGTCCCTGGTGCACGGCCTGGTCGCGGCCGAGCACGATGTTGTGGCGTGCCATGGGGCTCCTCACGGATGGGTCTGGTGGGCCGACGTCGGGGAGCACGAGGGACGAGCCCTGGCGTGCCGACCCCACCATGATATCCGTGATTCCCGTGACTGCGCTGTGCACGCGCTCGGCTCTCCGCGAGACCTGAATCCAGCCCCAGTGGGTCTCCGCGGGACCTGAACCCAGCCCCAGCCCCAGCCTCAGCGGGCCGGAGCTCAGCGGGCGGCGGCGAGCGCCTGGTCCAGATCCTCGATCAGGTCGGCGACGTCCTCGATGCCGACGGAGAGCCGCAGCAGCTCGTCGGAGATCCCGGCGTTGGCGCGTGCCTGCGGCGTCATGGCTTCGTGGGTCATCACCGCGGGGCGGCAGATGAGCGACTCCACGCCGCCGAGGCTCACCGCGTAGGCCGGATAGCGCAGCGCGCGCAGGAAGGCCACCCGGTCCAGCTCCGGGGCGAGCTCGAAGGAGAGGACCGCCCCGGTTCCGCTGGCCTGGGAGGCATGGATGCGGGCCTCTTCCTCGCTGTGGGAGCCGGGGTAGAGAACCCGGGCGATGTCATCCCGGGCGCGCAGGGCCTCGACGATCGCGAGAGCGTTGTCCTGCTGCCGCTGAAGGCGCAGCGGCAGGGTCTTGAGGTCCTGGATCAGGCGGAAGGACTCCCCCGGGGACAGCACCCCGCCCTGAGCCTTCTGCGCGAGCGCGTAG
Organism: Brachybacterium sp. GCM10030252; assembly: GCF_042666535.1. Classification (NCBI taxonomy): domain Bacteria; kingdom Bacillati; phylum Actinomycetota; class Actinomycetes; order Micrococcales; family Dermabacteraceae; genus Brachybacterium; species Brachybacterium sp. GCM10030252. The sequence goes on along the minus strand of NZ_JBHTDM010000003.1, from coordinate 284,999 downwards.
GCCTCGGCGAGATTGTCGTCGTTCGTGGTGATGGTGCCGGCCAGCAGATCCGAGTGGCCGGCGAGGTACTTGGTGGCGGACTGGACCACGACGTCGGCCCCCAGGTCGAGGGGACGCTGCAGGACCGGGGTCATGAACGTGTTGTCGACGATCACCAGTGCGCCGTGGCGATGGGCGAGGTCGACCAGGCGACGCAGGTCGGTGATCCGCAGCGTGGGGTTGGCCGGGGTCTCCATGAAGATCGCCTTGGTGGCGGGGGTGAAGTCCGCGTCGGTGAGCTCTCCGAGGTCGTCCACGAAGCGGCTGGTGACGCCCCGGCCGGGCAGCACCAGGTCGACGAAGCGGTAGGTGCCGCCGTACACGCTGGCCGGCAGGATCACCTCGTCGCCCACCTCGAGGGTGGACAGGGACGCGGCGGTGGCAGCCATGCCGGAGGCGAAGGCGAAGCCGTGCTCGGCCCCCTCGAGCGTGGCCAGAACCGTCTCGAGCTGCGCCCGCGTGGGGTTGGAGCCGCGCTGGTAGGCGTACGCACCGTCCTCGACCCCGGGGTCGAGCTCGAAGGTGGAGGCGTAGTGCACCGGAGGGACGACGGCTCCGTGCTCATGGTCCCTGAGGGTCTGCACGGCGGCGGTCTGGATGTGCACGGGGCCTCCACGTAGGTCGGGGCGGGGAACGTCGGCTCGGAGCATCGATCCGACCCGACGAGGTCTGGGCGGAGCGTCGATCCGGCCGGACGATGTCGGGGCGGACGGTCAGGCCCTCGGGAGAGCGCCCGAAGGACCCGGCCACTCTAGGCACCGGCAACCCCCGCTCCGGGAGCCAGATGTCCGAGTGTGACGCCGCCGTCGCCCGTCCGAGTCACAACCCGGGCCTCGTCGTGACCGACCGCGCCGCACGGATACCGGTGACCACACACGGGACTAGACCACCCGGCCCGTGACCACGCCCGGGATGTCACCACCCGGCCCGTGACCACGCCCGGGACGTGAGTCGAGGTCGCCCTGCTCTGTGCAGGGCGACCTCGACTGAGCTTCCGTCGACGGTCAGCGCCGGCCTGCGGTGACCGGCAGGACCGCTCAGGCGTGCACCGGCACCGCGGGGATCGAGTCGGTGGTGGCCGGCTCGTGGCGGCGCAGCATCTCCAGGGTCCGGCGGGCACGCACCCGCAGGGCCACCAGCGTCGCGGCGACCAGCGAGAAGCCGAGCACCGACAGGATGATCGAGACCACCATCGGGGCCTCGTAGCCGAACCCGGCTGCGATCACGGCGCCACCGAGGGAGGCACCGAGAGCGTTGGCGACGTTGAACGCGGCGTGGTTCAGGGACGCGCCGAGCACCTCGGAGCGGCGGGCGACCCGGATCAGCCAGGTCTGCATCGCGGGGTTCAGCGACGCGTTGGTCACGTTGACCACGAAGAACCCGACCAGCAGCGCGGCCAGCGACGTGTGGGCGACCAGGAACAGGCCGACCAGCGAAGCGATGTACAGCGGGAAGCCGATCATCAGGGTGCCGTTCAGCGAACGGTCCGTGGTGGCACCGCCGATGAGGTTGCCGACGGTCATGCCCAGACCGGCCGCTGCCAGCACCCAGGGGACGGCGGCCGCGGGGGCACCGGTGACGTTGGTGGTGATGTCGGCGACGTAGCTGAAGACCGCGAAGGCGCCGGCGAACCCGACGGCGGCGATGCCCATGATGACCCACAGCTGCAGGCGGCGCAGCGCCATGACCTCGTCGACCATGCGCCGGCCCGCCACCTTCTCCTCCCGCGGGACCGTCAGGCGCAGCGCGGTGACGGTGGCCACGAAGATCAGGGTGATCAGCAGGTACACGGCACGCCAGCCGGCGACCTGGCCCACGGCGGTCAGCACGGGCACGCCGGCGAGGTTGGCGACGGTGAGACCGGACAGCGCCAGGGCCACGCCCTTGCCCTGGTTCCCCGGCCCCATCAGCGAGGCGGCGAGCAGGGAGGCGACGCCGAAGTAGGCGCCGTGCGGGATGCCGGCGAGGAACCGGGCGAACACGGTCAGCTCGAAGGTGGGCATGATCGCCGAGAGCACGGTGCCCACTGCCAGGGCGCCGGCGAGGGCGACGATCATGCCTGAACGGCTCCAGCGCACCGAGAGCAGGGCGAGCACCGGAGCGCCGACGACGACGCCGAGCGCGTAGGCGGAGATGGCCAGTCCGGCCTGGGCGATCCCCGACTCGGGATCGCCTGCCATCTGTTCGGGCAGCAGGCCGTGGGCGATACCCGGGAGCAGGCCCATGGTCACGAACTCCGAGGAGCCGATGCCGAACCCGCCCAGGGCGAGAGCGAACAGCGCCAGGCGGCGACGGGCGGGGGTGATGCCCGGGGGTGCGGAACGGGTGATGTCGATGGTGGTCATGAGTGGTCCTCGGTCTTCGAGAGCGTGCGTGCGGTGAGGGCTCCATCGACCCGAGACCCACAATAAGGCAACGCTGTTGCGTTACGTCAAGGGTGGGGCGGCACCGACCCGCCCGACGACGACTCGTGTCACACCGTGCGTGCAAAGATGGGCGGAATGAGACCGACCAGCCCCTTGGACCGCGTCGCCGGCGCGCACGACGCCGCCGTGCTCGCCCTCGCCCGACGGGGCGAGCCCGTCTCCCGGGGCGAGCTGGCCGAGGCCATGCAGGTCACTCCCCAGGCCGTCTCGAAGATCCTGTCCCGCCTGACGGACCGCGGGCTGATGAGCGAGGTCGGCACGATCACCCCGGGGCCGGGCAAGCCGACCACCCTGTACAGCATCGTCCCCTCCTCCCGACGGGCGATCGGGCTGCACCTGACGCGCTCACGGGTCCATGGCGTGGTGGTGGATCTCGCCGGCGAGATCCTGGAGCGGCGCGAGCTGGAGACGGGCCGCCTGCAGCCCGTGCCGGAGCTCATCGAGACGCTCGCCGCCGAGACCCGCGCGCTGGCCGACACCGGCCCCGGCGACCTGCTGGGCGTGGGCATCGGGATGCCCGGACCGGTGGACTGGGCCGAGGGCGTCTACCGCGGGACCTCCGAGCCCGACGCGTGGAGCGGCGCCCCGATCAGGCAGCTGCTGCTCGAGGAGCTCGGGATGCCGGTGCTGCTGGATCACGACTCCCTCGCGGCGCTCGTCGGCGAGAAGTGGTCGCAGCCGGGCCTGCTGGATCATGCCGCGCTGGTGCTGGTCGAGGACGGGCTGGGGGCGAGCCTGTGCCTGGACGGCGCCATCGTGCGCGGCGCCCATTCCCACGCCGGCGAGGCCGGGCACACCGTGGTCCGGATGGGCGGGGTGCTCTGCTCGTGCGGTCGCCGCGGGTGCGCGCAGGCGGAGTACCAGGCCGCCCTCGCCGAGGACGACGAGGACCGCGCCGCCGACGTGCTGGCCACCGTCGTGCTGAACCTGGTGCGCCTGGCCGACGTGGATCGCGTGGTCCTGGGAGGGCGCACCGTCTACGCGCACCACGCGACGTCGATGGACGCGATCCGGCGCGCACTGGCCGAGAGCCTCGAGGCTGAGCCGTGGCTGCACGTCGAGGTGATGCTCTCCACGCGCGGCACGGACCTGATCGCGGTCGGGGCGGCCTGCGAGGTGCTCGAGCACGAGTACGGGCTGCCGCAGGCCCTGGTCCTCCCCGACTGAGCCCCGGCGAACGGGGAAGCCTCTCCGAGCCGGTGCCGGCGAGTCACCGCCGCGTTCCGAGAAGTGCCACGACCCCGGTACCTCTCGGAACACGGCACGGTCGCGAGAGCGTGGAAGACATCGCGCTCGGCGACCGACGTCATTGAGCGCGGGGGCCGAACACGGCGGAGCCGACCCGGACGATGGTCGCGCCTTCGTCCACCGCGATCTCGAGGTCGCCGCTCATCCCCATCGAGAGCTGCTCGAACTCCGGGAGGTCGTGCTGCCGGCGGATGTCATCGCGCAGTTCCCGCAAACCGCGGAGCGAAGCCCGCACCGCGCGCTCATCAGTGGTGTTGGCGCCGATGGTCATGAGGCCGACGGGCCGCAGGGTCTCGCTCGCCCGGAGCCGCTGGATGATCGGGCCGAGGGCCTCGGTGGTGGGCGCGAAGCCACCCTTGGATTCCTCGCCGGAGGTGTTGACCTGGATCAGCACGTCCCGGGCGAGGCCGGCCATCGCGGCCCGGCGTTCGAGGGCGTCGGCGATCTCCACCCGGTCGACGCTGTGGATGAGCTCGGCGAAGGCGACCACGTCGCGCGCCTTGTTCGTCTGCAGGCGGCCGATGAAGTGGCGCGGCACGCCGTTGTCCGCGAGCAGCGGGTCGGCGTGCTTGGCGATCTCCTGGGCGCGGTTCTCCCCCACGGCGATCCGCCGATCGCGAGCACGCAGGAGATCGATCACGGCGGCGATCTCCTCAGGTGTGCGCGTCTTGGTGGCCAGCAACAGCGTGATCTCCCGACCGTCGCGGCCGGCCCGCGCCGCCGCACCGTCGATGCGCGAGAGCACCTCGTCGAGTCGGGCGGCGACCCGAGCTGTCGGTGCGGAGGAGGACTCGTCGTCGGAGGCGGAAGCGGGCGAGGTCATGTGCTCCATTGTGACGCGTCATCTCTGACGGAGCATTCCTCGAGGCGACCCGAGCAGTACCCCCAACGGGACTCGAACCCGTACTGTGCCGATTTTAAGTCGGCCGCCTCTGCCGATTGGGCTATGGGGGCGTGCCGCGGCGCCCTGGCGGCCCGCGTCACGGCTTCACCCTATGCTGGAGCCCATCATGACCGCTGTGATCCGGTCCCTCGCGGACTCCCTGCGCCGGTTCGGTGACGACCGCCTGGAGGCCCTGCTCGTCGCCCGACCGGACCTCGCCTCGCCCTTGCCGGGCGGCATCGGCCCGCTCGCCGCCCGCGCCGCCGGGGCCACCTCCGCGCGCCGCGCACTGGAGTCGCTCACCCTCCCCGAGCTGCATCTGGTCGAGACGCTGGCGGTGCTCGAGGACGGAGCTTCCCCGCAGGCTGTGGCCGATGCGGTCTCCTCGGATCCGGCGACCGTCTCCCCCGGGCTCGAAAGACTGACCACCCTCGCCCTGATCTGGGGCGAGGACGAGCTGCATCTGATCCGGCCGCTGCGGGACGGGCTGCGCACACCGGCCGGCCTCGCTCCGGGGCGTCCGTCGGACCCCACCGCCGACGAGGCCGCCAGCCTGGTGGCCACCGCCCGGACGACCATGCCGGAGGTCCTCGAGACCCTGGCCTGGGGTCCTGCCGAGGTGCAGGGCGAGGGACGCCTCGCCTCGGCCCTGCAGGAGGCGGGCATCGTGGTCGCCGACGAGTCCGGCTCCCGGTACATTCCCCGCTCGGTCCACCTGGCCCTGCGCGAGGGCAGGGTGCGCCGCACCTACGTCGCCCACCGGCCGGCCCCGGACGGCCCCGAGGTCACCGAACGCATCCTCGGCTCCCGGGCGGCGCAGGCCGTCGAGAGAGCATTCGAGGCCCTGCGCCTGCTGGGCACGGTGCGCAGCTTCGACGACGATCCCCCGGGGGTGCTGCGGCGCGGCGGCATCCCCCAGCGCGATCTGCGCCGGCTCGCCGACCGGGCAGGGGTGCCCGTCGTCACCTACGCCACCGTGCTGCAGTCCGCCTGGCAGGCTGGACTGATCGGGCACGACGGCCAGGAATGGCACCCCACCCGCGACTGGGACACCCACCGCGTCCAGAGCGCCGAGCAGCGCTGGGCCGAACTGGTGCTGGCATGGGCGCGTGGCCACCACCTGGCGGCCGTGGTCGGCACGCCGGACGCCTCGGGGACCGGGCGCCCGCTGCTGTCCGAGCACACGCGACGCGACGGCGTGCGCACCCGCCGCGGCAGCCTGTTGCGCACCCTGCGCACCTCCCCCACGATCGCGGCGACGAAGGACTCACTGGTCGACTCCCTGTCCTGGGCATTCCCCCTGGTCCCAGCCGACGTGATCGAGGAGGAGACGGCCGCGCTGCTGAGCGAGGGCGAGGCGCTCGGAGTCCTGGACAGCGGCGCCCTGAGCGTTCTCGGCCAGGCGCTCGTCCCCGCGCTCGACGAGGACGTCACCGAGGCCGACGCCCGGCTCGCCGGGGCCCTGCGCGACGCCGCTCCGCCGCCGGTCGACGAGGTGCTGCTGGACGCCGATCTGACCGTCGTCGTGCCCGGCCGCCCCTCCGAACGCCTGCTGCCGCTGCTGGACTGGACCGACGTCGTCTCCCGGGGCGGCGCGCTCACCCTGCGGTTCTCCGCCACGTCCGTCCGCCGCGCCCTGGCCGCGGGACGGGACGCGGAGGCACTGCGGTCGCTGCTCGAGGAGACCTCGCGATCTCCCATCCCCCAGGGGCTGGACTACCTGCTGCGCGATGAACAGCGTCGCCACGGCAGGGTCCAGGTCGCGCGGGCGAGCACCGTGCTGACCGCGGAGGCCGACGTGCTGGATCTGCTGCAGGTCGCCCCCGAGGCATCCGCCCTGACTCTGCGCCGGCTCGCACCCACCGTCGCCGTGACGCTCTCCGATCCGGGATTCGCGCTCCAGGTCGCCCGCCAGGCCGGGCTCTCCCCGCAGGCCGTCGGGCCGGACGGCCGCACTGCCGGATCGGAGCTGGCCCACTCGCTCGCCGGCGGGCCGCCCGACCCCGACCTGGTGACCGTCGACGGCCCCGAGCTCCGCCTGCCGCCCGCCGAGGCGGTGGCCCGGATCCGCGCCGCGGAGGACGGGGCGACGGATCTGACCGTCACCGACCGCCTGCTGGATGCGATCGCCCAGGGCAGCGAGATCGCGCTGGGCATCGTCGACGGGCGCGGCGGCGTCGTGGTCAAGCAGGCTCGTCCGGTCTCGCTCGAGGGAGGGCGTCTTCGCGCGAGGGAGACCGGGCGCGGAGAGGAATTCACCGTGCTCGTGCATCGAGTGACCCTGGGCTGATCCTCCCGGTGATCCCCCGGCCCGGAGGATACCGACAAGTCATTGAAAAATTGTTTACGCCCGTCCTGTCGTGGGGCGTTCTCTGCTGGCGGAGATGGCGCTGACCCTGGTTATGATTCCTCTCGGCCTCCGAGCGGAGCGAGCCCGCGACGAATGCAGTGCCGCGGGCACAGAACCCACCCCGCAGGAATGACGAAGGGACCACCTCATGACCGACCAGAACTTCACCTACGCCGCAGGCGGCGGCCAGGCTCCTGTGAGCAAGACCAAGTGGATCGTGCAGCTGGTGCTCTCCGTCGTCTGCCTCGGCAACGTCGTCACCCTGATCCTCGCCATCCTCGGCCTGGTCAACGCCGACAAAGACCTCGCGACCGCGAACAAGTACTACAAGTGGGGCTGGATCGCCTATGCGATCGGCGTCGTCCTGTGGATCCTGGGCATCATCGCCTACTTCGTCTTCATCGGCGCGATGATCGCGAATACCCCGACCACGTACTGACAGCGCTCGGGCACTTCGCCTGCGGGCCCGCCCATGGGGAGTTGTCCCCATGGGCGGGCCCGCAGGCATTCGGATACCATTCCGTCTGCCAGGAACGGAACGACGAAAACGCCTGACCTGGGGACCGCGCGCATACAGCGTCCGGCGCACGATCATCAGGAAGAAGGAGCTCTCCCATGACCGCACCCATCTCCGGCCCCGACGTCGAGCAGATCAAGAAGAACGCCCTCATCGCGACCATCGTCGGATTCGTCTGCGGCGGCGTCATCTCCGGCGTTCTCGGCCTCCTGGGCTACCTGAAGGCCGACGAGGAGCCGGAGACAGCGAGGAAGTTCACCAAGTGGGCCTGGATCGCCTTCGCGATCGCCTGGGCTCTCGCCATCCTCTTGGTCATCGCGTACTTCGTCATCATCTTCCTCGTCGTGGGTGCCTCCACGCAGATGTGATCGGGATCGTCGAGGGGAAAAGCCCCGGACCACAGCGGTCCGGGGCTTTTCTGTGCGCTCTGGATGGCACGTGCCCTGCACAGCGGCGCGCGAACGCTGCCTTTCGGAGCGGGGCGTGAGATCGAGCGGGTCGATCAGCCGTCCTGGCGCGTCTCCCGACGGTCCTCGGACCACTCGACGTGGAAGGTGCCCTCGCCGTCGTCACGCTGGTAGGTGTGCGCCCCGAAGTAGTCGCGCTGGGCCTGGACCAGCGCTGCGGGCAGGCGATCGGCGCGCACCGCGTCGTAGTAGGACAGGGTGGAGGCGAACACCGGGACCGGGTAGCCGCTGGCGGCCGCGAAGGCCACGACCCGCCGCCAGGCCGGGACGCACTTGGCGATCTCGGTGGCGAAGTAGTCGTCGGCCAGCAGCAGAGCCAGCTTCGGATCGCGCTCGTACGCCTCGGTGATGCGGTTGAGGAAGCGGGCGCGGATGATGCAGCCGCCGCGCCAGATCTTGGCCATGTCACCGAGGGTGATGTCCCAGCCGTACTCGTCGGCGCCCTTGGCGATCTCGTCGAAGCCCTGCGAGTAGGAGACGAGCTTCGCGGCGTACAGGGCCTTCTGCAGGTCGTCGATGAACTGGGCGCGATCCTCGATCTCGAGCTGCTGGGTCTCGCCGGCCAGGACACCGCGGGCGGCCTCGCGCTGGGGGACGGAGCCGGAGACGGAGCGGGCGAAGGTGGCCTCGGCGATGCCGGTGACCGGCACGCCCAGGTCCAGTGCGGTCTGGACGGTCCAGGCGCCGGTGCCCTTCTGAGCGGCCTGGTCACGGACGATGTCGACGAACGGCTTGCCGGTGGTGGCGTCGGTGTGGCGGAGCACCTCGGCGGTGATCTCGATGAGGAAGGACTCGAGGTCCCCCTTGTTCCACTCGTCGAACTGGTCGCCGATCTCGGAGGCGCCCATGCCCAGGGCCTTGGACATGAGGTCGTAGGCCTCCGAGATGACCTGCATGTCGGCGTACTCGATGCCGTTGTGCACCATCTTCACGAAATGGCCGGCGCCGTCGGCCCCGATGTAGGTGCAGCAGGGCTCGCCGTCGACGTGCGCGGAGATCTTCTCGAACATCGGGCCGAGGCGGTCGTAGGACTCCTTCGTACCGCCGGGCATGATCGAGGGGCCGTTCAGAGCGCCCTCCTCGCCTCCGGAGACGCCGGAGCCGACGAAGTGCAGGCCGCGCTCGCGCAGGGCGGCCTCGCGGCGGCGGGTGTCGGTGAACAGGGCGTTGCCGGCGTCGACGATGATGTCGCCCTCGTCCATCAGGGAGGCGAGCTCATCGATCACGGCGTCGGTGGGACCGCCGGCCTTGACCATGATGATCGCGACGCGCGGCTTCTGCAGCGAGGCGACGAAGTCCTCCATGGACTCGGAGGGGTAGAACTCGCCGTCGCCGCCGTGCTCGGCGATGACCGCTTCGGTCTTGCCCACGCTGCGGTTGTGGATGGCGACCTTGAAGCCGTTGCGGGCGAAGTTGCGGGCCAGATTCGAGCCCATCACCGCCATTCCGGTGACGCCGATGTCCGCGACATCGGCGGGGGACGGATCGAAGCTTGCCATGGGATCTCCTCATGTCGAGTGATAGTCGAGCCGGGCCGGACCGCTGGGCCGACGACGTCGGCCGAGGGCGGGTCCCGGTCCATCGTCGTCCATTCTAGGGATGCGGGGCAGGTTGCTCCGGTGCGTGCCGATCCTTGCCGCTGTCAACCCCACGGATAACCCCACGGCTCCCGGACCGTCGTGGATGGTCCGCCGCCCGCCGGTCCCCGTACGGTAGAGCCGTCCCCGAGCGCTGCGCGTCCACCGTGCGCGTCACTGCCGGCCGTCCGGCGCGGCACCAGAGCCCTGCGAAAGAGAACCCCGTGATGACCGTTCCCTCCTCGCCGCACGAGCCGGCCGATCCGCATCCCGGCTCCGATCCGTCGTCGCGCTCAGGCGCCGCGCCGCAGGGCACCCCGGGGCGGTACGGACAGCCGGCGCCTCACGGCACGCCGGCCCAGGCCGGGCATCCGGCTGCAGTGCGCGGGCCGCTGCCGGGCACCGACCTGGCCTCCGACCTCGGGGCGGCGATGAAGTTCGCCGGCAATGCGCTGCTGCGCAACCCGGTCTCCTATCTGGTCGTCGGACTCATCTACTCCGTGATCATCGGTGTCCTGATCTTCGGCGGGATCGCCGCGGGGATAACGGTGATGATCTCGCGGATGCATCAATGGCAGGTCACGGAGCCGGCCGGGACCGTCCCGATGGGCGAGATCCTGCTGTTCTACGCAGGCTTCTTCGCCGTCGCGCTGCTGGCCGTCCCGTTCGCGCTGCTGTGGCAGTCGGGCTCCGCCCGGGCCGCGGAGGTGATCCTCGAAGGCGGTCGGCCGACGATCCGGCAGGCCCTCATCGGCTCCGGTCGAGTGCTCCTGACCGCCCTGCTGGTCGGTGCGATCACCCTCGTCGGGACCCTGCTGCTCTACATCCCGGGCCTGGTCGCGGCCGTCGCGCTCGTCTTCGCCGTGCCCGCCGCAGCTCGCGGCGCCTCCCCGGTCGAGGCCGTCAAGGAGAGCTTCCAGCTGGCCGGGAGCAACCTCGCCACCACTATCGTGACCTACCTGATCCTCAGCGTGATCGCCTCCGTCGCCGGTTCCCTGATCATCCCCCTGCTCGTCGTGCTTCCCTTCTCGCTGCTGTTCGAGCTGGGCATGTACGAACGGCTCAAGGGCCGGGAGCTGCCGGACCCCGCGCGAGGGGCATGAGCTGCGCGAGCCGGTCCGGGCCGCGGCCTGAGACCGGGGCACGCCTCGTACCGCTCCCACCGCGGCCGGGCGGCGGACGAGTCCCGCCTCACCCGGCCGGCCAGCTGTCGCCGGTCGCGGCGTAGCCTGAGGGGATGAGCGATGGCCCCCTGATCGTCCAGAGCGACAAGTCACTCCTGCTCGAGGTCGCCCATCCGCAAGCGCCGGCCGCGCGGGCCTCGATCGCCGCCTTCGCCGAGCTCGAGCGGGCCCCGGAGCACGTCCACACCTACCGCATCACCGACCTCGGCCTGTGGAACGCCCGCGCCGCCGGGTACGACGCCGAATCGGTCGTCGCCGCGCTGGTGGACAACTCCCGGTACCCGGTCCCCCACTCCCTGCTGATCGACGTGGCGGACACGATGGACCGCTACGGCCGGCTGCAGCTGCAGTCCCATCCCACGCACGGCCTCGTGCTGCACGCGGTCGACCGGACCGTGCTCGAGGAGGTCTCGCGGGCGAAGCGGGTCCAGGGCATGCTCGGTGCCCGCCTGGACGAGGCCACAGTCATCGTCCACCCCTCGGAGCGCGGCGCCCTCAAGCAGGCGCTGCTCAAGCTCGGCTGGCCCGCGGAGGACCAGGCCGGCTACATCGACGGCGAGGCCCACGCCATCGCGCTGCGCGAGGACGACTGGCAGCTGCGCCCGTATCAGGCCGAGGCCGTCGACGGGTTCCGCCACGGCGGCAGCGGTGTGGTCGTCCTGCCCTGCGGTGCCGGGAAGACCCTGGTGGGCGCCGGCGCCATGGCCGCGATGCAGCGCACCACGCTGATCCTGGTGACCTCCACGGTCTCCGCCCGGCAGTGGAAGTCCGAACTGCTGCGGCGCACCACGTTGACCGAGGACGAGATCGGAGAGTACTCCGGTGCCTCGAAGGAGATCCGCCCGGTGACGATCGCGACGTACCAGGTGCTCACGATGAAGCGGAAGGGCATCCACCCCCACCTCGAGCTCATGAGCGCCCGCGACTGGGGACTGATCGTCTACGACGAGGTCCATCTGCTGCCCGCCCCCGTCTTCCGCATGACCGCCGATCTGCAGGCTCGCCGGCGGCTCGGGCTGACGGCGACGCTGGTGCGCGAGGACGGTCGTGAGGGCGAGGTGTTCTCCCTGATCGGCCCCAAGCGGTACGACGCCCCGTGGAAGGACATCGAGACCCAGGGGTACATCGCCCCGGCCGACTGCACCGAGGTGCGCGTCGCGATGCCCTCGGAGGATCGGATGGCCTACGCCATGGCCGAGGCCGAGGACCGGCCCCGCCTGGGGGCCGCCCATCCGGCGAAGATCCCGGTCGTCCAGCAGATCGCGCAGCGCCACGAGGGTGAGCCGATGCTGGTGATCGGCCAGTACATCGACCAGCTCGAGGAGCTCGCGGAGCAGCTGGGCGCCGATCTCATCACGGGGCAGACGCCGGTCAGGCGCCGCCAGGAGCTGTTCGATGCCTTCCGCGCCGGGGAGGTCACGCGCCTGGTGGTCTCCAAGGTCGCGAACTTCTCCATCGACCTGCCGGAGGCCTCCGTCGCGGTCCAGGTCAGCGGCGCCTTCGGGTCCCGCCAGGAGGAGGCTCAGCGCCTGGGACGCCTGCTGCGCCCCAAGGCCGACGGGCGCACCGCGCACTTCTACACCGTGGTCATGCGCGACACCCAGGATCAGGACTACGCCGCCCACCGCCAGCGGTTCCTGGCCGAGCAGGGCTACGCGTACACGATCGTGGACGCCGACGAGCTGGAGCGGGCGGCCGACGCCAGCTGAGCGAGGAGGCCGGAGCTCGGCGGGCTGCTCACGCAGGGCAGGCCGGAGCGCGGCAGGCTGCTCGCGCAGGGCAGGCCGACCGACCGGCCCGTCGGCGCACACGGAGGACGTATGTTCCGGAAGTTCCCAGGATCGATAGAGTGGGGTGTGCGGCGGCCTTGAGGACGAGGCCGCCGAGGGCACTTCCCCCGGCCCCGATATCGAGGAGCGACCATGAGCACAGGACCCCAGGACCCGGATCGTCCCGTCAGCCGTGCACCTGAGGCCGGCTCCGAGCCGGTGCGGCCCGCCGCGGGCGAGAACGTGCCTGCCACCGGCCCCGGCGCGTCCCAGCCGGCCGGCACCCCCTCGTCAGTGCGTCGAGCCGGCGAGCCCGTCGGCGACGACGGCACCGGCTCGCGGCCCGGGGTCACCGCTCCCCAGCAGACCGGCACCGGCAAGCGCGCCGCGGAGGAGCCGTCCCAGGAGCCCGCCGAGACGGTGCCCTCCGGTGGTGGCACGACGGCCGGGCTGTGGATCGCGCTGATCCTCGGCGCCATCGTGCTGGTGCTGCTGCTGATCTTCGTCATCCAGAACAGCGAGACCGCGGCCTTCGAGTACTTCAACGCCCAGTTCGACCTGCCGCTCGGCGTCGCGATGCTGCTCGCGGCGATCGCCGGCGCGCTGGTGATGGCACTGGTCGGATCGGTGCGCATGATCCAGATGAGCTGGACGATCCGCCGCCTGCGCAAGGCACAGGAGAAGATCCATCGTGCGACCCGCTGACGTCGCCCAGCCGACGTCCAGCCACCTCCCAACTCCGGGGAGGACCGTATCGCCATGACCACGACTGCAGACCAGGATTTCGAGGCACGACTGCTCGTCGTCGACGACGAGCCCAATATCCGCGACCTGCTCGCGACGTCGCTGCGCTTCGCCGGCTTCGAGGTGTTCACCGCCGCGACCGGCAACGAGGCGATCCGCGAGGCGACCGACAACCAGCCCGATCTCGTCGTCCTCGACGTGATGCTCCCGGACATGGACGGGTTCACCGTCACCCGCCGACTGCGCGACCGCGGAGAGCAGTACCCGATCCTCTTCCTCACCGCCAAGGACGAGACCCAGGACAAGGTGGCGGGCCTCACGGTCGGCGGCGACGACTACGTCACCAAGCCGTTCAGCCTGGAGGAGGTCGTCGCGCGCATCCGCGCGGTGCTGCGACGCACCCACGGCGGGGCCGACCCCACGGTCGACAGCTCGCTGGTCGTCGGCGACCTCCGCCTGGACGAGGACTCCCACGAGGTCTATCGCGGTGACGTCACCATCGAGCTCTCCCCCACCGAGTTCAAGCTCCTGCGCTACCTGATGCTCAACGCCGGCCGCGTGGTGTCCAAGACGCAGATCCTCGATCACGTGTGGGACTACGACTGGTCCGGCGAGGTGGGCATCGTCGAGTCCTACATCTCGTATCTGCGTCGCAAGATCGACGTGATCGGCGAGCCGATGATCCACACCAAGCGCGGGATCGGCTACGTGCTGCGAGCCGCCGAAGGTTCCTGACGGTTGGCCCTGCCGAGTCCGCGCCCCGACCGGCCCGTGTCCCTGTGGACGCGGATCGTCGCGCTCATCTCCCTGCTGCTGGTCCTCGGCACCGTGCTCACCGGCAGCCTCTCGCTGTTCCTGCTCAACCGCACCCTGATCCAGTCGGTCGACAACAACCTCCACAACGGCATGGGCGAGATGCTCGAGCTGGCCGAGCACGAGCTGGCCGGCAACGACGTCTCCGTCCAGAACAGCCCCTACACCCCGGTCCAGTACGCCGTGGAGGTCCGCGACGAGAACGGGACCCAGGTCAAGAAGGTCGTGATCGACTACGAGGACCGTGACGTCGACATCCCGTTCCCGGACCTGACCGATGAGCAGATCGTCCAGCGCGGCGGCCGGCCGTTCACGGTGGTCGACTCCGCCGAGAACCGGTGGCGCGCGGTGGCGATGCTCAATACCGGCCCGGACAAGGGCAGCGTGTACGTCGCCCTGCCGCTGGACGGCGTGGACCGCACCATGCACGAGATGGCGCTGATCATCGTGCTGGTGGGCACGCTGGTGGTGCTGGTCGGCATGGGGCTCGGCGGCTACATGACCCATCGTTCGCTGGAACCGCTCCAGGACGTGGAATCCACCGCTTCTCAGATCGCCGGCGGCGATCTCTCCCGGCGCGTCCCGGTCACGAGCACCAGCCTGGAGGTGCACGCGCTGGCGGTCTCGCTGAACGAGATGCTGGTGCGGATCGAGCAGTCCTTCGCCGCACAGAAGGCCTCCGAGGAGCACGCCACCCGTTCCGAGGCCAAGATGCGCCGGTTCGTCGGGGACGCCTCCCATGAGCTGCGCACCCCGCTGGCTGCGATCCGCGGATTCGGCGAGCTGTACCGGATGGGTGCCCTGCGCAGCGACGAGGATGTCGCCTCGGCGATGCGCCGCATCGAGGACGAGGCCCGGCGGATGGGGTCGCTGGTGGAGAACCTGCTGCGGCTGGCCCGCCTCGACGAGAACCCGGACCTGCCGATGGAGCCCGTCGACCTGACCGACGCCCTGTTCGACGCCGCCCAGGATCTGCGCGCCCTGGACCCCTCACGGCAGGTCATGGTGACCTCGCTGTCCGGCACGCCGGTCTCCGTCCAGCCGCACCTGTGCATCGGGGTCCTCGGCGACGAGGCCTCACTGCGCCAGGTCATCCTCAACCTCGTGGCCAACGCGAACCGGCACACGCCCAAGGGCACCCCGGTCGAGATCGCGGTGGGCTACACCGAGCGCGGGACGGTGATGATCGAGGTGCGCGACCACGGGCACGGGATCGACGCCGACCACCGCGAGCGGGTCTTCGAGCGCTTCTACCGCACGGATCCCTCACGCGTCCGCTCGGCCACGGAGGGCGGCGGTGCGGGCCTGGGCCTGTCGATCGCCGCGACCATCGTCCAGCAGCACGGCGGCACCATCGGCGTGCACGAGACCCCGGGCGGCGGCTCCACCTTCTGGGTCGAGCTGCCGGCCGCCGAGATCGACGCGGAGCACCGCTCCCAGCCCGATCAGGTCCGGGCCCTGACCGAGCCCGAGGACGGCGAGAGCAGCGCCGGCGGGGCCGACGGGGAGAGCGACGAGTCGACCGGTCGGCGACCGGACGACGAACGATAGAGGCGGACGCCGCGCCGGACGAAGACGTCCGGCCCTGGGTCACGCTCCGTCGGCCAGGACCTGCCCGACGAACCCCGCGTCCCCCCGCCGGCGCGCGAGCACGTCGAGCTGCTCGAGCATCTCGTGCGCGGCGGCGTGTCCCGTCGCGTCGTGCGCCTCGATGCGCGGCGGGGCCGACGGGGCATCGCGCGTCAGACGGTAGGCTCCGGCGCCTGCGTCCTCGACCGGCGGCAACGGGTCGACATGACCGATCGGCCCCACGATGAGATCCCGCGGGACCGGCTCCAGCCCCAGCGCGGCGGCGTGCTCGGCGCTGCGTCGAGCACGGGCGGCGGGCCGGTCCACGAGGGGGATGCGCAGCCCGGAGGCCAGCAGGATCCGCGTCAGCTGCCGGTTGTCGACGAAGCTGATGCCCGCCCGTTCCAGGCGCGGCCGGGCGGCTTCGGGCCAGTCGTAGTGGTCGAGGTCGAAGGAGCGCGGGGGCAGCTCGGCCCGCGCGGCGACCGCGTGCAGCTCCTCGAGGGACGTGTCGGAGATCAGGTGGCCCCACAGTGTGCCGTGGCGGGGCCACCTGGGGGTATCGGCGAAGACGGTCATGCGCGAGCTCCTTGATGCGTGGTCGAGCCCGCCAGACGGCGCAGCACCCACTCCAGCGGGCCCCGTCGGCCCCGGCGCCGCAGAGCGACGGCGAGCACGATCATCCCCAGCCAGCCCGCCACCACGATCACCGCGGCGCCCGCGGTCCCGAGCCGGGCCCCCAGGTCCAGCGTGTACGGCGGGAACAGGGCGATGAACACCACTGACTGGGCGACGTAGGCGCTCAGGGACACGGCCCCCAGCGCTTCGATCCCGCGCACCGCGAGATGGCCCAGCTGCCGCGCCTGCCCCATGCCGATCCCCTCGGAGCGGGTGACGCGGTCGGCGACCAGTGCCGCTGCGGCCGCCGCACCGGCCGCCCCGACCACGCCCGTGTACTGGTGGAGGACGCCGAGGATCCCGAGCGGGAGCTCCGCCTCGAGCAGTCGGTGCGCCGGATCGACGACCAGCACGGTCACCAGCGGCACGGCACCGATCAGTCCGATCCCGAGGCCCCACCGGGCGATCGGGACCAGCAGGTCCCGGTTCGGCGTCACCAGCTCGAGCAGGCGGATCCGCGCTGCGATGGCCCCGATGGCCATCGGGGAGAGCAGTCCGATGTCCGACAGCACAGCGGTGATCATGTCGTAGACCGCCGCGTCAGCGCGCAGGCGCAGGCCGGTGAGATAGTCGGGCGCCGAGGCGGCGGCGTACCCGTCGGCCGAGGAGAGGCCGATGGTGCCGTCCGTCCATCCCCACACCCCGAGCGCCGGCAGCGCGAGGACGGCCGCGATCGGCAGGGCGATGCGGTGCCGGGTCACCAGCAGCACGCAGAACATGCCGACCATCGCGTAGGCGACGAGGATGTCGCCGCTGAACAGCAGCAGAGCGTGGGCCATGCCGATCGCCAGCAGCACCACGTGGCGGCGCAGCATGCGCATCAGGAAGCGCCGGGACGGTTCACCGTGCTCGCGGGAGCGGCGGTACAGGACCCCGATGCCGTAGCCGAACAGCATCGCGAACAGGGGGAAGCCGCGGTTGTCGGCGAGCAGCCCGATCAGCACGTCGGCGATCCGGTCGATCACGGTGGCATCGACCTGTTTCAGCAGCACCGTCCACTGCGAGCCGTGCAGCCAGCCGATGGTGTTGGCCAGGCCGATCCCGAGCAGGGCGAGGCCGCGGGCGAGGTCGGGCCCGCCGGCGCGGCGGGTCAGAGGGACCGAGCCGCTGCCCGCGATCAGCGTCATCAGGGTCGCTCGAGGGGCGTGCCCTGATGGTGGCGCAGCAGCCAGCGGTCCTGCTGTCGGACCCACAGCGAGCTGCGCGCGACCGCGCCCTCCGGCGACGAGGTCGTGTACTGCAGCAGCACCACGCCGGGGGCGATCTCGTCGGCGACGAATGCGTCGGCCTCCACCCTGTCCAGAGGCTCGAGCTGGGCGAGGAACGCGTCGCGGTCATAGTGCCGCCCGCTCGCGCCGATCTCGGTGAACGAGGGGTGCAGCAACTCGGCGGCCTCGTCTGTCGCGGCACGCAGGGTGTCGCTGAGCAGGGCCTGCTCGCGCGCGGTGACCTGCTCGAAGTCGGTGGCGCCGGGCGCGTCGGCGGCGAATCCGGTGGGCTCGGGCCCGGCAGACGCGGGTGCACCGGTCGGCCCGGGGGCGCGGGTTCCGGCGTTCGCGGGAGCGGCAGGAGCCGGCTCTGCGCCGTGCTCGTCGAACAGGCTGAAGAGGTCGTCGGCCGCGGCGGCCTCGGCGGTCAGTGTGGGCGCCGTCGGGGCGGCGGCCGCCGGGGAGACGGCCTCCCCGCGGTAACCGGGGCCGATGACCGGGTCCTGGCGCTTGGAGAAGGCGGTCGCGGCGGCGTTGGCACGCTGGTCCGCGGCCTCGTTCAGGGCGTGACCGGCGTGGCCCTTGACCCATTCGAACTCCACGCTGCGACCTGCCAGGGCGCGGTCGATGTCCTGGAGCAGCTCGACGTTCAGCACGGGCTTGCCGTCCTTCTTGCGCCAGCCCTTGCGCTTCCAGCCCGGCATCCACTTGGTCACCGAGTTGATGACGTACTGGCTGTCGCACAGGATCAGCAGGTGCTGGTCGGCATCCACCGCGGTCGACTCCAGCAGGTCCAGGACAGCCTTGAGCTCACCCATGTTGTTGGTGCCGTGGGGCCAGCCCCCGGCGCGCCAGGTGTTCTCGTCGATGTACCAGGCCCACCCGGCGGGGCCTGGATTCCCGAGGGCGGAGCCGTCGGCAGCAGCGGTGATCGTCATGGTCGCCATGGTTCCACAGCGCAGGGACGGGTCCGGGCGCCTGCGGCGGTGACGTGCGCCGTGCCTCGCCGGTCCGCTCAGACCAGCCGGGCGACGGTCATCCCGGAGGTGACCGGCGGGGCATCCATGGCCGTCATCGCCTCGGGCAGATCCTCCATCGCCAGCACCCGGCCGACGGTCCCCTCGAGGTCGAGCCGTCCCGCCGCGATGTCGGCCAGCAGGTCGCGGTACTCGCTGACCGCGAGTCCGTGGCTGCCGAGGATCGCCAGCTCCTGGCCGATGACCCGGCCCATCGGCAAGGACGGATCAGCATCCTCCCCGAGCAGGAGCCCGACCTGGACATGACGGCCACGCGGCCGCAGCGAGCTGATCGCGGACCGCGCCGTGCCGGCGGAGCCGAGCGCATCCAGCGAGACGTGGGCCCCTCCGCCGGTGACGTCCCGGACGCGCTCGGCGACGTCGTCCCCGGCAGGGATCGCGGTGGCACCGAGCTCGGCGGCGCGGGCGAGGGCGCCCTCGGAGACGTCGATGGCGACCACGTCGGCCCCGGCGGCGCGGGCGACCATCACGCACGCCAGGCCCAGGCCGCCGCAGCCGTACACGGCGACCGTCTCCCCGGGTGCCACGGCGGCCTGGACGCGGACGGCGTGGTAGGCGGTCCCCACCCGGCATCCCAGCCCCGCGGCGAGCACCATGTCGATCTCCGCGGGCAGGGCCACCAGGTTGTGGTCGGCCTCGATCACCACCACCTGCTCGGCCCAGGAGCCGGGCAGGTCGAATCCGGGCTGACGCTGGTGCGGGCACACCTGCGGCGCCCCGGCGAGGCACTGCTCGCACCGTCCGCACGAGAGGATGAACGGTGCCGTCACCCGGTCCCCGGGAGCGAATCCGGTCACCTCGACACCGACCCGCTCGATGACTCCGGCGAACTCGTGGCCCGGGATGTGCGGGAGGCCGACGGACTCGTCGTGCCCCTGCCAGGCGTGCCAGTCGCTGCGGCACACGCCGGTCGCGTGCACGGTGACGACAGCCCCGTGCGGCGGGCACTCGGGATCGGGCACCTCGAGAAGTCGTGGCCGCTGCTGGAAGGCGTCGTAGCGCACTGCTCTCATGGGGACATTCTCCCGCGCTCGCCGGGCCCGCCCTCGCCGTCCGCAGGTTCGGATCGTTTCCGCTGCCATGAGACTTAGATCACCTCTAGGCTGGTCGCATGCCTCCAGTGCCCTCGGGACGACGGTTCCGCGCATGAAGCGCCTCGGCCGATTCCTCGTGCGCGCGGTGGCCTCGCTGGTCGTCCTGGCCCTGCTGGTCCTTGCGGTGCGGGCCGTCAACGGCTGGAGGTTCGACGACGGGGACGCTCCGGATCCGACGGACCTCGCCACCTATGACCTCGAGCAGGACGGGCTCGACATCGAGCACGTCACCGGCGACTACCTGGCCGGATTCCATCTGCTCCCGACCGACGGTCCCGCGGCTGCGGGCGTCGTGGTGACCTTCGGCGGCTCGGACGGCGGCCCGGCGTACGCGCAGGCGGTGCGGATAGCCCAGCAGGGCTATGAGGTGTACTCGCTGTTCTTCTTCGGCCAGGAGAACCAGCAGCCCGCACTGGATCGCGTGCCGCTCGAGTTCTTCGAGGAGGCCACGGATCGCATCGAGCAGACTGCTCGCTCCCCCGGGCCGCTGACCGTGATCGGCACCTCGAAGGGGGCCGAGCTCGCCCTGCTGCTCGCCGAGCACTACGAACAGATCGACAACGTGGTCCTGTTCGCTCCCACCATGCACGTGAATCAGAGCCTCGTGGTCGGGCGCGAGTCCCATTCCTCGTGGACGCTGGCCGGCGAGGAGGTCCCCTTCCTCTCGTTCCGCTCCGCGAGCGCCGGTGACCTGGTCCACCAGCTGTCCGCCGCCGCGTTCAACTACCCGGTGACCTATCGCTCCACCGACGAGAGCATCATCGAGAACTCCCCCGCGGAGGACGAGGACGCCGCGCGCCTCGACCCTTCAGCCGTCGACGGGGGTCTGCTGGTGTTCGCCGGCGGGGACGACCGCATGTGGCCTGCGGACACCGCCGCGTACGAGATCGGTGAGCTGGTGCCCGAGGCGGAGGTGCACGTCTACCCCGACGCCGGTCACGTGTTCTCCGCCGGCGAGGTCGTGGGCGGGCTGCGCAACGGCGGCACCGCGGAGGCGAACGAGCAGGCAGAGCAGGACAGCGAGGAACGGCTGGCCAAGCGCCTGACCGAGTGGCACCGCTGAGCAGCACGGCTCAGCGCAGCGGCTTCTCGTAGGTGGTCTCGACGTGGCGGCGGGTGAATCCGAGCGCCTCGTACAGACGGGTCGCGCCCGTCAGGCTCTCCGTGTCGACCTCGAGCTCGGCGGTGGTGCAGCCGGCGCGGGATGCGGCGTCGAGGCTGCGGGCGATGACGGCGCGCGCGATGCCCCGGCCACGGGCCTCCGGTCGGGTGCCGACCAGGGCGATGTGCAGGACTCCGGCGCGGTCCTCCGTGGCGAGGGCATAGCCGAGCACGGTCCCCTCGGCATCGACCGCGATGGTGGACAGCGCCGGCCGGGCGGTGTGCGACGTACACAGCGCCCGCCACCGCTCCGGGGTGACCGGGGCCGAGCCCCAGTGATCGGCGAAGGCCGCCACGTGGGCGAGGCGGGTGAGCTCGAGATGGTCCTCCGCCGGCGCGAGCAGATCCAGGCCGGGGAGCTGACGGGACTCGATGTCGGCGGCGGGCAGGCCGCGCCCCATCGAGAACCAGCTGCGCGCACGGTGGTACCCGCGGCGGTCCAGCACGGGCCGGACATCGGCGCCACCCGCGACCGCGGCGCCGGCACCGTCACCGTCACCGTCACCGTCACCGTCACCGTCACCGTCCGACGGTTCGGGGTCGCGGCCTCCGGAGACGCGGACGATCGCGTCGGCTCCCGAATGCCGGTCGGCGGCCACCTGGGCCGCACGCTCCTCGCCGCGCTCGAGCAGTGCCGTGCCGAGCCCACGGCGCCGGTATTCGGGGTCGACACCACCGCTGAGCTCGCATCGGGCCCGGCCGTCGCGATCGAGACCGGAGGCGACATCGACCAGTCCGAAGGCGACCAGTCGCTCCCCGTCGCGCACGGCGAAGCTGTCCGCGCCGAGGTCGTGCCCGGGCATGGAGAGCCAGTCGCGGATGGTCGGCTCCTCCGCCGGCTCCTGACGCTGCTCGGCCGCGTCGATCCGGTTCAGCAATGCGGTCAGGGCGGGGGCGTCCTCGAGGGTGAGCGGCGTCCAGGACAGAGCGGCGAGAGTATCGAGGGAGGTCACCGGCGCAGTCTACGAGTGCTGGGCGCGCGAGCGGTCCCGCAGGGCGTCATCGCGCCGGCAGCCGGTACACCGAGACGTGCGAACGGGAGCCACCGGTGAACTCGGAGCGGTCCCAGCCGGCCCACCGGGACTCGAGGGAGAAGCCCGCCAGCTGCGCCATCAGATCCAGCTCGCTGGGCCAGATGTAGCGCTGCGGGGTGCGGTCGATACTGGCCTCGCGGGAGCCGTCGACCGCAGGATCGAAGCGGACGTGGTGGGAGACGAGCTGCTGGGTCAGGGGGTCGATGGTGTCGACCAGCAGGTACCCGGCCTCGTAGACCTCGAGGGTGCCGTCCTTGCCCGGCGCCAGTGAGCGCAGATCCGGCACGCCGAGCTCGATCACGAAGCAGCCGCCGGGCGCGAGGTGCCGGGCGGCGTTGCGGAAGCACTGGACCTGCTGCTCCTGGGTGAGCAGATTCGAGATCGTGTTGAACACGAGATAGGCGAGAGAGAAGCCCTCCCCCGCGCTCGCTGTCGTCATGTCGCCGGCTACGACGGGGATCGTCTGCTCGTCGGCCTTCTCGCGCAGCCGCGCGATCATCGCCTCCGAGAGCTCGAGCCCGACGACCTCGACGCCCGACTCGCGCAGCGGGATCGCGACCCGTCCGGTGCCGACGGCGAACTCGACGGCGCGCCCGCCCGCGGCGAGGTCTCTCAGCATCTCGACCGTCGGCCCGAGCACGTCCGGGGCGAACATGCCCTCGCCGGGGGTGTCGTACCCGGCGGCGGCATGCTCGTCCCACAGACGTGATTGATCGACCATGGACTCATCGTGCGCCGGTGCGAGGCCTCCTGTCGCGGGCATTTCCCCTCAGCGGCCCTCGCGCCGGCACGCGCTCATCACTGCCGGGAGCCCGGGGCCCACCACCTCCGGCCGGGCTTCTCGCGGCGGGATCGCGCCCCGTCCGGAGCCGCGGCCGACGTGTCCGGCTCGTCCTGCGTCGGCCCGTTCTCCGTGGCCTCGTACGCTGCGACCTCCTCCTGGATGGCGCGGAGCCGGGCCAGGTCGAGCTTGCGACCGCGGGCGAAGTCGACGATGCCGTTCTTCTCCTGGAACACGTCGGTCATCTGCGTGTAGCAGTAGGCGAACATCAGCGGATCCTCGAGCAGCACGCGGGTCAGTCCCTCGAAGCGCTCGTAGAGCTCCTCCTCGCTGCGGATGCGCTCGCCGTAGCCCCAGGACTGGGCCGCATTGTTCCCGGCCTTCTCGGCCTCGGCCGCCTCTCGGGCCTCCTGCTCGTTCCACCAGATGCCGCCGTACTCGGAGACGAAGTAGGGCTGGCCGGCGTACGGCAGCGAGAAGGCCCCGTCGGCGAAGGGCATCTCGTCGGGGCCGAGATCGTGCCGGTTGACGTGAGGCCTGCCGTCGGCCAGGCCGGCCTGTTCGACGCGGAACCGTTCCGGGTCCTGCTCGTAGGAGTGGGAGTCGTAGATGTCGGCGCCGCGCACGCGGTGGGAATAGCCGGAGGCGTCCAGCACCGGCCGCGTGGGGTCGGCGAGCTTGGTCGCGTCGTACATCGCCTGGGTGACGTCGTCGAGCTGGGTGAAGCGGTCGTGCAGGACCTGGTGGGTCTCGTTCAGCGGGCACCAGCCGATGATCGAGGGATGGTTCAGGTCGCGCTGGACGGCCTCGATCCACTGCCCGACGAAATTGGCGGGCGGCTGCTGATTGTCGCCGAGCGGGCCGTAGCCGGAGACACCCCAGTCGCCGAACTCGCCCCAGGTGAGGTAGCCGTGCAGATCGGTCCAGAACAGCATCCGCTGCTCGAAGACCTTCTGGTGCAGGCGCGCTCCGTTGAAGCCGGCCTCGAGGGAGAGGCGGATGTCCGTGGTCAGCGCCTCGTCCGCCGGCGCCGTCATGAAGGATTCCTCCCAGTACCCCTGGTCCAGGATCAGGCGCTGGAAGACCTTCGTGCCGTTGATGCGGAACTCATGGTCGCGCAGCGAGGTCGAGCGAAGGCCCGCGTAGGAGCGGACCTCGTCCAGTGCGCCGCCGTCCGCATCCAGCAGTCGCACGGTGAGGGCGTAGAGCTCCGGAGCGCCGGGGCCCCAGATCCGCACAGCGTCCTCGGGGATCGTCAGCTCCAGGTGCGGGGCGAGATCGAGGTCGGCGCGCACCTCCGCCCGGGCGACCTCCTCGCCGCCGGGCACCGAGGCGACGACCTCGAGGCGCGTGCCGGGCGTGGTGCGCGACAGCGGCACGTCGATCGCGAAGCAGCGACCTGCGAGCGAGGGCAGGATCCGCAGCGAGCGGATCTCGTCGGCCGGGACGCCCTCGAGCCACACCGTCTGCCAGATGCCGGTGGTGCGGTGGTAATTGGCGTGGGTGGGACGGAACTTGCTGTCCTGCTTGCCGCGCGCCTGGGGGCCCGTGTGCGGGTCGCGGGCGCGCACCACGATCTCGACCTCCGCGCCGGGTTCGGCACCCGGGACGCCGGAGAGGTCGGCGGCGAAGGGGGTGAAGCCGCCGCGGTGGCGGGCCACCTCGACGCCGTTCGCCCACACGGTGGCGTCGTGGTCGACGGCCTCGAAGCGCACGATCGGGCGCAGACCCTGCCAATCGGCGGGAATGGTGACGGTACGGCGGTACCAGACGGCCTCGAGGAAATCTCGGTTGCCGACGCCGGAGGCCTCGGTCTCCGGCGCGAAGGGCACGGTGATCGTGCCCGCGAGCTCCCGCTCGACGAGGCCGCGCTCGCGCCCGGTGTCGCCCTGGTCGATCTCGAACTGCCAGGTGCCGTTGAGGTTCAGCCAGGCGGGGCGTTGCAGCTGAGGCCGGGGGTGCTCGGGCTTCGGGACGTCGGTGGCGGCGGACAGCGGTGCATCGAGCTGCGCGGCGAGTTGATCAGCGCGGGAGAACAGGGAGCTGAGGTGCTCCGGCAGGTCGGGGTTCTGGGCGTTCACGGACAGCTCCTGGGATCGGCGGGGCTCGGCGCTGAGTCACCGGCGCTCTCGAGGCACCGGCACGGATCGTTCAGGACCCAGTCAAGCGCACCCGCGACGCGCTTGCAACGTGGGAATCAGTGGTGGCCCGGCGGCCGCGTCGAATCGCGCTCGATCAGGCGGTGCGGGATCACGGTCTCGGCCCCGTCCTCGTGCGCCGTGCCCGCCAGGGCTGCGTCCAACGCGGCCGCGATCAGGGCATCGAGATCCGGGGCCACCGTGGTCAGCGACGGCCGCGACCACGCGGCCTCGGGCACGTCGTCCCAGCCCACGACCGCCACCTCTGCCGGCACTGCCACGCCGCGATCGGCCAGGGCGCTCAGGGCGCCGAGGGCCAGCAGGTCGTTGCCGGCCACGACCGCATCGACGTCGATCGTCTCGGCCAGGACCTCCTGCACCGCGCGGTACCCGGCCTCGCGGGTCCATGAGCTGACAGCGCGGACGAGCTCGGGGTCCCGGGGCAGCCCGGCACTGTCCCTGGCGGCCCGGAACCCCGCGAGCCGGTCCGCGCCGGTGGAGCGCTCGGCGCCTTCGGCGCCGAGGAACAGCAGTCGCCGGTGTCGGCCGCGGGCGAGGTGCCGCACCACCTCGGCCGCGGAGGCGGCGTTGTCGATCGCCACGTGCACCACGTTCGGGGCGGCCGGCAAGGACTCCCCCAGCAGCACCACAGGAGGCCCGGACTCACGCCCGGCCAGGTCCGCCGGATCCAGGGCGGAGGGCGAGATGATGACGGCGTCGACGGGGCGGGCGGTGCGGCCGTGCACGTGGGCGCGCTCGGTCTCGGCGCTGTGCAGGGAGACCTCGACGCTGACGGTGTAGCCGCGCTCGCGGGCGGCGGCCTGGGCCCGCTCCGCCAGGCGGGCGAAGTAGGGGTTCTGCAGCTCGGGGACGACCAGCGCGATCGACCGGGTGGGGCCTCCGCGCAGCTCCCGGCCCACGTGGTTGGGCACGTAGCCGAGCTCGTCGATCGCCTCCAGGACCTTCGCGCGGGTCTCGGTCCGGACCACGGGGCGGTCGTTGACGACGTTGGAGACCGTCTTCCACGACACCCCGGCGCGCTGGGCGACGTCCTTGATGCTCACCCTGCGCGCCATTCGCGGACTCCTCCGTCTCCCCGTCGTGAACTGTTCTGGCGACAATACCGGCGTGTTCGCAGCCGATGCCGGAACAGGTGTATGTCACATCCGGTGCGGTGATCGTCCTCCCTGGACAGCGGCGGGTCTAGTGTTGTCGGAGCGTGCCGTCATCCCGCCGCGGCACAGGTCCCACCTCGTATGGTGGTGACAGCGCAGGCTTCGAGTCGCTGCCATGGCAGCGCCTGGCGCAACGCACCGGGCGGGATCTGCACCTTCAGAACGGATTCCCGTGACCTCCCCTGACTTCGCACGCCTCGGCGTGCCCTCCGTCCTGGTCGACGCGCTCGCGCCCCAGGGCATCACCCAGCCCACCCCCATCCAGGCCGCGACGCTGCCGGACTCCCTGTCCGGGCGCGACATCCTCGGCCGTGGCCGCACGGGCTCGGGCAAGACCTACGCCTTCGGCCTGCCCCTGGTCGCACGCCTGATCGCCGAGCCCCGCCGCCGCGCCGCGCGCCGGCCCCGCTCGCTCATCCTCGCCCCCACGCGTGAGCTCGCCTCCCAGATCTCCGAGTCGCTGCGGCCGCTGGAAGCGGCCGCCGGGCTGCGCAGCGCCGTCGTGTTCGGCGGCGTCGGCCAGAATCCCCAGGTCAAGGCGCTCGCCGCCGGCGTCGACGTGGTCGTCGCCTGCCCGGGCCGGCTGCTGGACCTGATGGGACAGGGCCACGTGGACCTCAGTGCCGTCGAGATCACCGTGATCGACGAGGCCGATCACATGGCCGACATGGGCTTCCTGCCCATGGTGCGCCGCATCCTGGATGCGACGCCGAAGCAGGGCCAGCGCATGCTGTTCTCCGCCACCCTCGACGCCGGTGTGAACAAGCTGGTCAAGCAGTTCCTGTCCTCCCCCGTGACGCACTCGGCGGACCCTGCCACGAGCCCCGTCGGCACCATGGAGCACCACGTGCTCGAGGTCGACGCCGCCACCCGGTTCGACGTGCTGCGCGACCTCGCCGCGGCGCCGGGCCGCACGATCATGTTCACGCGCACCAAGTACGGGGCGAAGAACCTCGCCCGCAAGCTCGCCGCGCGCGGAGTGGACGCCGTCGACCTGCACGGCAACCTCTCGCAGAACGCCCGCACCCGGAACCTCGAGGCCTTCGGCTCCGGGACGAACACCACGCTGGTGTGCACCGACATCGCCGCCCGCGGCATCCACGTCGACGAGGTGGCCGTCGTGGTCCACGCCGACCCGCCCGTCGAGCACAAGGCCTACCTGCACCGTTCCGGCCGCACCGCCCGCGCCGGCGAGAGCGGTACCGTGATCACCGTGCAGGCCCCGGACCAGAAGCGCGATGTCCACGACCTCATGCGCAAGGCGGGCATCAAGCCCACCTTCCACGCGAGCGTGGTCCCCACCAGCCCCGTGCTGACCGTGCTCGCCCCCGGCGAGCGCACGGAGATGCACGAGCCCCGTGACCCCGCCCCGGCCGCTGAATCCCAGCGCTCCGGTGGCGGACGTGGCGGTCAGGGCCGTGGCCAGGGCGGTCGCGGCGGGGGACGCGGCGGCCAGGGCGGCCGCGGTCAGGGCGGCGGACGTGGTCGTTCCGGCGGCCAGGGCCGCAGCGGCGGCGAGGGCGGCGGACGCCGCGGCGGCCAGGCGGCTCCCGCGGGCTCCGGCGCACGACGCCAGGGCGGCTCGAGCGGCTCCGGCCTCGCGGCCTACTCCTCCGGTCGGAACCGATGACCGAGGCGAGCGCCGGACGGCGCAGGGCCGAGGCCCCCACCAGGCACAGCATCGACGAGATCCTCGCCGCCGCCCGCCAGGGCCACGAGCAGGTCGAGCCGGTCGAGCTGCCGACGCTCCTGGATCAGGGCGTCCACGTGATCGACATCCGCTCCGCGGTCACGCGCGAACCCGAGGGGCACATCCCCGGTGCCACGGTGATCGAGCGACTCGTCCTCGAGTGGCGACTCGATCCCCAGAGCGCCGACCGCATGGACGAGGGGCCCGGCTACGACGACCAGATCGTCGTGGTCTGCAACGAGGGCTACTACTCCTCGCTCGCCGCCCGCGACCTGCGTGATCTCGGATTCCACCGCGCCACGGACCTGGCCGGCGGCTTCCGCGCCTACCGGGCGGCGGGACTGCCCGTCGAGGATGAGCCCGCGCGCTACGTGGACTGAGGATCGACCACCCAGGAGGGGCGGTGCCGAGACGGCGCCGCCCCTCCTGCATGTCCGGAACTATCACCGGGATCACAGCCGACACTTCGTTCCTTGCGCAACCATGCAATCCACGGCAGACTCGCCGACGTGCACACCCCGATGACGTCCGGTCCGGCCGCCGAGGCGGCCAGCCACCGCCAGCACGCGGAACCCACCGAACCGCAACTCGCCGCGGCCGCCGACACCTTCGCGATGCTCGCCAGCCCCGCCCGTCTCCACCTCGTCCAGCTCATGAGCTCGGGCCACCTGGACGTCGGCACCCTGGCTGCGCGGGTCGGGCTGAGCCTGCCCACCACCAGTCAGCATCTGAGCAAGCTGCGCCTGGCCGGCATCGTCTCCGCCCGCCGCGAGGGCCGCCACAGCTACTACACCGTCGACGATCCGCACGTGCTCTCCCTGGTCGAGCAGATCTTCGAGCACATCGCGCCCGACGGGACGCTCGCCCCCGACCCCCCGCCGAAGGACTCCCCCGCATGACGCCCCCACCCCCGCAGAGCCCTGCTGCGGCCGAGCCCACGAAGGTCGACCTGCGCCGGTACGCGTGGCTCTCGATCATCGCCGCGATCCTCACGATCGCGCTGAAGACGGGGGCGTGGGCGCTGACGGACTCCGTCGGCCTGCTCTCCGACGCCGCCGAATCCACGGTGAACCTGGTCGCGGCCGTGGTGGCCCTGATCGCGCTGACGGTCGCGGCCCGCCCCGCCACCGAGCGCTATCTCTACGGCCGGGCGAAGGCCGAGTATTTCTCCGCCGCGGTCGAGGGCGTGATGATCTTCGTGGCGGCTGCGGTCATCCTGGTCACCGCCGTCGAGCGCTTCGTGAACCCGCGCCCGCTGGAGAACCTCGGCATCGGCCTGATCATCGTGGTGCTCGCCTCCCTGATCAACGGCGGCGTCGCCCTGGTCCTGCTGCGCGCCGGGAAGGCGCACCGCTCGATCACCCTGCGGGCCGACGGCAAGCACCTCATGACCGACGTGGTCACCAGCGCCGGCGTGCTGATCGGGGTCGGTCTGGTGGCGCTGACCGGCTGGGAGCGTCTGGATCCGATCATCGCCTTCGCCGTGGGCGTGAACATCATCGTCACCGGCATCGGCCTGATCAACGAATCGGTCTCCGGGCTGCTGGACAAGGCCCTGCCCGAGGAGGACCACGACGTCATCACCGACGTCCTGCGTCGCCGCACCGACGGGAACGTCACCTTCCACGGGCTCCAGACCCGCGAGGCCGGCCAGCAGAAGTACATGAACGTCCACGTGCTGGTGCCCGACGAGTGGACCGTCAAAGTGGGGCACGACTACATCGAGGGCCTCGAGGACGAGCTGCGCGAGAGCTTGCCCGACCTCACCGTGCTCACCCACCTCGAGCCGATCTCCGATCCGGCCTCCTACGAGGACATCCCCACGGCCCACGTCCAGATCCACGACGACGAGCACGATCCGACCCGCCCGCCGCAGCATGGCAGCGACGGCACCGGCCACGGGACTGCATAGGCGTCCATCCGTCCGGCACCAGGCGCAGCAGATGCCGCCGCAGGGTCCCCACCCCCGCTGCGAGCCGGCATCTCCACCCCATCAACTGAGCCGGCGAAGCGACGACCAGGTAGAACACTCGCGCCTTGCCATGTAGCCTCCCGACACTGCCGGGCTTCCCGCCCGGCATCGGCATGTCCCGGGTCGTGCCATCGGCGTGGGGCATGCCGCCGATGCGAGCACGATCGAGGAAAGGAAACCATGTCCACGGCGACCATGACCGACGATCACTACCGCACCCGACTCACGGAGGTGATGGAGCCCTACGCCCGTGAGCACCCCACCGTCTGGGGAACCCCGGACGACGGCCCCTTCGACGCCGAGGAGCTGACGGCGCACGAGCAGCGGGGTTTCACCATCCTGCAGGACTTCATCGCCCCCGATGAGGTGATGACCTATCGGCAGGAGCTGAACCGGCTGACCGGCGATGAGTCGCTGCGCGAGGACGAGCGGGTGATCACCGAGCGCGCCTCCGGCGAGGTCCGCTCGATCTTCGCGGTCCAGCAGCTCAGCGACCTGATCGACCAGCTCGCCCGCGACCCGCGGGTGCTGGATCGCGCGCGTCAGCTGCTGGGTTCCGAGGTGTACCTGCACCAGACCCGGATCAACTACATGCCCGGGTTCAAGGGCAGCGGGTTCTACTGGCACTCGGATTTCGAGACCTGGCACGCCGAGGACGGCATGCCGCTGCCCCGCGCCGTCAGCTGCTCGATCGCGCTGACGCCGAACTTCCCCTACAACGGCGGGCTGATGGTGATGCCCGGCTCCCACCGCACCTTCGTGCCGAGCCTGGGTGAGACCCCGGAGGACAACCACAAGTCCTCGCTGAAGGAGCAGACGGTCGGCGTGCCCTCCCAGGAGGTCATCACCGACATGGCCCACCGGCACGGGATCGACCAGTTCACCGGTCCCGCCGGCTCCGCACTGTGGTTCGACTCGAACATCATGCACGGCTCCGGCAACAACATCACTCCGTTCCCGCGCTCGAACATCTTCATGGTGTTCAACAGCGTCGAGAACGAGCTCCAGGAACCGTTCGCGGCCTCCGCGCCGCGCCCGGACCACATCGCCCACCGGGACGTTCAGCCGCTGCGCTGACCATACCGGCGAAGGGCAGGAGCGGGGCACCCGGTGATGACCGGGTGCCCCGCTCCTGCCGTCCACGGGATGCGCCCGCCCTGCTCAGGCGATGGAGACCGTGCTCGCGGTGCGCACGAGGTAGGGCCCGGCTTCCCGGGCACCGACCTGGATCCGGGCGCGGGATGAGCACCGTTCGCGCCTCCGCGCACGGTGTCCCACCATGGGGAGCACACACCACCGTGGCAGGAAGAGCCCACCATGGGCGACGACCTTCCAGCCCTGACGAGGAGCTTCGAATGACCGGTCCCCCGGCATCCGGCACCGATCTCGACGATCTCGCCGCACTCCTGCGCACCGACCTGGGCGCGGACGCCGTGTTCGAGGACCCCGAGACCAGGTACGGCGGTGACTATGCGGTCCCCGGCGTGCCGGGCCTCGGCTTCATCCTGGCCCTCCCCCACGACGTCGAGGGCGTGCAGGCGACCTTGCGGCTGGCCCACGCCACCGGCACCGCCGTCGTGCCCCGCGGAGCGGGCTCGGGACTCTCCGGCGGAGCGAGCGCGGGTGAGGGCTGCATCGTCCTGGGCCTGGAACGACTGACCGCGATCCGCGAGATCGATCCGATCGACGAGGTCGCCGTGGTCGAGCCGGGCGTGGTCACCGCGGACCTCTCGGCAGCGCTGGCGCCCCACGGCTTCTTCTACGCTCCCGATCCCGCCAGTGCCACGCTCTCCAGCATCGGCGGCAACATCGCCACCAATGCCGGCGGTCTGCACTGCGCCAAGTACGGCGTGACCCGGGAATCCGTGCTGGCACTGGACGTGGTGCTGGCCGACGGCACCTTCCTGCGCACCGGCCACCGCTCGATCAAGGGCGTGACGGGGTTGGACCTCACGCAGCTGCTGGTCGGCTCGGAAGGGACCTTGGCCGTGGTGGTCGCCGCGACCCTGCGCATCCATCCGGTGCCGGTCGCACGCCGGACCGTGCTCGCACGGTTCCCCTCCACCACGGCGGCCGCCGCCGCGGTCGGGGCGATCTCGCGGAGCCCGGTGCGACCGGCCGCGACCGAGCTGATGGACGCCGGGACGCTGCAGGACATCGACGAGCGCACCGGCGCCGGGATCAGCCAGGGCGCCACGGCCGTGCTGCTGATCGAGCTCGACGGCTACGGGATCGAGGACCAGACCCGGGATCTGGTGGCCGCCCTCACCGCCGCCGGAGCCGAGGTGTCCCCCATCGACGACGAGGCCGAGGCCGAGCAGCTGTGGCAGCTGCGCCGCACTGCCCGTGGTTCCGGCGCCGGCCGGTTCCGCCTCGGGGAGGACGTGGCGGTGCCCAAGTCCCGCCTCGCCGAGGCCTACGCCGAGCTCGAGGCGATCGGTCGCGCCCATGGGATCCGCGCCTCTGCCGTCGCCCACGCGGGCGACGGGAACCTGCATCCGGCGCTGTCGCTGCCGCGCGGGGAGCATGACGCGGCCGCGGAGCTGCCGGCCCCGATCCTCGCTGCGGCGGACGACATGGTGCGGGCCGCCCTCGCCCTGGGCGGGACGATCAGCGGCGAGCACGGCATCGGCACCGCCAAACAGGGCTGGCTCGACCTCGAGCTCTCCGACGTCTCCCGTGATCTCCAGCGCCGCCTCAAGGACGTCTTCGATCCCACCGGGATCCTCAATCCCGGCAAGGGGCTGTGACGAATCGACCGCGTTTCGACCACTCTGAAGAATTCGAGGGTTCACGATGAGGAAGCAGGCGATCTATTTCGGTGTCCTGGCGGCCGTGGGAGCGATCGCGATCCTGTGGCTGTTGCTGTGGCGTCCCACCGTGACGTACAGCCACCTGTATGACCGACAACCCTGCTTCGCCGTCCTAGAGCCGGTGGAGGATGCCTATCTCCTCCCCAGGGAGCCCCACAACGCCAGCGATCCGACGGAGTGGAGCGGGGGCGACCAGGAACGGCTGCATCGCGCCTGCGAACGGGTCCGGACCCGGAACACTGCGATCTCGGCGCTGTTGATCACGCCGACGCTGCTGCTCGGTCAGGCAGCGTGGAGAGGCCGATCGAGCCGAGAGCCGGAGTCCTCGTCGGATTCGGAGTGAATTATTCTCCGTCAATCCAGCAACAGCTCGGCGAGGCGCACGTCGGAGTCAGCGAGCGCTGCGCGGTCATAGGTCGAGGCGCTCGAGAGGATCTCCTGAGCCCCGGTGCGTTCGATGATCTGCTGGAGGCGGCGGCTCACGGTCTCCGCCGTGCCGGTGATGGTCGCGTCCAGGCCCTTCTCCACGCGCTGGCGCTCCTTGCTGCTCCAGGTGGTCCGACGGATCTGCGCGACCGGCTCGAGCGCCTCGAACATCCCCGTGGTGCGCGAGCGGGCCATGGCCCACACCTCGGGCAGGGCCAGCTCGCGGGCCTCAGCGTCGGTGTCGGCGATCAGGGCGTCGGCCGAGGCGATCACCATCGGCGAGCTGCCGTGATGGGACCGGAACGCGCGGCGGTAGGCGGCCAGGCGCTCGGGCAGCTCCGGTGCATCCAGGATGGGCCCGCCGATCACGACGGGCAGGCCGAGCTGCGCGGCGACTTCCAGGCCCGCGCCGGTCGCCAGGACGAACAGGGGGATCTCCGCAGTGGGGCGAGGATGCGCGGTGACGTCGGCCTCCCCGGCGAGGTGGGCGCGCACCTCCGCGATCTCCGCGGCGAAGCTCTCCGTGTCGGACTCCAGGCGCCCCAGCGCGCGGCGCACCGGTTCGGTGAAGCCGAGCGAACGACCCAGGCCCAGGTCGACACGACCGGGATAGAGACCCTCGAGCATCTGGAACTGCTCGGCGACCACGAGCGGGCGGTGGTTGGGCAGCATGACACCGCCGGAGCCGAGACGGATCGTGGAGGTCTGAGCGCCGACAGCGCCCAGCAGCACTGCCGGGGAGCCGCTCGCGATGCCCGGCACCGCATGGTGCTCGGCGACCCAGAAGCGGTGGTAGCCGGCCGCCTCGACCTGCTGCGCCCGCTCCACCGTGTGGACGAGAGCGGTGCCCTCCTCCTCGTCGCTGCGCGTGCGGGAGCGGTCGAGCAGGGAGAGCCTCATGCCGTGATCAACGCGGGCCACGCCGCTGAGCTTCCCGATCCGGAGGTCTGAAAAATCTCAACTATCAGCGGGGTCCGGCCCGATGCACGTCGATACGCTCGAGGTATGACTGCGCCTCACGTTCCGCTCTCGATCCTCGACCTCGTCTCCATCTCGGAAGGCATGACGGTGCGGGAGGCGATCTCTGCGTCCATGGAGGGCGCCCGGACCGCCGACCGGCTCGGCTACGAGCGCTACTGGTTCGCCGAGCACCACAACACCGAGTCCCTCGCCTCCTCGGCGACATCGCTGCTGATCGATCGCGCCGCCTCGATGACACAGCGGATCCGAGTGGGCTCCGGCGGGATCATGCTGCCCAACCACTCCCCGCTGGCGGTGATCGAGCAGTTCGGCACCCTCGCCCAGTTCCACGGCGACCGCATCGATCTCGGGCTCGGGCGGGCACCCGGCACCGACCAGCTCACCGCGCAGCTGCTGGCCCGCACGTCGGCCGAACCGCAGGCCTTCATCGCGGCGGTCGAGCAGATGCGCGACTGGTCACGGGAGGAGCCCTCGGCCGGGGGCCTGCCGATCAGTGCGTCGGTCGCCCAGGGCACCGAGGTGCCCATGTGGATCCTGGGCTCGACAGCCAACGGGGCGCGCCTGGCCGGACAGCTGGGCATGCCCTTCTCGGTGGCCTCGCACTTCGCGCCGTTCCAGTACCTGCAGGCGCTGGAGACCTACCGCTCGGAGTTCGATCCGTCCGCGAAGTCCGCTCAGATCGAGCGCCCGCACACCATGGTCGGGGTCAACCTGGTCGTCGCCGAGACCGACGAGGAGGCGCAGCGGCACTTCTCCACGCTGCAGCAGATGTTCCTCGGCGTGGTCACCGGCCAGCGGCAGAAGATCCAGCCGCCGCGGCCGATCGAGGAGGTCGCCGCCGATCATCTCCTCCAGCAGGTCGACCAGACACTCTCGATCCGGGCCGTCGGCTCCCCCGCCACCGTCGTGCGCCAGCTGGAGGAGATCGTGGCGACGACCGGGGCCGACGAGCTGATCCTCACCGCCTACTATTACGACCCCGCCGACCGGCTCAAGGGACTTGAGCTGCTGGCCGAGGCCTGGGGGCTCGGCACGGAGGCCAACGGCTGACGGCTGACGGCTGACGGCTGACGCCTGACGCCTGACGCCTGACGCCTGACGCCTGACGGCAATGGTCGCGCCCCGCAGGACGTGCAGGCGCCGACGGGACACCCGATCCGGAGCGATCGACGACCCCGCGGCGGAGGCGGGGAGAGCGGTGCTCAGGCCTGGTCGGGACGGACCACGGCGGTGACGGCGGCGTGGTCGCTCGCGGCCACGCCCTGGATGTCGTGGACGTGGGCGGCGTAGGCCTCGACCGTCAGCCCGCGGGTCATGATCCAGTCGATGCGCGCGGCCCCGGCCTCGGGTCGCCGGTAGTCCGGGAACGTGCCGATGTCCTCGCCCTCGAGAGCGCCCGTCTCGTCGTGGGCGTCCTCGAAGCCGGCATCGCGCAGCACGCGCCAGGGGGTGCTCTCCCCGGCGGCGGCGTTGAAATCGCCCATCAGCACGGCGGGGATCCCGTCGGCCACCTCGCGCAGCCGCTGGGCGATCACCCCGGCGCCCTTCTCGCGGGCCACGTGCCCGGCGTGGTCGAGGTGCGTCACCGCCAGCACCAGGTCACCACCGCCGGCGCGGTCGCGCACGCGCGCCCACACGGCGATCCGCGGGCAGTGCGCATCCCAACCCACCGAGCCGATCAGCTCCGGCTCCTCGGAGACCCAGAACTGGTCCCAGTCCAGCAGCTCGAACCGCTCACGACGGACGAACAGCAGGTTGTGCTCGCCGCGGCCACCGCCCTCACGGCCGTACCCCAGCCGCAGGTGGCTCGCCGCGAGGGCCTCGTCGAGAACCGGGATCTGCGAGGCCAGCACCTCCTGGGTGCCGACCACGTCGGCGTCGGCCGAGCGCAGCAGATCGACCAGCACCGGGGCGCGGTCGTCCCAGTGATCCGCCTGGCCGGCCACGGTGCCGGGGCGGTGCAGGCGGATGTTCTGGGTCAGGACGCTCAGGGCGGGCGGCTGCGCGGACGGGAGGATCATGCTCCCCATCATGTCTCACGCCTCACGCTCGTGACGAGGGGCCGTCCGTGGGACGCCCCGCACGCCGAAGCGGCGAACCCGCATAATTCGCCTATGAACGCTCTGGTGCTGCAATCGGATTTCGGACTCGACGACGGCGCGGTCAGCGCCATGTACGGCGTCGCCGTGGGCGTCGATCCCACGCTGCGAATCCACGACGTCACCCACAACATCCCGCCGTACGACATCTGGGAGGGCTCCTACCGTCTCGCCCAGGTGCTCACCTACTGGCCGGCGGGCACGGTGTTCGTCTCGGTGGTGGACCCGGGTGTCGGTTCGGACCGGCTGTCCGTGGTCGCGCGGACCGCGACGGGCCACTACGTGGTCACGCCCGACAACGGCACGCTCACCCACCTCGACCAGCTCTTCGGGATCACCGAGCTGAGGGAGATCGACGAGACCAGGAACCGGCGGCCGGGCTCCGAGGAGTCCTACACCTTCCACGGCCGCGACATCTATGCGTTCACGGGGGCACGGCTGGCCTCCGGCACCACCACCTACGAGGAGGTGGGCCCGAGTCTGGATCTCTCGACCCTGGTCCGTCTGCCGGTGATCGAGCCGGAGCTCACCGAGGGGGCCGTCGTCGGCACCATCGACACCCTGGACGTGCGCTACGGCTCGCTGTGGACCTCGATCCCGCGGCCGCTGTTCCGCGAGCTCGGTGTCGAGCCCGGCGATCGGGTCACCGTCCGCGTCCACCATCACGACACCGTCGTCCACGCCGCCCAGGTCACCTACGCCCGATCCTTCGCGGCGGTCGAGGTGGGAGAGTCGCTGCTGTACGTGAACTCCCTGGACCGGATGGCGATCGCCATCAATCGCGGCCACTACGCGCGCGCCTTCGCGCTCGGCACCGGCGCCTCCTGGCGCGTGACCCTGGTGCCGGTGCGCTGACATAGCGATGCTCCTCCGACGTGCCTCCCCGGCACCCCGACTCGCCTCATCCTCCTGCCCGCCGCTCCCGAAGGAACCCTCATGAACCGTACGTACTCGCCGGTGACCCAGGTGGTCGCGATCGGCATCGGTGCCGCCCTGTTCTTCGTGCTCGGTCGCTTCGTCGCGATCCCCTCGTTCGTCCCGAACACCTCCATCAGCATCCAGTACGCGATCCTCGCCGTCTTCGCCGTGCTCTACGGGCCGCTGGTGGGGGCGCTCGCCGGATTCCTCGGTCACCTCCTGATCGATGCCACCGGGTTCGGGATCTGGATCAGCTGGGAGCTGGCCTCGGGCGTGTTCGGCCTGGTGGTCGGCCTGCTCGTGCTGCGCCATGCGATCGGGGACGGCGAATTCGGCAGGAGCACCGCGATCCGCGTGAACCTCGCGATCATCCTCGCCAACGCCCTCTCCTGGCTCCTCATCGCACCGCTGGGCGACGTGCTGATCTACGCCGAGCCGGCCGGCAAGGTGTGGGCGCAGGGCACCCTGGCCTTCGTCTCGAACTCACTGACCGCCTGCATCATCGGCACGATCATCCTCTCGATCTACGCCCGCACCCGCACCAGGACCGGGTCGCTGAGCCACGACCAGTGACGGCGCCGTCCCCATCCAGCGCCGGCGATGTGCTCATCGAGCTGCGCGGGTACTCCTTCCAGTACCGCGCGCAGTCCGAGCCGACGCTGCACGACATCGACCTGCGGATCCGGCGCGGGGAGAAGATCGCCGTGGTCGGTGCCTCCGGTTCGGGGAAATCCACGCTGATCAGCGCGATCAATGGCCTGATCCCGCACCGCCACCGCGGCGAGGCCGGTGGGAGCATCCGGGTGCTCGGCAAGGATCCGGCCGCGGTGCCGCTGGTGGAGACCGCGGCCGGGGTCGGCACAGTGCTCCAGGACAGCAACAGCCAGTTCGTCGGCCTCACCGTCGGCGAGGACATCGCCTTCAGCCTCGAGAACCAGCAGGTGCCCCACGCCGAGATGCCTGCCCGCGTGGCCCGCGCCGCGGCCCTGGCCGGCATCGGTGATCGCCTGGAGGATGCCCCGCAGAACCTCTCCGGCGGCCAGAAGCAGAGGGTCGCGATCGCGGGCGTGCTGGTCGACGACGTCGAGGTGCTGCTGTTCGACGAGCCCCTGGCGAACCTGGACCCCGCCACCGGCCGCTCCGCGGTGGAGCTGATCGATACGCTCCACCGCGATCACGGCCGCACGATCGTCCTCGTCGAGCATCGTCTCGAGGATGTCCTGCACCGGGAGGTCGACCGGATCGTGCTGATGGCCGGCGGTCGGATCGTGCTCGATGCCTCGCCCGACGAGGTCGTCGCCTCCGGGCTGCTCGAGGAGCACGGCATCCGGCCGCCGCTGCACGTGGCCGCGCTGCGCTACGCCGGGACGCCGGTCACGGCTCAGCAGCGACCCGCTCGAGTGGAGACGATCGCGCTCAGCGAGGAGCAGATCGGCGCGGTGCGCAACTGGGTCGGCCGCAGCGGCGGCGACAGCGCGATGGGATCGGGTCCCGGCCCGTCGGGCACGATCCCCACTGGGAGCCGAGGGACGAGCACGGATTCGGATCTCCCCCGCTCCGGTACGACGGCCCTGGCCCTCGAGGATGTGCGCTGCGAGATACCCCTTGGCCCCGAGAGCACCACCGCCGTGCTCGAGGGCGTGACCGCCCGGGTGCGCCGCGGGGAGATGCTGGGCGTGCTGGGCTCGAACGGAGCCGGCAAGTCCACCCTGGCACGCGTAATCTGCGGATTCGAGCGCGCCAACGGCGGCACCGTGCGCATCGGGGTGCTCGACGCCACGGGCTGGACCCTCGCCCAGCGCGGGGAGCACGTCGGCTTCGTGCTGCAGGAACCGGGCCAGATGATCTCCAAGCCGCTGGTGGCCGAGGAGATCGCGCTGGGCATGCGCGCCCGCGGCATGGCGGAGGACGAGATCACCCGCCGCACCGCCGCCGTGCTCGAGGTGTGCGGGCTGCGCCCGTTCCGCTCCTGGCCCGTCTCCGCCCTCAGCCATGGCCAGAAGAAGCGCGTCACCATCGCCTCCGTGCTGGCGCTCGAGCCCGAGGTGCTGATCCTCGACGAGCCCACCGCCGGGCAGGACTTCGCCCACTACACCGAGTTCATGGAGTTCCTGCGGCAGGTGAACACGACCGGCACCACCGTCGTGCTGATCACCCACGACATGCACCTGGCATTGGAGTACACCGACCGCGTGCTGGTGATGTCCGACGGCGTCCTGCTCGCCGATGACGATCCGGCCGCCGTGCTCACCGACCCCGAGCTGACCCGGCGGGCGGACCTCGTGACCACGGGCCTGCACGCGCTGGCGCAGCAGAGCGGTCTCGCCGACGCGCACGCCCTGGTGCGCCGTTTCGTCGAGGTCGATCGCGCCACCCGGAGTGCAGCATGATCCCGGGTCCCCTCACGGTCGGAGCCGCGAGTTGAGCGCCCCGCTGCTGGGCTACGTGGACCGCCCCGGTCCGCTGCACAGGCTCTCGGGGGTCTCCAAGCTCGTCCTCGTCCTCGGCGTCGTGATCGGTGCGATGCTGGGATTCGATGTGCGCTACCTGGCCGTCGTGGCTCTGGCCTCCGTCGTGCTCTGGGCCGTCTCCCGGGTCCGGCTGCGGGACTTCGCGGTGGTGCTGTGGCTGATCCTCGTCTTCATCACCCTGAACAACATCGGGATCTTCCTGTTCGCCCCCGGTTACGGCACGGATCTCTTCGGCACCCGCCATGTGCTGCTGGAGGGGCCCTGGCGCTGGGATCTGACCACCGAGCAGCTGTTCTACCAGCTCGCCGTCACCCTGAAGTACGTCGCGGTGCTGCCCGCAGTGCTGCTGTTCGTTGCCACCACGAGGCCACCGGAGTTCGCCTCCTCGCTCGCGCGCATCGGGGTGCCCGCGCGGATCGCCTACGCCGTCTCCCTCGCGCTGCGGTACATCCCCGACGTCCAGCGCGAGTTCCGCACCATCTCCCAGGCGCAGCAGGCGCGAGGCATCGACACCTCCCGCAATGCTCCCCTGAGGGCGCGGGTGCGCAATCTCAGCGCCGTGCTGATGCCCCTGCTGCTGGGCACCTTCGACCGGATCGAGTCGGTCTCTGCCGCCATGGAGCTGCGCGGGTTCGGGCGGGAGCGCGGGCGCACCTGGTCGGTGCGCACCCCGCTGCGCGGCCGCGACGTGGCGGTGATGCTCACCGCGCTGGCACTGGTGGTGGTCCCGGTCGTGCTGCTGGTGATCAACGGCGGGCGGTTCTGGAACCCGTTTGCCTGAGCCGAACCGGCGACGCCGCGGTACCGGGACCCTCGAGCCCCGCTACCGCGGCGGGCACCCTCACTCGCTGGACATCCCCAGCAGGTCGGGCAGGAACAGGGAGATCTGCGGGACGAACACGACCAGCAGCAGCCCGGCCACCAGCGGCACGTAGAACGGCAGCAGGCGGCGGATGACCGGCTCGACCTTGACCCGCCCGATCCGGGCGCCGACGAACAGGATCACGCCGACCGGCGGGCTGATCGTCCCCAGGCACAGGTTGAAGGTGATCATCATGCCGAAGTGGATCGGGTCGATCCCGAGCTCCTGGGCCACGGGCAGGAAGATCGGTGTGAAGATCAGGATCGCCGGGGTGGGATCCATGAACATCCCCACCAGCAGCAGCGCCAGCATCATCAGCAGCAGGATCACCGTCGGTGAGGTCGAGACGCCCAGCAGCGCCTCGGCGATGGACTGCGGGATCGTCGCGTAGGCGAGGACCCAGCTGAGCACCGAGGAGACCGCGATCAGGAACAGCACCACGGCGGTCGTCCGGGTGGCCGCGAGGAACACCTCCGGCAGCTTCCTCGCGGTGAGCTGACGGTAGATGAACCCGAGGATCAGCGAGTACACCACGGCGATCACCGCGGACTCGGTCGCGGTGAAGACACCGGCGAGAAGACCGCCGATGACGATCACGATCATGAACACGGCGGGGATGGCGCGCAGCAGGGTCAGCACGCCGAGCCGCAGGCCCACGCCGCCCGTCGCACCGCCGCCGTCGTGGCCCACCAGGGACCGCCGCCGCAGCGCCACCAGCAGCACCGTGGCCACGCACGCCAGGACCCACACCAGGCCCGGACCGTAGCCGGCGGCGAACAGCGTGGCCACCGACGTGGAGGAGACCAGCGAGTACACGATCAGCGTGTTCGAGGGCGGGATGAGCATCCCCGAGGGTGCGGAGGCCACGTTGACCGCGGCGGCGAAGGCCGGGTCGTACCCGTCCTTGCGCTGGCGTGGACCGAGGATCCCTCCCACTGCGGCCGCGGAGGCGACGCCGGCGCCGGAGACCGATCCGAACAGCGCATTGGCGACCGCGTTGGTCTGCGCCAAGGAGCCCGGCATGCGTCCCACCAGGACTTTGGCGGCGTCGATCAGGCGGGCGGCGACGCCGCCGGTGTTCATCAGCTGACCGGCGAGCACGAAGAACGGGATCGCGAGCAGGGTGAAGGAGTTCGCGCCGGTGAACATCCGCTGGGCGGAGACGAACACGGCCGGCTCGGGGCCGACGACGGCCAGCAGCGCGATGACGGAGGGCAGGCCGATCGCGATCGCGATCGGCGCGCCGACCGCGATCAGGATGACGACGCCGATGATGAGGATGATGCTGGCCAGGAGTGCCGGATCCATGGTCACCGCCCCTTCGTGTCGTCGTCGGTGTCGGCCGCTCGGGCGGCGCCCGTCGGGAGCGCCGCGTCCTCCGGCCCCGCAGGCGGCTCGTCGCCGGCCTCCGCGGTGGGCTCGAGCCGCTCCCCGCGGACCACACGGACGAGATCCTCGGTCGCCAGGGCCGCGATCATGAGGCCTGCGATGGGCAGCGCCAGGTACATCTGGCCGACGGAGAAGGGGAAGCCGGGGATGGTCTGCTCCCAGGAGATCGCCGTGCCGCGCAGCCCGCCCCAGACCATCGCCAGCAGGCTGAACAGCAGGGTGGCCAGCTGGACCAGGATGCGGAAGAGGTGCTGGAGGCGCTGCGGTGCTCGTTCGGCGATGATGTCGACCGCGACGTGGCCGCGTTCGCCGAAGACCAGCGTCATGGCGAACAGGCCCAGCCAGACGAACATGTACTGCGCGGTGGTCGTCGTCCAGGCGCTGGGGCTCTGGAGGACCTGGCGGGTGAAGACCTGCCAGACCACCACGAGCACGAGGACCGCGAACAGCGCGATGCACAGGACCTTGAGGGCGGCGAGGAGTCCGGATCGTGCTCGTGCCATCACGGCGCCTCCTCGGATGCGGCGCGGATCGCCTCGTACATCGCGATGTCCGCCTCGTCCTGGAGGATCGCGTAGCCGGTCTCCTCGATGATCGGCGCGAATGCTGCGGGATCTGGCTCGTGGATCTCCACCCCGCGCTCGAGCATCTGCTCGGTGGCCTTCTCCGTCTCCTGCCGCCAGATCTCCACGAACGCGTTCTGGGTCTCGGTGAACGTCTCTCGCAGCGCGCGCGAGTCCTCGGGACCCATCTCCTCGAGCAGGTCGGTATTGGCCAGGAAGAAGTCGAAGCCGATGAGGTGATTGGTCAGCGTGTAGTGCGTGGCGACCTCGTAGTGGCGCTGGGTGACGTAGCTGATCTCGTTGTTCTCGGCGCCGTCGAGCACACCGGCCTGCAGGCCGGTGTAGACCTCGCTGTAGGCCATCGGGGTGGGGACCCCGCCCATGGCGTTGATCAGGTCGAGGAAGATCTTCGACTCCTGCACCCGGATCTTCAGCCCCGAGAGGTCGTCGGGGGACTCGATCGGGCCCGGGGCGGTGTAGAGGTGGCGGCTGCCCTGGGTGAAGCCCCCGAGCACCGTCAGCCGCATGTCGGGTTCGAGGGAGGTGAACAGCTCCCCCACGATCGAGTCGTCGAGCATCACCCGGTTCTGGTGGTCCATGTCGTCGAAGACGCCGGGGACGTTCATCGGCAGGAACCGGGGCGAGGAGTTCTCGATCTGGGTTCCGGAGATGGCCGCCATGTCGATCGCGCCGTCCGAGACGAGCTGGACGGTCTCCTGCTGATCGCCGAGCGAGTTGTTCGCATAGACGCGCACGCCCCACCGGTTGTCCGTCGCGGCGGCCAGACGCTCCCCGAAGTCGAGCAGGGCCCCGTAGCTGGGATGGTCCTCGGCCTGGCCGAGCGAGACGGACAGGATCCGGTCGACGTCGGTGACTGCTCCGGCGCGGGAGACGCAGCCTCCCAGGAGCGCTGTTCCGGCACCGGCCACGGGCAGCGCCGTCAGGAATCCACGACGCCCGAAGCCTTTCCCGGGTGGCCGCTCTCCCGCGGTGGCGCGGGGGACGTCTCGTCGACGAGACATCGTTGTTCGCACTGCATTCCTCCTCGAATGGACATGCCGCGGCGCTCGGGGCGCGATGTGCGCACCCCCGAGGGCCGTGAAGCCG
The DNA here is from genome assembly GCF_042666535.1 of Brachybacterium sp. GCM10030252. NCBI lineage: Bacteria > Bacillati > Actinomycetota > Actinomycetes > Micrococcales > Dermabacteraceae > Brachybacterium > Brachybacterium sp. GCM10030252. The sequence goes on along the minus strand of NZ_JBHTDM010000003.1, from coordinate 241,816 downwards.
GATCAGCGTGCCAGGCGCGCAGAATCCGGCATCAACCCTTGCCACGCGTTGCCGGGGCCGGGGCCGGCAGGGACGCGGACATGCCCGGGACCGGAGCATGCGAAGGGCCCCGACCCTCCCTCAGGAGGATCGGGGCCCTGCACTCGCACGGGACGAGCGACACGGGATGAGCCGTGCGGCAGGTGATCAGGAGATCACATCATGCCGCCCATGCCTCCCATACCGCCCATGCCACCCATGTCGTCGCCGCCACCGCCGGCCGGCGCCTTGGGCTCCGGCTTGTCGGCCACGACGGCCTCGGTGGTCAGGAACAGGCCCGCGATGGACGCGGCGTTCTGCAGCGCGGAGCGGGTGACCTTGACCGGGTCGATGATGCCGGCCGCGACCAGGTCCTCGTACTCGCCGGTGGCGGCGTTGAGGCCGTGGCCGACGGGCAGGTTCTTGACCTTCTCGGCCACGACGCCGCCCTCGAGACCGCCGTTGACGGCGATCTGCTTGAGCGGGGCCTCGACGGCGACCTTGACGATGTTCGCGCCGGTCGCCTCCTCGCCGGTGAGCTCCAGCTTGTCGAAGGTGTCCTTACCGGCCTGCAGCAGCGCCACGCCACCACCGGCGACGATGCCCTCGTCGACAGCGGCCTTCGCGTTGCGCACAGCATCCTCGATGCGGTGCTTGCGCTCCTTGAGCTCGACCTCGGTGGCCGCGCCGGCCCGGATGACGGCCACGCCGCCGGCCAGCTTCGCCAGGCGCTCCTGGAGCTTCTCGCGGTCGTAGTCCGAATCCGAGTTCTCGATCTCGGTGCGGATCTGGGAGACGCGGCCGGCGATGCGCTCGGCGTCGCCGGAGCCCTCGACGATCGTGGTCTCGTCCTTGGTCACGACGATCTTGCGAGCCTGGCCCAGCAGGTCCAGCTCGGCGGTCTCCAGCTTGAGGCCGACCTCCTCGGAGATGACCGTGCCGCCGGTGAGGATCGCCATGTCCTCGAGCATCGCCTTGCGGCGGTCGCCGAAGCCGGGAGCCTTGACGGCCACGGACTTGAAGGAGCCGCGCAGCTTGTTGACCACGAGCACCGCGAGGGCCTCGCCCTCGACGTCCTCGGAGATGATCGCCAGCGGCTTGTTGGACTGGATGACCTTCTCCAGCAGCGGCAGCAGGTCCTTGACCGAGGAGACCTTCGAGCTGAGCAGCAGGATGTAGGGATCCTCCAGGACCGTCTCCTGGCGATCGGAGTCGGTGACGAAGTAGGGCGAGATGAAGCCCTTGTCGAACCGCATGCCCTCGGTGAGCTCCAGCTCGAGGCCCATGGTGTTGGACTCCTCGACCGTGATCACGCCTTCCTTGCCGACCTTGTCGAGGGCTTCGGCGATGAGCTCGCCGATGGCCGGGTCGGCCGCCGAGATGGCGGCGGTGTTGGCGATCTGCTCCTTGGTCTCGACCTCGTGGGCCTGGGACAGGAGGGTCTCGGAGACCGCGGCGACGGCCTTCTCGATGCCGCGCTTGAGCGCCATCGGGCTGGCGCCGGCGGCGACGTTGCGCAGGCCCTCCTTGACCAGGGCCTGGGCGAGGACGGTGGCGGTCGTGGTGCCGTCACCGGCGATGTCGTCGGTCTTCTTGGCGACTTCCTTGACGAGCTCGGCGCCGATCTTCTCGTAGGGATCGTCGAGTTCGATCTCCTTGGCGATCGACACGCCGTCGTTGGTGATGGTGGGGGCGCCCCAGGACTTCTCGAGCACGACGTTGCGGCCCTTGGGGCCGAGGGTGACTCGGACGGCGTCGGCGAGCTGGTTCATACCCCGCTCGAGGCCGCGCCGGGCCTCCTCGTCGTAAGAGATGAGCTTGGCCATTGTGGAATCTCTCCCGTGTGGTGTGGTGTCCACCCGACCCTCGTGCCCGCGACGGACGGCACCCCACGCCGTGTTCATGTCCCACGGCGCCGGATCCCTCACGGGGCCGGAATGTTGGTGGCCGGCGAAGCAGCGGACTGCTCCCCGGACAGGCTCACGACTCTCGAGGGCGGCCTCGCCGATCGGCGCTGTCACTCTCGATCATCGAGTGCCAGATCATCATAAGCACTCCGACCCGGAGAGTGCTAACCCTAGGCGGCTTCTTCTGGCAGCGGAACCTCCGGGGAGTCCATTCGCCCGACGATGCAGAACGCGCGCCGCCCTCCCGGATCGGGGGTCGACGCGCGCCCTGCATGCGTGAGAGGCCTTCGGCCTGCGGGATTCAGCCCTCGCCGCCGCCGTCCTCGCCGCCGCCGTCCTCGCCCTCGGCGTCCGCGCCGGGTTCGTCGACAGCCACGAAGGTGATGCGTGCGTCGTACTCATCGCTCTGACGGGCCTCCCCGGCACCGACCTGCTGGGCGAGCGCCTGCGCGCTCTCGGCGTCGGCCTCGTCGCGGTAGAACACGACGGGCTCCTCCTGCGTGTTGTCCGCGGTGGCGACGCCGACCTCCGTCCATCCCTCGCCCTCGAGGGTCTCCTCCCAGGTTCCGGCCAGCCCGTTGATGCCGCCGGCATTGACGACCAGCACGGGAGTGGACAGATCCGGCTCCGGGGCCGGCTCCTCCTCGGTGGTCGCCTCCTCGCCGTCGGCGGGGGCCTCCTCGCTGGACTCGCTCGCGGCGGGTGTGGTGGGGTCCTCGGCCCGCTCGTCCCCGTTGCCGCCCATGCCGCCGATGAGGAAGAGCAGCACGACCAGCATCACCACGGCAGCGCCGATGATGATGATGTAGAGCAGGTTCTGGCGCCAGAACGGCTCCTCGGCGCGGTGGGCGCCGTGGAAGGAGGCGCTGTCCGCCTCCTCGTCGAAACGGTCCGGCGGGTAGGGATACTGGGAATCAGCCACGGCCCCATTAAACCTGCTCCGGGCGGCAGGTTGTCGGAGCACACGCCCCGCACGTCGGCTCGGCACGGACCCGCCTCGGCCCGGGTCGGTCCTCGCTCAGGCCACGCGATCGGCGCCGCGCGCAGGGACGGCGCCGTGCTCGGAGGTGCGCTGCGAGCGCAGCCGGTTCACCAGTGCCGGGGCCGCCCTCAGCGCCGCCGGCTCGTCGAGCAGCGTGTTCAGCCTCACGTAGTAGCCGACCTTGGAGATCCCGATCTCCTCGCGGATCGCGCGCTCCTTGGAGCCGACGTAGCGGAACGTCCGCGATTCCAGGGCGAGGATGCGCTGATCCAGATCCGACAGCTCCGAGGAGGCGGTCGGCGGGGCGTCCTGCGAGCCCTGACGGGCCGCGTCGGGCTCCGCAGAGGCGTCGTGGTCGGAAGGCATGGACCGACAGTACGGCTCCCGAGGCGCCGGTCATCGGCGGCGCGCCGCACCCCTGGCGCGGATGGAAGACTGGTCACATGCCGCAGCCGCTCACCGAGATCATCAGTGCCGATTGGGCCCGCGAACTGTCCCCGGTGGAGGACCGCATCCATGCCCTGGGCGAGTTCCTGCGCGCCGAGGTGGACGCCGGCCGGGGATACCTTCCCTCCGGCGACCGGGTGCTGCGCGCCTTCACCCGCCCGATGGCCGACGTGCGGGTGCTGATCGTCGGCCAGGATCCCTATCCGACGCCGGGACATCCGATCGGCCTGTCCTTCGCCGTCGAGCGCGATGTGCGTCCGCTGCCCCGGTCGCTCGCCAACATCTATACCGAGCTCGAGGACGACCTGGGGATTCCCCGCGCCGTGCACGGGGACCTGACCGCCTGGCAGGACCAGGGGGTGCTCCTGCTGAACCGGGTGCTGACAGTGGCACCCGGCAGCCCCGCCTCCCACCGTCGGCGCGGTTGGGAGGAGGTCACCGAGCTCGCGATCCGCGCCCTGGTGGCACGCGGCGGTCCGCTGGTGGCGATCCTCTGGGGCCGCGACGCCCAGTCGCTGATCCCGATGCTCGGGGGCGTGCCGCACATCGCCAGCGCCCATCCCAGCCCGCTGTCGGCCTCCCGCGGCTTCTTCGGGTCCCGGCCGTTCTCGCGGGCGAACGCGCTGCTGGAGCAGCAGGGCGCCGCACCGATCGACTGGCGCGTGGAGCAGCCGGACTGACCCCGGGTCTGTCGCATCCCGGGGTCGGCGCAGTGCGTCCCGAGACGTGGACCGGGCCGGGGCGGCCTGCGGACGGTGTCCCTACGCCCAGGTCCAGCTCTCCAGGATCTGCCGGAGCTCCGGGGAGATCTCCGTGCTGCCGTAGGTCTCCACGACGATCTGCATCACCTGGTCGCCGACATCGGCGCAGTAGGTCTCCGAGACCACGTCCTGGTCCTCATGCGTCCCGGTGGCGCGATAGGCCACGAGCTCCTGACCATCGAGCTCGACGGGATCGATCTCAGTGGCGTCGCCGGTCTCGTCCCAGCTGAAACCGAGGAACGCGGACTGCTGCTGGCACTCCGCCTGGGCGTGGAGGTCGCTCGAGAAGAGGTAGACGTCCAGAGAGTTGCCGGCGTAGGCCTCGTAGTCCTCCTCGTCGATCTCCTCGTCGCGCAGCTGGATGAGCAGCCCGGTCTCCGCCTCCTCCGAGGTGACCTCGCCCGCGATCCACCCCGCCGGGTACTCGAGGCTGAAGGTCTCCTCCTCGAGGCGCTGGGCCTGGGCGGCAGTGGTCTCCGTGCCCGATCCGTGGTCGCGTCTCTGCGTGGCGAGATAGATGACTCCGCCGGTCACGGCGAGCAGCAGCAGCACGATCACCAGCCCGGCGCAGCCGAGCATGACCCACATCCCCGTCCGCCGGCCCTGCTGCGGCCCCGCGGCCTCCGGCGGCGGCATCTGCCCGCCCGTCGGCACTCCCCCGTGCCCTGTGTGGGGTGGCTGCCCCATGGTCCCTCCTGCCCCCGAGATCGACACCCGCCGACAGCACCGCCCGCGGGTTCGGGACCATGGTACGGAGCGCACTAGTGTGGTGGCACGTCGAGCGACAGCCCGCCCTACCGCCGCGGAGGAACGATGCCCCTCAATGCCGCCCAGTTCTCCCCTCAGGGACCCGGGGTCGACTACGACCCCCACTGGTACCGCAAGGCCGTGTTCTACGAGGTGCTCGTGCGCGGCTTCGCCGACGGCAACGGTGACGGCAGCGGTGACTTCACCGGCCTCATCGAGAGGCTCGACTACCTGCAGTGGCTGGGCATCGACTGCCTGTGGCTGCCGCCCTTCTTCGCCTCCCCGCTGCGCGACGGCGGCTACGACATCTCCGACTACGAGGCCGTCCTGCCCGAGTTCGGTTCGATCACCGACTTCGAACGCCTGGTCTCCGAGGCCCACCAGCGCGGGATCCGCGTGATCATCGATCTGCCGATGAACCACACCTCGGACAAGCATCCATGGTTCCTCGAGTCCCGGTCGGATCCCGAGGGGCCCTACGGCGACTTCTACGTGTGGTCCGACACCGACGAGAAGTACTCCGAGGCCCGCATCATCTTCGTGGACACCGAGGAGTCCAACTGGGCGTTCGACCCGGTGCGCCGCCAGTTCTACTGGCACCGCTTCTTCTCCCACCAGCCCGACCTGAACTTCGAGAACCCCAAGGTCCGCGAGGCCATGTTCGACGTGGTGAAGTTCTGGCTGGACAAGGGCGTGGACGGATTCCGGGCCGACGCCGTGCCCTATCTCTACGAGGAGGAGGGCACCGACGGCGAGAACCTCCCCGCCACCCACGAGTTCCTCGCCGAGCTGCGGGCCTTCGTCGATGCCCGCTGGCCCGGCAAGGTGATCATCGCCGAGGCGAACCAGTGGCCGCGCGACGTGGTCGCCTACTTCGGGACCGAGGAACGGCCCGAGTGCCACATGTGCTTCCACTTCCCCGTGATGCCACGACTGTTCTACGCCCTGCGCGAGGGCAACGCCCGTCAGATCGTGGAGATCATGGCCGACACCCCGGACATCCCCTCGGGTGCCCAGTGGGGCACCTTCCTGCGCAACCACGACGAGCTGACGCTGGAGATGGTCTCCGGTGAGGAGCGCTCGGCGATGCTCGGCTGGTACGCCCCTGACTCACGGATGCGCGCGAACGTCGGCATCCGCCGGCGGCTGGCTCCGCTGCTGGACAACTCCCGCTCCGAGCTGGAGCTGATCCACGCGATGCTGCTGTCGCTCCCCGGTTCACCGTTCCTCTACTACGGCGATGAGATCGCCATGGGCGACAACATCTGGCTCGATGATCGCGACGCGGTGCGCACGCCGATGCAGTGGACCCCGGACCGCAACGCCGGGTTCAGCGAGATCACCGACCCCGGCAAGCTCTACCTCCCGGTGATCCAGTCGCTGGTCTACCACTACGCCACCACCAACGTGGAGGCGGAGATGGCCCACTCCGGGTCGATGCTGCACTTCGTGCGGTGGATGCTGGCGGTGCGACGTGAGCACGACGCGTTCGGCATGGGCAGCTATCGCAACATCCCCGCCGACTCGGACCGGGTGCTGGCCTTCACCCGCACCTACGACGGCGCCGAGTACGGCGAGGACGCCGAGGAGCACGCCGAGACGCTGCTGTGCGTGTTCAACCTGGCCCCGCACCCCGTGACCACCACGCTCGAGCTGGGCGGGCTGGGCCGACGCACGGTGCGCGACCTGTTCGGCGGCCACGAGTTCCCGCCGATCAGCGACGACGGGAAGCTCATGGTCATGCTCGGCTCCCAGGGCTACTACTGGCTGAAGGTGCGCCCCCTCCATCCCGACGGGGAGCCGATGACGGTCACCACGGCACTGCCCGTCGTGCCCGAGGAGGAGGACGCCTCCTCGAGCATCTGATGCTCGCGGGCACGCGCTCCGTACGCTCGCGCCACAGGCCACAGGCCACAGGCCACAGGCCACAGGCCACACGGCGCACGCCGCACGCCACACGCCACACGCCACACGCCACACGCCACACGCCACACGCCCCGACCCTGTTCGCGCGCTGGCGTGCACGCCCGCAGCCCTCGGATGAGGAACTGCCGCCGACGTGCCGCTGCCCACGTCGCGACCATCGAGAACGCTCCGTTCGAGCGTCCCGGAGCCGGCGGCGGTATCGTGCGCGGTCGGTAAGGGTCCGATCCGGGCCGCGGTACGAGTGAACGGGAGGCGACGGTGACGACACCACGATCGAGGGCCGAGGAGGCCCAGGATCCGAACACGTCGCCGGAGCGGCTGCTGGAGATCACGCAGCGCCACCCCCAGCTCCACGGCCTCGTCGTGCGCAACCCGTCGTGCCCCGAGGTGGCACGTCAGTGGATCCTCGCGACCAACCCCTGGGCGAAGGACTCGTTCGACGCCGAGTCCGATACCGCTCCGACCCGTACGGTGCCCGCCGACAGCACGGAGTCCGACGACGAGGTAGCGACCCGCGAGGCGGCGACGGGGGCGAGCACCGCAGCCCTGCCGCCGCTGGCCGATGCGACACCTACTTCAGCCACACCGGCGGCAGCCAGTCCCACCGAGGACGACCCCTACGCCACCTCGGTGTGGGGCGATTTCGCCGACGCGGGCGGGTCAGAGGGAGGGGCATCGTCGCCGGCACAGCCCGGCCCGGCGGCCGGCCGCACCGGCGAGAGCCCCACCGTGCGTCTCGCTGCCGGCAGCTCCGCAGTACCGCTGGGCCAGACCAGCCCGGTGACCCCCGCCCCTGTGCCGGCGCAGCAGGCCCAACCAGGGTCACAGCCCCCGCCGCCGCAGAGCCAGCCGCAACCCCAGAACCCGTGGGGGCCTGCCGCCGCAGCTGGTGTCGCCGGCGGCGCGGCGAGCGGCCCGGGGCCGCTCGAGGTCGGCACCGGCGGCGGCACCGCCCCGCCCGACGAGGATCCCCCGGATCGACGCCGCGCCTGGTTCGCCTGCGGCGGATGCCTGGTGCTGGCTCTCATCCTGCTCGTGGTGGCAGGCCTTGTCGGCCGGGCCTGGCTGACCGAGGACTCCGGGGACTACGACCGCAGCACGGCAAGCCCGACAACCTCCGAGGAGCCCTCGGAGACGGCGGAACCCACCGAGGAGGAGACGACGGAGGAGGAGCCGGTCTCCCCCGCTCCCGAGGATGCCCAGGAGCTGGAGACGATCAGCTCGCCCACCGGGAACATCTCGTGCCGGCTCGGCGAGGACAGCGTCGGCTGCTCCCTCGGCGAGGAGCACTACTCCGACGCAGGACTCGAGGACTGCGGCGACGAATCCTTCGCCATAGCGGTGGCCGCTGGTTCCCCGGTCCGCAACTGCGGGCAGACCTACGGGGGCAGCTCGCCCCAGACCCTCGAATACGGTCAGAGCGCCGTGAACGGCGATGTCGCGTGCACCAGCAGGTCCGACGGGATGACGTGCTGGAACACGAAGACCGGCAAGGGATTCATGGTCAGCCGCTCGACGTACGAGACGTTCTGAGCGGCCCGGGCAGGTCAGTGCTTGCAGGTCGCAGCTGCTCAGCCCCCCGGCCAGGGATGCCACCGTCAGCACGGTTCCGCCGATCACCGCGAGGATCCCGATGATCTCCATCGGGATCCAGAAGACGGAATGCGGGCCGTGCCTGCCGATCACCCGGCGCCCGTCCTCGAGGACCTGGGCGATCATCTGATCGGCCTCGTCACGGCTGCGCGGACGCAGGTGACAGGCACCTCACGGCATTCCCCTGATACCGATCGCTCCGAAAGACATCCCGGTGCGGGGCGCCGTGACGGGGTTTCGAGCTGGAGACGAGATTCGAACTCGCAACCGCCTGTTTACAAGACAGGTGCGCTACCGTTGCGCCACTCCAGCGGGTGGCTGTACTGCCTGGTCACAAGCGTATCAGGACCACCTGCGGATCCGCGCAGGGATTTGAACACATCGCCCCAGAGGGTTGAGCCTGCAAGAGCGTACCGCGCCCATTTCACCATCGCTGCATGCCGCTCCCAATAGGATCCCGGCCGACGCACACGCCCGCGGATGGGTATGCTCCGGCCACCAGCATCCGACTGCGACAGCCGACGGCACGTCGTCGGGTGGGCTTCGTGCAAATGCGGCGGCGGCCCACGCCGAGCTGCCACCGAACATGGATATGCGTCGAGTGCGGCCACCGCACCGCCGTCGAGTGCACCGGGCAGGTCGGGACTGGGTCGAGGGACTGGTACGGATGCGGTGACAAGCTCAGTCAACTACTCTCCGGGGACGCGGTACGGAGAATAGCGGGAGCGGCAGATCAGTCGCATGGATGCGCGATTGCGCGCGCTGAGGCGCGATCAGACCGAGCGAAGGCTTGCGAAGCTGAAGTCGAGACTGAGCAGACGACGGCGCGTCAACAGAGGGCTGCTACTGCGAACGAGCAGTGGATGCGACGGCGAGCGCAATCTACCGGGTATGGCGCGCGAACGGACGCTACTACGTCTATGCGAACTAGTCACGGTTCGGTCACCACGCCACTCCGCGCGGACGGCCGCCCATACGATCAGTCTCATGCGTGCCCGCTTCCTCACCCTGGCCTTCGCATCCCTTGCGCTCGCGGCCTGCACTTCGGGCTCATCCAAACCGGTGAACTCAGCCACTTCCGAGACTGCGACCCCGCCGCCGCTGGTGCTGACGGTAAACGTCACAGACGTCGTGCCGCTACAGATCGCGACGAATAAGGACGATAAAGAGTGCTATCCCTCCGCGGTGACCGTAGGGGCTTCGGAAAAGGGAGCCCAGCATCCGAAGATCACAGTGCGCGATGCGGACGGGACCATAGTGGGGACCGCTGACGTTTCGGTGTCGGGATCGTGGACCGAGGATGGATGCACGATGCCAACACTCGTGGGAGAGGTGCCAGCGTCTGACTTCTACACACTCGCCCTCAAGGGCGACGGGGGGATCTTTAAGATCGAGTCGCACGAGTTCGAGAAGACGGTGGAGGCTGAACCAGTGGATGGGGAGCTCGTCGTGGAGTGGGAGCTGTGAGCAACGAGGATGGAATGCTCGCGGCGTCCGGTGTGAGCGCCGGAGTGTCGACGGTGGTACAGCGGGGCGCGGCCGTGTCGACGGTGGTACGGCGGGGCGCGGCCGTGTCGCTGTCGTTGCTCTCGCACGAGCGGCAGGACCACGAAGCAGAGGGCAGCAGATCGTGACCCGCGGACCGTCGGGCAGCTGGATCGACAACGAACAGACCATGCACCTAGTCGATCCCAGCACCCCCACCGCACTAGAAGGGGACCTGATCTGGACGCAGACGGAGACCACCACGGTCCGTGGCGTCGTCGCCGTCGATGCACCCAAGGGCGACTGGGAGGAGCTCCGGGTGGAACTGCACGTGACGCCCATGCGTCCGGAGCGGTTCTTCGCGAGCTTCGTATGCCGGGCGGGCTGGATCCGACGACTCTGCGTGAACAAGCAGCACAGACCTATTGACGGCACCCACAAGCACCGTATCGTTGCAGGAGCAGAAGACTGCTACGAGCCCGATGACATCCCGCCGGTTCTCGTCCAGCCCGATGTGCCGCCCGGGACCTACGAGGCAGTGTTCAGGGCCTTCGTCGCCGAGTGCACGATTGTCGTACCCTCGACGTTCCATTGGGCATCACCGTGGGAAGGAGCGTGATCTCGATGGACTCCAACGGCATCACCTCCGCACTGATGCGGCAGCTTCTCGAAGAGACTCGGGTCCGCCCCTTCGGCGAGGGCTTCCTCGTGGACACCCCTCTGGCGTACTCCGACGGAGACACCGTGACAATCGGCGTGTTCCCTCTCGGCGGCGGGTTCCGTGTCACAGACCGCGCCGAGGCCATCGACCGACTCGGCGAGGCTGGCGTCGGCCTAGCCAAGACGAACCGCACGACAGAACTAATCGACATGCTCCGTCGACGGGCGCAACTTTCGCCCGTCGACGCGCACGAACTCGAAGTGGCCGACTACGTTTCACAGGCCACGCTAGCGGCAGGAATCCTCCATGTCGCCCGGGTCGCTCAGAGTATCGAACACTTGCGTTGGACCATGAAGGAACCTACGCCCCAGCCCTATCGTGATGTCGTCATTGCGGAAGCCCAACAGATCGCGCGACGACATCACTGGAACAGCCGAGCGAACGCGCGCGTCCACTTGCGGGGAGGACAGGAACGTCGATTCACCGCAACGGTGAACGTGGGCAAGCGCACTGGGTACGTTCAGGCGCTGGCTCTCTCAGACCGAAACGCTGCAGTCGAGCACGCCTATTACATGTTCAGCGAGCTTGACGCAGAGCGTGAAGCCAAGCTGGCGGTCGTCGACATGCGCTCGGCAACGTGGCCCGAAGCTGACCTCTCTGCCATCGAGAGGACAGGTACCGTCGTCCAATTCAGGCGGCCGGATGACCTTGAACAAGCGCTCGTGAGGCTAGAAGCTCCGGCCTTAGCCTGACGCGTCTCGACTGTCCGCGGCCCCCATAGCGTCCCCATAATCTCGGACCGGCGACCATCAATGCGGTTCCCGCACCGTCACACTGTTCCCGCAACGCTGACACCCGCTACCGTTGCGCCACTCCAGCGGGTGGGGCCGGCCGACGAATCGACCGGCCCCGAAAGTGTAGAGCAGGTGGCCCGAGCGCTACCACGCGGTGAGCGCTACCACGCGCATCTGCCTGCTCGGCTGAGCTGGCCGCTCAGCCCTGGCCGGCGTCGGAGGCGCCGCCGGCGTCGGAGGCGGAGCTGCCGCCCGCGGCCAGCACCGCCTCGCGCAGGGCGCCCGGCGTGGACCAGTCCTCGAACGCCGTGCCGTCGATCGCGACGTAGGGGGTGCCGCCTCCGGCCTCCGCCCCGTAGGGATCGGCGACCTGTCGCACCCACGGCTGATAGGTGGCATCGGTGATGCAGCTCTCCACCTCCGCCGAGGCACCGGCTTCCTGCGCGTAGCCCCAGATCTGCTCGTCCGTGAGGCCGGCCGAGCCCTCGGCCGGCTGGTTGGCGAACATCAGCTGCTGGAAGGGGATCACATTGTCCGGGTTGTCCTCGTAGACGCACACCAGGGCGCTGGCCGCGCGGGAGGAGAAGTCACCGGTGGTCGACTGGGTGTCGAGCAGGCGGCGCGGGACCAGATGAAGCGTGGCCTCCTCGTTCTCCACCATGGTGGCGACGTCTTCGCCGTTGGTCTCCTCGAACTGCCCGCAATAGGGGCACATGAAGTCCAGGTGCAGCTCGACGACCGGCTTCCCGGAGTCCTCCGGGGCGCCGAGCTCCAGGTACGGCTGGTCGGCACTCATGCCCTCGGGGACCGCGACGGGGCCGGCCGGCTGCTGCGACTGGTAGATCAGGTAGCCGAGCCCGCCGAGGATGGCCAGTGCCACCACAGTGATCGCGGCGATGACCACCGTCCGTACCGAGCGCTGGCGGCGCAGCTCGGCCTGACGCTGTGTGCGCAGAGCCTCTCGCTGGGCCTCGCGGCGCTCCTGCGCGGACTTCGACGAACCGGACGCGGCCATGATGCTCCTTGCCCCCGGACCGGGGCTGCGGTGGAAGACAGGTCGCAGGGAGTTTAACTGCCCGAGTCTGAGCATTGCTGATCACGCCGACGCGGCTGCTGCCGGCGAGCGCATGCACGTCGGCGCCGCCGGTGCGCTCGGCATCACCGGTGCGCTCGGCGCCGTCGGTGCGCTCGGTCTCGCCTGCGCGACTCAGCCGCGCCAGAGGCCGATGTCGTCCAGCCGTGGCCCGGCCGGGAAGGGGAAGTAGTCCACCATTCCCTCTCGCGCGAGCAGGGTCGTGACCACTGCGGCCAGCAGGAGCAGGAGGAGGCCCACCACCACGGCGCTCCAGACGAGGTCGGGCGCGGCCGCGTCCAGCATCCGGTGCGCGCCGGTGCGGGTGGTGCGGCTGCCGAGGCCGACCCACGTGATCAGCAGCGTCACCGTGATCGCGATGGCGAACGCGACGCCGTCGGGCGGTGGCGTGCCCTGGGCGAGGGTCCATGCCGCATCCACGGCCACGCCCACCAGCACACCCAGGATCAGAGGGAACAGCGCCTGCAGCGCCATCTCCAGCAGCCCGAGAACGAACCCGAACGGTGCGGAGAGACCGGCGGCCCACCGGGGACCCGCGCCCGTGGAGCCGCGCAGACGCTTCCGCTCGACGGACCGGTGGGATCTCTCCCACGTGCGGGCGAGCGCGCCGAGCAGCAGCATCAGGGCCAGCGACACGTACGGGGCGACCGCAGCCAGGGTGATGATCAGCAGGTGCCCGATCCACACCAGCAGCGGCCTGCGGGGCGGCGGCACGGGCATGGGCGGCGCGCCGGCGCCGTACGGCGACTGACCCGGATACTGCGACTGGCCCGGGTACTGCGGCTGGCCTGCGGGCTGCGGGTGATCAGCGGGCTGCGTCGGCGCCGCGACCTGCTGTCCGGCATATGACTGGGGTGGATACGGCTGCTGGGCGTATGCCTGCGGCGGGTACGGCCGCTCGGCGTATGCCTGCCTCGTCGGAGAGGGCGGGATCGACTGCTGCGGGGCACGCTGCACGGGGCGTCCGGCGGCTCCCGCCGGCCCGGCGTGGCCCTGCCCCGGGCCGGTGGCGCTCTGCTCCGGGGCGGGCACGGCCGGGAACCGGCGGGTGGGTGGCCCTGTCACCGGCAGCGTCTCAGTGGCAGGTTCGGACGGCGACTCGACGCGGGGCAGCGCCTCCGTGGGTGCCTCGACGGGAGTGCTCACGCGCGGGAGGCTCTGCGTCGCCCGCTCACCGTCCGGCACCGCCGGCAGCACCTCCGTGGCCGGGTCACCCTGTGCGCCGCCGGCCGGCGGGGCCTGCCGGGCGGTACCCGCAGGGCCGGTGCCCTCGCCCGCGGAGCTGCCGACCGGCGCGGTGGCGTCCGTCTGCCCGGCGGCCTCCTGCTCGGCATCGGTCTGCCCGGCCGCATCGGCGCCGACGACGGGCAGGACCGCCGTACGACCGTTCGCATCGAGGGCCTCCGTCGGCCCCGGGTCGTCGTAGTAGCTCAGATCCAGCTCGGCCAGCCGCGCCAGCAGGTCGTCGGGATCCGGCCGCTGCGCGGGATCGGACTGCAGGGCCGATCGCAGCAACTCGCCGAGCTCGCTCGGCATGCCCTCGAGGTCGATCTCGCCGCGCTCGGCGCGCAGGAACACCAGGTCCGCCCGGCCGCTGCCGTAGGGCTCGCGGCCCGTCGCGGCGAAGGCCAGCAGCGCGGCCCACGCCCACCAGTCCCCCGCCTCCCCGGCGCGATCGGTGCGGATCACCTCGGGATCCAGATAGGCGGCCGTGCCCATCACCAGACCGGTCGAGGTCAGGCGGGACTCCTCCGCGGCGATCGCGATCCCGAAGTCGATGATCACCGGGTCCAACCGGTCCCCGTCGGGATCGAAGACCGCCAGGTCCTCCTCGGAGGCGCCGCGCAGCAGGACGTTGCTGGGCTTGAGGTCGCGGTGGATCACACCGGCGCGATGGATGTCGCGCAGGGTCTCGCCCATGACCAGGCCGAGCTCCCGCACTGCCTCCGGGTGCAGGCCACCATGGGCGCGCACGGCATCCTCGAGCGTCGGCCCCGGGACGAACTCGGTGACCACGAAGGCGTCGGAGGAGTCCAGCTCCGCATCGAGGATCCGCACGATGTTCTCGTTGCGCACCAGCTTCTGGGCGGCGACCTCGCGCGCGAGGCGCTCACGGGCTCGAGGGTCATCGGAGATCTCGTGACGCAGCAGCTTCAGGGCGACGTCCCGTCCGTCCGCGTCGTGGGCCCGGTAGACGATGCCCATGCCGCCCGCGCCGATCCGGCCCAGGACCTCGTAGCCGGATTCCTCGGCCAGCGCCATCAGCCGCGGGTCACGGCGGGCGCTGCGGGAGGAATCGGTCTGAGCCATGAGCGCCATGCTACGAGGCGCCGCCTGACCTCCGGGTCATCCTCACCGGACCCGCACAGAGCCCGCACAGCGGCGCCGAGGCACCGCACGGGGAAGTCCGGGAATCCATTCCCGCCCGCCGTCCCGCGTGAGAAGATCCCCCTGCGGCGCGGTGGGCGCCGCCCTGCGACCCCGGGCAACCGCCCGGCTGCCGAGAGGAAGGGCCTCCATGCGCTCCAACTTGTTCGACGCCTCCAACCAGGAACGACAGACCAACGACCGGTGGGCGCTGCAGTCCTCCAAGCTGCTGCGCTGCGCGCTGAACCCGCAGGCGCCCGAGATCATCTCGGCCGCCGGCGCGATGGTCGCCTACCAGGGCCAGATGGACTTCTCCTACCAGGGCTCCGGTGGCGGCATGAAGCTGCTGAAGAAGATGGCCACCGGCGAGGGCGCGAACATGATGCGCACCACCGGCCACGGCGAGATCTTCTACGCCCGCCAGGCCAACGAGATCTTCCTGATCCAGCTCGAGGGCGAGGCGCTGACGCTGAACACGAAGAACATGCTGGCCTTCGACGGCTCCATCCAGTGGGACATCAAGTCCCTCGGCGGTGCGGGCTTCATGGCCGGCGGCCTGTTCAACCTGTTCCTGCAGGGCCAGGGCATGGTCGCGGTCACCTCTGACGGCCCGCCCATGCTTCTGGACTGCTCCCAGCAGCCCACGTTCGTCGATCCGCAGGCGGCGGTGTGCTGGTCCGCGAACCTCCAGCCGCAGATCAAGAACGACTTCAAGATGGGATCGCTGATCGGCCGCGGCTCCGGCGAGTCCTTCCAGCTCGGCTTCCACGGCCCGGGCTTTGTGGTGGTCCAGCCCTCCGAGGGCATGCCGGTGGTCAGCTCCTCCTCGTCCTGATCATCTGCTCGTCCTGATCACCGCGGTCGAACCGTCCACCGCACAGCTCGCCGCGCCTACGATGGCCCGGTGAGCATCGCACCCCCGCAGGCGCTGGTCGACGAGCTGGCCGCCCTGGGCCCCGTCGGTCGTCGACGGGCCGCGACGTCGGCGGCGTCGATGATCGCCGCCGACGTCTCCGTCTCCGCGCCCGTCGTCGACCCCGTGCCGGTGGTCCTGGACGCCGAGGCGTGGGAGGAGATCTCGACCGGGCTGATCCAGCGGGCACGTCTGCTGGACGCCCTCTACGCCGACCTGTACGGGCCGCGCACCGTGCTGGGCACGGACGTCGCCCCGGTCGGCGATCTGCTGCGCGACCCGGCCTATCTGCGGGCGGCCGTCGGCATTCCCTCCCGCGGCGCCCATCACCTGTTCGCCCTGACCTCCACGCTGACCCGCGGCGCCGACGGGACCTGGGTGGTGCTGGAGGATTCGGTCGACGTGCCGGGCGGCGCCGGGACCGCGCTCGAGATGCGGCGGGTGCTCTCCCGCTGCGCGCCGACGCTGTACCGCACCACCCCGCTGCGCCGTCTGCACCCCTTCTTCGACGCCGTGCGCACCGGCCTGCACCACCGCACCCGCACCGACGGCAGAGCGGGGCGCACGGTGGTTCTGACCGATGACGCCGACGATCCCCTGCGCGCCTTCGACCACAGCTGGCTGGCCAACCTGCTGGGCGCCCCGGTGGTCTCGGCCGGGGACCTGCGCACGGGCTCCGGCACCCTCGCACTGCGACTGCCGGGGCTGGAATCCGATCCCGGTGACGCGGTCGACGCGATCATCCGTCTGCTGCCCTCCCCGCTGCTGGATCCCCTGGACCTGGGGCCGACGCCGCTGGGCGGCGTGACCGGTCTGGTCGAAGCGGCCCGCTGCGGCGACGTCGAGGTGTTCAACCCCTTCGGTGCGGGTCTGCTCGAGAACCCGGCGCTGCGCGCCGCACTGCCGGACCTGTGCCGTCAGATCCTCCACGAGGATCTCCAGCTGCGCCCGGCGGGCCCGACCGCGGGCGGGGATCCCGCGCCGGGAACGGCAGCGACGCCGGATACCGCGGCGCCACCGGCCTCCGCGGCGGCGGAGCGGGCCGGCTGGCTCTCCCTGGACCCCGACGGCGGTGACGAGCTCGTCGAGCGGCCGGTACGCATCCGTCTGCTGGTGATCGCCTCCGAGGACGGGTTCGACGTGCTGCCCGGCGGCGTGGCGCATACCGACGACGAGGGGCCCGAGGCCCTCAAAGACGTCTGGGTCGCGGTCCCGGAGACCTCGGCCCTGCCGGGAGGACCCGGTGAGGACCCGCCGGGGTCCGAGCTGCCGGAGGCCACCGCCGCGAGCGCTCCGCGCGGCGTGCTGAGCGCCTACCCGGCCATGACCCGCTCGATCGGCTCGGACCTATTCTGGTTCGGCCGCTACCTGGAACGGGTCGACTCCACCGCCCGGCTGCTGCGCACCGTGCTGGACACCTCGAACGATCTCGGCTCGGAGCGGGGCCGTACCGCGCGCGTCGCGCAGTCCGTGCTGCTGAGAGCAGTCACCGACGTGACCACCACCTATCCCGGGTTCCTCGCCCTGGATCCGCACGATCCCGAGGCGGTGCGCACCGAGATCACCAGCCTGCTCACGGATCTCGGCCGCCCGGGCTCACTCGCCCAGTCCTACGCCGCGCTCGCTCACACCACCCGCACCCTGCGCGATTTCATCTCCGACGACGTCTGGCCCGTCATCGCCCGGATGCGGGAGCGGCTGCGCACCCTCGCCGGCCCCGAGACCCAGCCGCTCGAGGAAGGGCTGACGGACATCGTCGACGGCTGCCTGACCCTCTCCGGCGCGGTCGCGGACTCGATGCCCCGCAACTTCGGCTGGGACCTCACCGAGGCCGGCCGCAAGATCGAGCGGACCATGGGCCTGCTCGCGCTCCTGCGCGCCACCCTCGGCCGACGCCGCACTCGCGCCGCCGAGGTCCGCATCGCCGGAGCCGTCGCCGCGATCACCGAGTCCGGGGCCTCCTACCGGCGCTCCTACCATGCGGCCGTCCAGTCCGAGCTGCTGGTCGAGCTGCTACTCAGCGACGTCACCCTGCCGCGGTCGATCGCCTTCCAGCTCGACCGGCTCCACGCCACCCTCGACCGTCTGCCCGAGGTCACCCCCTCCCCCGAGCTCCGCGCGCCGCTGACCGCGCTGCGCTCCCGCATCGCCTCCTGGGCCCCGCGCGACCTGCTGCGACCGGCCGAGGACGCCGGCGGCGCCGACACCTCCGACGGCGCCCCGACAGCCCTGCTCGAGGAGACCGACGCCGCGATCGCCTCGCTGCGCGAGCTGGCCACCGCCATCGAGAACCGCTTCTTCCGTCCCTCGGAGTCCACGTCCCTGTGGGGAGTCGATGATGTCTGAGCAGACCGACCGGCCCGAACAGTCCGAGGACGGACGCGGACCTCTGCGACCGGGAGCCGCGCCGGCCTCCGCATCACCAGCGGCGTCACCGGCGGCGCCACCGCCTGCCCCGGAGATCCCGCTGCGCACCGAGACCGAGGAGCCGGCCGAGGCGGCCCACTACCGCGTCCACCACCTCACCTCCTACCGGTACGCCAAGCCCGTCTCGCGCAACTACGGCCGCGCCCACGTCGAGCCCCGGGCCACGCCCCATCAGCGGGTGCTGTCCCACGAGGTCGTCGTGGACCCGGCGCCGGCCCGGCTGACCGCGCACACCGACTTCTACGGCAACTCCTCGACCTATCTCCTGGTCGATGAGCGGCACGAACGACTCGACGTGCATTCGCACGCCCGGGTCACCGTCGCCGAGCGCCGCTATCCCCTCGAGCCGATGTCCCGCCCCTGGGAACTGTGCACACCGGAGAACTGGGGTCCCCTGCTGCCGGCCTCCAGCATCGACTTCGTCCACTCCTCCCCTCGCATCCCGGGCGGCACCGCGGCGCGCGAGATCTCCGAGCGGGTGTTCACCCCCGAGCGCCCCATCGGGGAATGCCTGGCCGAGCTGACCGCGCTGATCCACACCGAGTTCACCTACGACTCCCGTGCCACCACCGTCACCTCCACTCTCGAGGACGTCCTGGCCGCCCGGCACGGCGTCTGCCAGGACTTCTCCCACGTCGGGGTGGCCGCGGTGCGTGCCGCCGGACTCGCCGCCCGATACGTCTCGGGATACCTCCGCACCGCCCCGTCGGCCGAAGGTGCGCTGGTCACCCAGCCGGCCGGGGAGATGATCGGCTCGGCGGCCTCCCATGCCTGGCTCAGCGTGCTGGTCCCCGGCACCGGCTGGGTGGACATCGACCCCACCAACCGCACCTTCGTCGATCAGCGCTTCGTGACCACCGCCTGGGGCCGCGACTACGGCGACGTGCCGCCGCTGAAGGGCATCGTCGTCGGCCCGCCCGGAGCGACCAGCACGCTCGAGGTCGCCGTCGGCGTCGTGCCCGTGACCCCGGAGGCCTCGAGCGCCGAGTGAGGGCGACGAGCCCGCGGCCGGGGCTGCCGGGCACGCGATGAGGGAGAGGGCTACGGGCCCATAGCGGGGCTGCCAGGTCGGAATGAGGGACGCGAGGTCGACGACAGGCCTGCGAGCGCAGGGCGAACTCTCCGGCCGACCGGGCGGTGGAAACGTAGCCCGCCGGGCCGGCGGCGACATAGCCTGACGCTGCGTCGGCGCCGTGGCCTGTCGGGCAGAGGCAGGCCATCGCACCGCGCCCCCACCGCCCGTGACCGAGCTCGTGCCGCGCCCGAGAAGGACTCCCGATGGCCTCCACCTCCTCCCCCGAGCCGGCGGACGCCGCCGCGAAACCGCCCTCGCCCGTCATCCCCAAGCCCGACGCCCTGGCGGACGTGCTCGAGGACAGCCTCGTCGCCAAAGCCACCGCGCCGCTGGGCCGGATGTTCCTGCTGACCCTGAGCGGCGGCGCCTACATCGCCCTGGGCTTCGTGTTCATGGTGACCACCCAGCAGGGCATGGACGCTTGGCCCGCCGGGGCGGCGAAGCTCATCGGCGGCATCGCGTTCTCCGTCGGCCTGGGCCTCGTCGTCATCAGCGGCTCGGACCTGTTCACCGGGACCACCATGACGTTCATGCCGTGGCTGTCCAAGCGGATCCCGACCGGCCGCATGCTGGGGCACTGGGGCATGTCGGCCGGAGGCAACTTCATCGGGTCGCTCGCCGTGGCCCTGCTGCTGCTGTTCGCCGGCACTCACACCGGCAACGACTCCGCGTGGGGCCTGGTCGTCCTGGACACGGCACAGGCCAAGGTCTCCTACGACTGGCATCAGGCGTTCTTCCTGGCGATCCTCGCCAACTTCGCCGTGTGCCTGGCGGTGTGGGTCGCCACCGCCGGCAAGACCGTCACGGACAAGATCCTCGCGGTCATCGGCCCCATCGCCCTGTTCGTCGCCACCGGCTTCGAGCACTCCGTGGCCAACATGTTCATCCTGCCCATGGGGCTGCTGATCAAGGCGGCCGCCGGGGACTTCTTCTGGGCCGGGCAGGCGCTGCAGGACGCAGGCGTCGACGTCGGCACCTACGCATCCCTGACGGTCGGCTCCGCCCTGTGGAACAACCTCATCCCGGTGATCCTGGGCAACATCGTCGGCGGCGCGGTGCTCGTGGCGGCCTACTTCTGGGCCTCCTACCGACGCGGCGACGACGATCTGGTGGCCGAGGACCAGCGTCGCGCGCACGAGAGGCGCGAGGACGAGAGGCGCGAGGACGGGCGCGGCTGATCCCTGAGGGGCGGGAGCCCGTGGCGCGGCATCGGGCGAGGCGGATCGAGCCCGGCGATGCTGAGCGCGCCCGTCACGCGGCGTCATCCGCCGACTTCGGCCTTCACGGCGCCGAGAACCGCTGCGTCGGCCGGCGTCCTGGACGGCGCGGCGGCGAAGGTCCAGGTCACGCCCGCTGACCGCATCGGCTCGCATGGGCTCGGATCGCGTCCCTGCGACGCGGGCCGGGCCACGAGGCGTCTGCCAGCTCACACCGGCCGGGAACGCCACGATTTTCGCGTATACAGTGGTGCGGAAATCTTCGCGCGCTCGACGACGCACCCGACCCGGCGCTCCTGCGCCACGAGACCGAGGTGAGATGTCCTTCTCCCAGCAGCCCTTCCGTCTGGCAGTCATCGGCTCCGGCCCGGCCGGCGTCTACGCCGCCGAGACCCTGCTGCGCTCAGAGCCGGTCAAGAGCGGTGAGCTCGAGGTCAGCATCGACCTCTTCGACCGCCTCCCCGCGCCCTTCGGCCTGATCCGCTACGGAGTCGCCCCCGACCACCCGCGCATCAAGGGCATCATCACCGCCCTGCACCGCATCCTGGGACGCGGCGACATCCGCTTCCTCGGGGACGTCGAGTTCGGCACGGACCTCACGGCCGACGACCTGCGCGCCCACTACGACGCGGTCATCTTCGCCACCGGCGCCCTCAAGGACGCCGACCTCGACATCCCCGGCATCGAGCTGGAGGGCTCCTACGGCGCCGCCGACTTCGTCGCCTGGTACGACGGCAACCCGGACTACCCGCGCACCTGGCCGCTCGAGGCGGAGCAGGTCGCGGTGATCGGCAACGGCAACGTCGCCCTCGACATCTCCCGCGTGCTCTCCAAGAGCGCCGACGAGCTGCTGCGCACCGAGATCCCCGCCAACGTCTACGAGGGTCTGCGCGCCGCCCCGACCACCGACGTGCACATCTTCGGCCGTCGCGGCCCCGCGCAGACCAAGTTCTCGCCGCTGGAGGCCCGCGAGCTCGCCCACCCCAAGGGCCTGCAGGTCGTCATGGACCCCCGCGACCTCGAGCAGATCACCGAGGCCGAGTGGGAGGCGATCAAGGCGGACAAGCGCACCGACCAGGTCGTCTCGACCTTCGCCGGGTGGCTCTCGGAGCAGCAGCGCCGCGAGGCCGCCGGCGAGGAGCCCACCGACATGCACGGCGGCCCCGTCCAGCGCCGGCTGCACATGCACTTCTGGCACCGCCCCGTCGAGGTGCTCGGCGAGGACGGCAAGGTCACCGGCATGCGCTTCGAGCGCACCCGCCTGGACGCCGACGGTCGCGTCGAGGGCACCGGCGAGTACATCGACTACGAGCTGGGCGCCGTCTACCGCGCCGTGGGGTACTTCGGCTCCGAGCTGCCGGGCGTCCCCTACGACCCCCAGCGCGGCGTGATCCACAACGTCGCCGGTCGCGTCACAGAGGCCGACGGCACCGTGGTGCCCGGCGTCTACGCCAACGGCTGGATCAAGCGCGGCCCGGTGGGCCTGATCGGCGCCACGAAGTCCGACGCGATCGAGACCATCAACTCGCTGCACGAGGACATCGCCGCCGGCACTCTCTCCGCCGCGCCCGAACGGGAGGAGGACGCGATCCTGCGCCTGCTCGAGGACCGGGGCGTGCAGTACACGACCTGGGAGGGCTGGACCAGCCTCGACGAGCACGAGAGAAGCCTCGGCGCCGCCGCGGTCGATGCCGACGGCGAGCCCCGTGCCCGCATCAAGGTCGTCGAGCGCGAGGAGATGGTCCGCGTCTCCCGCGAAGGCATGCAGGAGCCCTCCCGCGCCTGACGAAGTGCCGGATCCGGCGCACCGCGCCCGGGACGCTCGCGCCAGGCACCACGTGCCCGGGTTGCCCGCGGCAGGCCGCACCTTCCAGCCTGCCTGGGCTGGCCGCGGCCACCTACCAGCCCGTCCGAGCCCGCTCGCGCCGCCGACTGTCCACGCGCGGTACGCCTGGCGCATCTGCCGTGAGATGTGCACGGCAGATGCGATGAGCGTCCCGTTGACGGACACGGTCCGGCCAGAAGCACGGTCCGCTGTGGACGCAGGCACGGTCCGCCGTGCCGCTGGGCCGGCCGGCGCGGTCAGCGGCGGATCGAGGCGAGGTGGTCGGCGATGCGGTCGACGGCGTCGGCCAGCAGCTCCGCGTGGGGCAGCGTGACCAGCCGGAAGTGGTCCGAGGTGTCGAGGTTGAAGCCGGTGCCGTGCGTGACCAGCAGCTTCTGTGAACGCAGCAGGTCGTAGGCGAACTGCTCGTCGTCCTCGATCGCGTACATCTCGCGGTCGATCTTGGGGAACATGTACAGCGCGCCCTGGGCCTTGACGACGCTGACCCCGTCGATCTGGCTCAGGCCCTCGTAGGCCACGTCCCGCTGCTCCCGCAGCCGGCCGCCGGGCAGCAGCAGGTCATTGATCGACTGGTAGCCGCCCAGCGCCGTGGCCACCACGTGCTGGGCGGGCACGTTGGGGCACAGCCTCATGTTGGCCAGCACGTCCAGGCCCTCGATGAAACTGGTGGCGTCGTCCTTGGGTCCGTACAGCGTCATCCAGCCGGCGCGGAATCCCGCCACCCGATAGGCCTTCGAGAGTCCGTTGAAGGTGATCGTGAACAGGTCGGGGGCGAGCGAGGCGACCGGGGTGTGGACCACGTCGTCGTAGAGGATCTTGTCGTAGATCTCGTCGGCCAGGATCATCAGTCCGTGCTTGCGCGCGACCTCGACGATGTCGCGCAGCACGTGCTCGGGGTAGACGGCCCCGGTGGGGTTGTTGGGGTTGATCACCACGATCGCCTTGGTGCGCGGGGTGACCTTGTCGGCGAGATCGGTGACGTCGGGCCACCAGCTGGACTCCTCGTCGCAGCGGTAGTGCACGGGCCGGCCCCCGGCGAGCGACACCGCGGCGGTCCACAGCGGATAGTCCGGCTGCGGGATGAGGATCTCGTCCCCGTCGTCGACCAGGGCCTGGCACACCATCTGGATCAGCTCGGAGACCCCGTTGCCGAGGTAGACGTCGTTCAGCTCGATGCCCGGCATGCTGCGCGTCTGGTAGTACTGCGCGACCGCCCGGCGCGCCGCCGGGATGCCTCGGGAGTCCGAGTAGCCCTGTGCGGTGGGCAGGTTCCGGATCATGTCGACGAGGATCTCGTCGGGCGCCTCGAAACCGAACGGCGCCGGATTGCCGATGTTGAGCTTGAGGATCTTGTGACCCTCGGTCTCCATCCGGGCGGCCTCGGCGGGCACCGGTCCCCTGATCTCGTAGCACACGTCGCGCAGCTTCGAGGACTGGGTGAAGATCATCTGGGACTCCTGGGGCCGGATCGGGTGAGCGCCAGCGTAGCGCCGCACGCCCCCTCGGCGAGGACATGACCGCATCGCGTGCCGCCGGGCTCTTGACGTCCGTCGGCAGGTTTAGTTTCATAGTTTCAATTAACGGTCCGTCCTTGTCGCCGTCGACATCCACCCCGCCGGACCGTGCCGCCGCCCCATCTGGAGGCCGATGATGTCCCCACGCCGGACGCCCGTGGACACCGCCGTGACCGCTCCCCGAGCGGGCGCCACCCACCGAGTCCATCTCACCGCGGCCGGGGTCTCGCTGGTCCTCGATGTCACCGACGGCCGGATCCCGGCGATCGTCCACTGGGGCGCGGCTCTCGGCGTCAGTGGCGGCGACGGGCCGACGGGAACTGCGCGCGAACCGGGAACTGCGGGAGAGCCGGGCACCGCGGGCGGACCGGAACCTCCGAACCGGTCGGCAGCTCTGGGCGCGGCCGCACTCGACGCGCTGTGCGAGGCTGCCGTCGACGTCGTGCCCAACAACGCCGTGGACGTCCCGGTGCGCCTCGGGATCATCCCTCAGCAGTGCGACGGCTGGATCGGGCGCCCCGGCCTGACCGGCTCACGGGCCGACGGCTCCGGATGGGCGCCGCGCCTGGTCACGCGGTCGCTGCACCTCGAGGGCCGGCCGCTCACCGAGCCGCACGTGGAGACAGGTCCTGCCCGGCTCCGTGTCGATCTGGCCGACGAGAACCTCGGCCTGGCCGTCGCCCTGGACATCGAGCTGCTCGAGTCCGGATTGCTGCGATTGCGCGCCGCCCTGACCAACACCCTCGAGACGCCGTACGACCTCGACGAGCTCACCCTCGCCCTGCCGGTCCCGGGCGACGCCGACGAGCTGCTGGACTTCGCGGGCCGCTGGGGCAAGGAGCGCACCCCGCAGCGCAGTCGCTTCACCGTCGGCACCCACCTGCGTGAGAACCGGCGCGGTCGCACCGGCGCAGACGCCACCCACGTCCTGCACGCCGCCCGGCCCGGCCTGGGGTTCCGCACCGGCGAAGCCTGGGCCGTCCACACCGCCCACTCCGGCAACCATCGCCACCTGGCCGAACAGATCAACACCGGCACCCGTCTCCTCGGCGGCGGCGAGCTGCTGCTACCCGGCGAGGTACGGCTGGGAGCCGGCGAACAGTACGTCGGCCCCTGGCTGTACGCCTCCTACGGGGCCGGGCTCGACGACGTGGCCCACCGCTTCCACCGCCATCTGCGCTCCCGCCCGCACCATGTCGATCCCCGGCGGCCGGTCACCCTGAACGTCTGGGAGGCCGTCTACTTCGACCACGACCTGGCCCGGCTCACGGATCTGGCCGACCGGGCCGCCGCGCTGGGCGTCGAGCGCTACGTCCTGGACGACGGCTGGTTCGGGTCCCGGCGCGACGACACCTCGGGGCTGGGCGACTGGATCGTGTCGGCCGACGTCTGGCCCGACGGGCTGGGCCCGCTGATCGACCACGTGCGCGGCCTGGGCATGGAATTCGGACTGTGGTTCGAACCCGAGATGGTCAACGAGGACTCCGACGTCGCCCGCGCCCACCCGGAGTGGATCATGGCCCCCGCTCCGGACCGGATCCCGCTGGAATCACGCCACCAGCAGGTGCTGAACCTGTCGATCCCCGCCGCCTACGCCCACGTGCGCGACCAGATGTCGGCGCTGCTGGAGACCTACGACATCGACTACCTCAAGTGGGACCACAACCGCGACCTGCTGGAGGCGGCCACCCGCGCCACCGGCCGCGCCGCCGTCCACGAGCAGACCCTCGCGACGTACCGGCTGATGGATGAGCTGAAGGCGACTCATCCGGGCCTGGAGATCGAATCGTGCTCGTCCGGCGGCGCCCGCGTGGACCTCGAGATCCTCGAACGCACCGACCGGGTCTGGGTCTCGGACTGCATCGACCCGCTCGAGCGCCAGCAGATGAACCGCTGGACCTCCCAGCTGATCCCACTGGAGCTGATGGGCAGCCACATCGCCTCCGGCCGGTCGCACAGCACCGGCCGCCTGCACACCCTCGGCTTCCGCGCCGCCACCGCCGTGTTCGGCCACCTCGGCATCGAATGGGACCTGGCGGCCGCCACCGAGGAGGAGCTGGAGGAGCTGCGCGAGTGGATCGCCTTCTACACCTCTCGCCGCGAGCTGCTGCTGACCGGTGACTTGGTGCGGGCCGATCGTGGCGAGAGCGCCCTGTGGGTCCACGGGGTCGTCGCGGCCGACCGCGGCAGCGCCGTGTTCTCGCTCGCCGCCGTCGGCCGGTCCGCCGAGTCCCAGCACGAGCGGCTCCGGTTCCCCGGCCTGGATCCGGCGGCCACCTATCGTCTGCGCCCCGTCCGGATCGGCCCGCGGCCGTCGGGGCTGACCATGCCGCCGTGGATGACCCGAGCCGCCGAGGAGGACGGCCTGCTCGTCCCCGGCGCCGCTCTGACCCACTCGGGTCTCGCCGCTCCCCTGCTCGATCCCGAGCAGGCCCTGCTGATCGACATCTCCCGCGCCCGATGCACTGACCATCTGCCCGGGCCAGGTGGTCCGGGCGACCCGATCGAAAGAAGGTAGCCATGTCCACCGCGACGACGTCGACGCGGTCGGCCCCCACCCGCCGCCGGCATCCGGACGATACGAAGCTGGCGCTGCTGTTCATCGCGCCGGCCTCCGTCGGCCTGCTGGTGTTCCTGGTGTGGCCGCTGCTGACCGGGATCTACTACTCCTTCACGGAGTACACCACGCTGACCCCGCCCACGTGGGTGGGGCTGGAGAACTACCGGGCCATGCTCAGCGACCCGGTGTTCTGGAACTCGTTGAAGGTCACGGTGCTGTACGTGGTCATCAACATCGGCGTCCAGACCGTGGTGGCGCTGGTGATCGCCGTGCTCATGCAGCGCCTGACCCAGTCCACGATCCTGCGCTCGCTGGTGCTGGCCCCGTACCTGGTCTCGAACGTCGTCGCGGCGATCGTCTTCCTGTGGATCCTCGACACCCAGCTGGGCATCTTCAACATCTTCCTGCAGTGGATCGGCTTCGATCCGGTCGCGTTCTGGTCCAGCGAGACCTGGGTGATCCCCACCGTGGCGCTGGTCAACGTGTGGCGCCACATGGGGTACACCGCTCTGCTGCTGTTCGCCGGACTGCAGTCGATCCCCGGACACCTCTACGAGTCCGCCCGCACCGAGGGGGCCGGTGAGATCAGCCTGTTCCGCCGGATCACGCTGCCCCTGCTGCGACCGATCCTCGCGCTCGTGCTGATCATGTCGATCATCGGGTCCTTCCAGGTCTTCGACACCGTCTCGGTGACCACCCAGGGCGGCCCCGCCGACGCCTCGAAGGTGCTGCAGATGTACATCTACGAGAACGCCTTCGGCCAGTACCAGTTCGGGTACGCCGCGGCGCTGTCCATGGCGCTGCTGGTGATCCTCATGGTGATCACCTTCGCCCAATACCGCATGACCCGTGCCGGCCAGTCGGACCTGGACTGAGGGAGGACATCATGACCACCGCACCGCATCCGGTCACCGACGACGTCCGCGAGGGCTCCCCCACCGGGCCGCGCGCCGCCGACTCCGCCATCACGAGGCCCCGCCGCGGCATCCCCTGGGGCAAGATCCTCGCCTGGGCCGTGATGGTGATCTTCCTGCTGATCACCCTGTTCCCCTTCTACTGGATGCTGCGCACAGCGCTCTCCAGCAACAACGCCCTGGGCACCGATCCGGCCAGCCTGCTTCCCGTGGGCCTGAACACCGGCGGCTTCGAGCGAGTCTTCGGCATGCAGGACGTGGAGACCGCGATCTCCGAGGGAGGCTCGGGCGCCTCGATCAACTTCTGGCGCTACCTGCTGAACTCGGTGATCGTCGCGACCACCATCACCGTGGTCCAGACGTTCTCGTGCGCGATGGCCGCCTACGCCTTCTCGCGTCTGCACTGGCGCGGGCGGGACACCGTGTTCATGATCTTCCTGGGCTCGCTGATGATCCCGCAGATCTTCACGCTGCTGCCCAACTTCATCCTCATCAAGAACCTGGGCCTGGTGGACACGCTGCTGGGGATCATGCTGCCGACCCTGTTCATCTCCAGCTTCGCGATCTTCTTCCTGCGCCAGTTCTTCAACAACATCTCCCGCGAGGTCGAGGAAGCCGCTCTGATCGACGGCGCCAGCAAGGTCAGGGTGTTCTTCACTCTCATCCTGCCGATGTCCAGCGCTCCGCTGGCCACGCTGGCCCTGCTGACGTACATGACGGCGTGGAACGAGTACTTCTGGGCGCTGATGGTCTCCTACACCGACCAGTCCCGAGTGCTCACCGTCGCCCTCGGCGTCTTCCGGGCGCAGGCCCCCGGGACCGGCCCCGACTGGTCCGGACTGATGGCGGCGACCCTGGTGGCGGCCGCGCCCATGCTGATCCTGTTCGCGCTGTTCGCGAAGAAGATCGTCAATTCCATCGGCTTCAGCGGCATCAAGTGAGGTACCCCGGCATGAGTATCAGGAACCACCGCGACCCCGTCTCCCGCACCCCGTCCGCGGCCCGCGGCGGCGGTGCCGTCAGCCGCCGCCGTCTGCTGCAGGGATCAGCTGCCCTCGCCGCAGGCGCCGCCGGCACCGGCACGCTGACCGCGTGCGGAGGTGTCGCTGCCCCCGCCGGCGCCACCGAGATCGACTACTGGCTGTGGGATGCCAACCAACTGCCCGCCTACTCCGCGGCGATCGACGCCTTCATGGCGGAGAATCCCGACGTCTTCGTGCGGGTGACCCAGCTGGGCTGGGAGGACTACTGGACGAAGCTGACGGCCAGCTTCGTGGCCGAAGCGGGCCCCGACGCCTTCGCGGATCACCTGGCTAGGTATCCCGAGTTCCTCGAGCTCGGTGTGATCTCGCCGCTGGACGGGATCGGGCCCCTCGACGACCTGCCGGCCGACCGGTTCCAGGAGGGCCTGCAGGAGCTGTGGACCGGCCCGGACGGTGCGCGCTACGGGATCCCCAAGGATTACGACACGATCGCCGTGATGTACGACCGCGCCATGATCGAGGAGGAGGGGCTCAGCCCCGAGGACCTGGAGGACCTGGACTGGAACCCCGAGGACGGCGGCAGCTTCGAACAGATGCTGGCGCGGTTGAGCGTGGACGCCAACGGCGTGCGCGGGGACCAGGACGGCTTCGATCCGGCGAACGTGGCCCGGTACGGCCTGGCCGTGGCGCCGGGAACCGACTACGTCGGCCAGACCACGTGGGGGCATTTCGCGCTCATGACCGGATGGACGTTCACCGATGAGGAGACCTGGGGCACCCGATTCAACTACGACGACGAGCGCTTCGTGGCTGCGATCGACTGGTACTTCGGGCTGGTCGACAAGGGCTTCATGGCTCCGTTCGGGACGTTCGGGGATTCCAGCCCTCCCCAGACCCAGCTGCAGTCCGGCTCCTCCGCCCTGGCCACGGACGGCTCCTGGATGATCACCACCTACAACAACGTCGAGGGCATCGACCTCGGCATCGCCCCGCTGCCGGCCGGGCCGCTCGGGCACCCGGTCTCGATGTTCAACGGGCTCGGGGACTCGATCTCCGCGCAATCGGAGAACAAGGAGGAGGCGGCGCGCCTGATCGCCTACCTCGCGTCCGATGAGGCCCAGCGGATCATCGGCGAGCGCGCCCCGTTCTTCCCCTCCACCGATGTGGGCACGCAGACCGCGATCGACAGCTACGCCGCCGACGGGCTGGACGTCACCCCGTTCACCGACCGCGTGAAGAACGGCGAGACGGGCCTGTACCCGCTGGTGGAGAATTCCGCCTCGATCATGTCGATCATGCAGCCGGCGTTCGACCAGTGCTGGATGCGGCGGATCGACGGGGCGGATTTCGCCGCGTACAACGAGAGGGTCAACGCTCTGTTCGAGTGACTCCCGGCCCCGGCCGCCGCCACCCGCGGATCAGGCGTCGGGGCCGACGAACTCCTGGATGGCGATCACGGCTGCGCCCCGTGCCCACTCGTCGAAGTCGCCCGGCAGGTCACGCACCACGATGTCGCGCTGGGCCGGGGCGAGGTCGGTGCGCAGCACGTCCTCGAAGAGCGGATCGGCGGCTCGGACCAGGTCGAGGGTCTCCCCGCCGAGGACGATGGCTTCGGGATCCACCAGGGCGGTGATGGTGGCCGCGGTGGAGGCGAGCGCGCGGGCCAGGCCCCGGACGAGATCGAGGGCGTCCCGGTCACCGTCGGCCACGCGCCGGCGCAGATCGTCCACGCCCTGCTCGGCGGTGAGGATCCCCGCCTCGCGAGCGCGCGCGAGCACCTGGTCGGTGCGGGCCGCCCGGCCGACCGTCAGCAGCGCGCCGTCCCGGTCGAGGCCGACGGGGAGCCGCTCGGTCAGTCCCGCCAGGCGGGTGTGCCCCTCGACCACCCGGCCGTCCAGGACGGTGCCGATCGCCACCCCGGCACCGATCGTGAGCACGGCGAAGGAACGATACGCGCGGCCGATGCCGAACCAGTGCAGCCCGTGGACCATCGCCAGCAGGTCGTTCTCGACGACCACCGGGAGGTCCAGGCGCGCTTCGAGCGCCGCGGCGAGTTCCACCGGTTCGCTCCAGTCCAGCAGGGTGGAGGAGAGGACGGTGCGGCGATCGGCGACGCGGCCGCCGAGACTGACCCCGACCACGGTCAGGCGCGGATGCGCTTCGGCGAGAGCGGCGACGGGCGTCGCGATCGAGGTCAGCACGGTCTCGGGGGAGGTATCGGCCAACGGCAGCACCAGGGTCTCGAGAGCGTTGCCGCGCACCGTGGTGACCATGGCGTGGATCTCGTCGGCGGTGACCTTGACCCCGATGAAGCGAGGGCCGAGGTTCTCCTCGATGTCGAGGGGCTGGTGCGGGCGCCCTTTGGGGCGCACGACGCTCTCCAGCGAACGCAGACGGTGGGCGTCCAGCAGTTCGCGTGTCGCCCGGGTGACCGTGGGGGCGGACAGCCCGAGCCGGGAGGTCAGCTCGCTGCGAGAGCGGGGCCCGAACCGCAGCAGATCGCGGTAGACCGCGCGGACGCTGTCACTGCCGAGATCATCGACCGCGAGCGATCCCGCCTCTCGGTCCGCGCCTCGCTCCGTCATTCTGCGACCTTATCGCCCGATCGGCACGCAGCGGCGAGAACGTCCTGATCGAGCGCGATCGGCCGGTCCACCAGGACATCGAGAGGCTTCGGTCCATGGTCCGGGGCGAGGCATTGACCGACGCCGTGCAGAGCGCCGGCTGCGCCGTGCGCTCACTCTGACTCGGCGTGCTCACGCTGAGGCGGCGTGCTCACGCTGAGGCGGCGCCCTTGGTTCCGTGCGCGCCGACGGGCAGAGACGTGCGTCCTGGGCCCGGTCTCTGACATGCTTCCGGTGTCAACGACCCCGGCGCGAGCCAGCGCCCCGGGACCGAGCATCGAGGGGATTCCATGAGCGAGACGACTGCCGGCACCGCGACGGACGAGCAGATCACCATCTACACGGCCTACGAGATCGAGTTCATGCTGGGCCTGCGCGCGACCGAGAACGGTGCGATCACGCGGGAGCAGATCGGGCTCCGCAGCGCCCCCGAGGAGGCCAGGGAATTCGTGACCGCCGCAGTCACCTCGGGCCTGCGGGCGCGCGGCAAGGTGGAGCGTTCCACCGATGGACAGTGGGTTCTGGGCGAGGAGGGGCAGGTGGTGGCGACGGCCCTGACCGCCGCGGATCGGTGGCTGGGCATCGCGCTGGCCGAGGGCGAGGCGATGCGGATGGCGTTCGTGATCAAGGCGAACGACGCGATCCTGATGCTCACCCAGGACGAGCTGGACTCCTTCGCGGTCTCCGCGCTGCCCGACCGCTCGCACGTGCCGGCCTCCGTCGCCGACATCGTCATCGCCTTCCTCGACGAGGGCCACGAGCGCACCGTGTCGCTGCGCCGCACCGATATCTCCGCCCCTGACCAGGCGGTGCCGATGATGTTCCACGCCGAGGAGGACGGCTCATGGCGGATCGGCCATCTGCCGCTGGACGACGAGGGGATCCTGAACGTCTCCCACGTCGCCCGCGAGGACATCGGCGAGGCGGTCCGGCTGCTGTGGGAGGACGGCGTCAGCCGTGCCCCCTCGGCTCCTGACGCCTGAGGCGATCCGGACCGCCGGCGGCCCGGGCTCAGAGCGCCGGCCCGGGCTCGCCGGCCCGGGCGCAGAGCGCCGACGGCCCCGTGCCGCAGCCGTTCACAGCGGGCCGGCGCTCGCCCGCTGCCGGCGGTGCAGCTCCCGGCGCAGGGAGCGGATGTCCTGCCCGGAGGGTTGACCATAGGTCCAGATGTGGCGATCGAACGCGGGCATCACCACGCGGGAGCCGTCACGCAGTCGGAGCGCTGCTGTCAGCCAGTGCACCGGGTGGACCACTCGCGATTCGACGGCGAGGATCCGCTCCCACGGCACCTCCCGGGCTTGCACGGCGCCGACCACCCGCAGCCCGGCCTCGGTGATCTCCACGCGGGAACGGGCCGTCCCCAGGGCCACGGCCCCGAAGCGCAGTCCCAGCAGGCCCAGGACCAGCGCCGCCACAGCGACGCAGAGCATGACCAACAGCCGGCCGATCCCCGGTGAGTGGCCCTCCTCGACCGTCAGCCAGAGCGCGACGCCGATCGCCGCCAGCACGAGCGCCGTCCCCAGGGCGGCGGCGGACACGACGGCGCGCACGGCCGTATCCCGGGTCGCGGCGGCCGGGAACAGCGCTCGGATCTCTCCGCCACCGTGACGGGCGGTCTGACGACCGCGCTTCGCGCCCGACAGGTCCGAGACCATCCGCTGGACCGTGGCACTGCTGCGGGAGTAGTCGGGCAACACGGTGCGCGGCCCCGTCTCGGGGCCGATCTGCCGGGGAATGGTCATGAAGCCAGGCTAATGCTCGCGGCGAACCAGGTCGATGGGCCCTTCTCCCCATGCCCACGACCCATGCCCGTCACCCATGCCCGTGACCCATGCGCCTCGATGCTCGAGCCCGCCCGCGCCATGCCCGTCGACCCCTGCGTCCCGCCCCGTCTGCCCGTCCCATCGGCCCGTGCGCGCAGGCAGGACGGTGCGTACAGTTTCGTCCATGCCCTCCCACGGATCGAACTCTCCCCGCTTCCGTCGCCCGGCCCCCCTGTTCCCCGCCACCGCGGACGCCATCCCCGGAGAACCGGACCCGTCGGCCTCGACCGAGATGGCGCACGACTCCGCGCAGGCGCTGCTGGACGGCGTCTTCCACAGCTCGGACCCGGAGGTGGTCCAGCGCGTGATGCACCTCGCGGCCGACGGCGGACTCGCGGACCTGGCCGCGCTGTGGTCGAGCTCGCCCGCCACCACCCTCCCGGGAGCGCTGTGGCGCCTGTACGTGCTGCACACCTGGGTCCAGCACCACAGCGAGGACGTCGTCCACCGCTACCGCGCCGGTTCCCGCACCATTCCCGGTCTGCGCTACCTCTCCGGGTTCGCCGAGCCGCCGGACGTCGACCAGGTGCGTCGCACGATGGACGAGATCCTGCGCGGTGCCTTCACCGGCGACCTCGCCCTGGCCCTGACCCGGGCCGGAGCGGTGGCCACGCTCGTCGCCCACGGCACCGCCCATCTGGCCGACGACGACCGCGACGACGAGCGCACCCGGCAGGCCGAACGGCTGCTGCGGACAGGCGAGGAGCTGGCCGCCGCGGGACGGCACGCCGAGGCCGGTCAGCTGGATTGAGGTCCGTGGCCGGCAGGATCCGGCCGGACGTGGCACGCGCCATGTCCGCCGCGGCCCTGCTTGCGTCCACCCGACCGCCGTGTCCTACGATGGTCAGGCGCCGGGCCGCGGTTGCCCCGGGCTCCAACATTTGCCGCTTCGAGCGGCCTTCGCGCCGACAGGCGCATCCCGGTCCGGCGCCCCAGCTTCACACGGACAGCAAGCGCCCCGCTCTCGGGCACGGCGGATGCAGGTACTGCGCCGACGGGCGCGGGGAGGCGGCCTGAGTTGGTGCAGTTCTTCCCACGGCGGACCGAACGCCCGATGTACGACCTGTTCGGCGATCTCGCCGAACTCCTGGTGCAGGCCGCCGACACCCATTCCAAGCTGGTCGGCCACGGCTACCGCGAGCGCACCCGCATCGCCCCGAAGCTGCACGACCAGTCCACCCGCGCCGAGGAGCTCGGCCGGCGCATCGCCCAGCGTCTGGCGCGCTCGCTGATCACGCCCTATGAGGCGGAGCTGCTCTACGACATCTCCCTGACCATCGCGGACACCGTCGATGCGATGAACCACACCGCTGAGCTGCTGGTCCTCTCGCGCGTCGGCGCCCTGCCCGCTCCGCTGCTCGAGGCGGCCACGGGCATCGAGCGCGCCTCGGAGCTGACCGTCACGGCGACCTGGTCGCTGAGCCGGGTGCAGGAGCTGGCTGATTACTACACCCAGATCCGCAAGCTCAAGCGCCAGGGCGACCGGCTGGTGCGACAGTCCCTGGCCGAGGTCTACAAGCGCGGCGGCGCGATGACCGAGGTGCTGCCCCTGCACGACGTGATCGAATCCGTCGGCCGCACCATCGCCCTGCAGGAGCACACCGCCCGGCTCGCGGATCTGCTGCGCGTCAAGGACGCCTGAGTGTCGCCGGCCCTGCTTGCGATCGTCCTCGTCCTGGCACTGGTCATGGCGTACGTCAACGGCTTCCACGACGCCTCGAACGCGGTCTCCACGGCCATCACGACCCGCTCGCTGAAGGAGTCGACCGCGCTGGCCATGGCCGCGGTCCTCAACCTCCTCGGAGCCCTGCTGGGCATGCTGCTGCTCGCCGTGACCGCACACTGGGCCGTCAGCCTGCTGGGGCTCGGCGAACTGGCGGAGCAGGCCGGCGGGGCACCCGATGTGCTCGGGATGGCCCTGGTCTCCATCCTCGTCGCCACGCTCAGCTGGGAGATCATCACGTGGTGGTACGGGATGCCGTCCTCGACCTGGCACTCGTTCTACGGCGGCACCATCGGGGCCTCGCTCGCGATCGGCGCGGCCGCCGCCTGGGACCGGCTGGCGGCGATCCTCGTCGTCTCCGTGGTGGGCCCCGTGGTCGCCGCTCTCGCCGCCTATCTGCTGATGCACGGGATCCTCGCCCTGGGCAGGGGCGAGCGGCTGCGGATCGAGCACCTCCGCTTCGCCCAGACCGTCTCCGCCGGTGCGGTGGCCACCGGCCACGGGCTCAGCGACGCGCGCCTCCCCCTGGCCGTGGTCGTCGTCGCGACCTCCAGCGCCGGCCTGCACATCGGAGACTCCCTGGCCCTCATGCTGCCCGTGGCCGTCGCCGTGGCGGCCGGCACGCTCATGGGCGGCCATCGAATCATCCGCACCATCGGCCGGCGCCTGACCGATCTCTCCACCGCCCAGGGCCTGGCCGCGGAATCCTCGGCCGTGGCCTTCATGACGCTGGGCGTCTTCGGCCTGGAGTCCCCGATCTCCAGCTCCCAGAGCCTCGCCTCCAGCGTGGTCGGGGCGGGCGTGGCCATGGGCCCGCGCCACGTCCGGTGGGCGGTCGCCCGCTCCATCGTCGTGACCTGGTTGACCACGCCGGTGGTGACGGGCGTGTTCGCGGCCGCCCTGTCCGGGGTGATGCTCGAGCTGCAGATCGGCTGAGCCCGCCGGCGGCCGCGGCTGCCGGCGCCGGGGCTCCTCGGAGAAACGGCGGCTATCCTGGGCGGCGTCCGAATCGCGAAGGAGTCCAGATGTCCGACGGCGAGTCCTCGACGCCCAGCCCGCGGAAGCGTCCGACCTATGGGCTTCCGGGCCCGGCCCCGTCCGGTCCGGCTCCCGGCCAGGGACCGCGCAGCGGGTCGGATGCTCCCGGCTCCGGCAACAGCTGGGGCGCATCGAGCCCGTCGGCCGGACCCTTCGACCGTGACGGCGGCGATCCGGGGGCTCCCGACGGATCGGCGCCGAGGACGGGGCCGCTGCCCCCGCAGCCGCCGCAGCCGGAACGGCCCACGAAGCGCCGCGGGCTGTGGCCGCTGATCATCGGGCTGGTCCTGCTGGTGATCGTCGGCCCCGTGGCCACCGTCGGCGGCATCGTGTGGTCCGTCGGATCCATCGTCGCCGATACCGACGAGGGGCCGGCTGTGATCGAGGGCGGCACCGGAGAGATCGACGTCGCCGCCAACGAGATGGTCATCGTCTATGTCCCCGCGGAGGATGCGGCGAACGCGCAGTGCACCGCCGAGGGCTCGGACGCCGTCACGTCGGTGCCCACCTCCGGCCGCACCAGGTTCGGCGATGGAACGGAGTACGAGCAGGTGCTGGGCGTCGTCGCGACCGAGGACACTGCGGTGACGATCTCCTGCACCGGCACCGACGCCCCGGCGTATCTCGGCCCGTACAGCCTGCTCGGCATGGCCGGACCGCTGCTGATCGGACCGATCATCGGCGTGCTCGCCGGGCTGGCCGGCCTCGTGCTGGTCATCGTGGGCATCGTGCTGCTGGTGCGCACCCGGCGCGGCTGAACCTGCCGCGCCACGACCCCGGTGCTCCCTGTCCCGGCGCCACCTGTCCCGGTGCCGCTTGTCCCGGCGCCCCTCGTGGCGGCGTCTCCGTCGCCGGTGCCGTCCCGTCACCGCGCGTCTCAGGGAACGACCCGTGCCGGGTCCCCCGGCGCCGCCCTGACCTAGAGTGACCTCAGACCCCGCAACCGTGGATGGAGTGGTGAGCATGCACCCCCGTGCCGGCCAGAAGGCCCTTCCCGAGGATCTCGTCGACGTCGATGCGCTCCTGGACGCGTACTACGACCTCCATCCGGATCCCGCCGATCCTGCTCAGGCAGTCAGCTTCGGCACCTCCGGTCATCGCGGCTCCTCCCTCGACACCGCGTTCAACGCGGACCACATCGCCGCCACCACCCAGGCGATCGTCGAGTACCGCGCCGGGCAGGGCATCCGCGGTCCGCTGTTCATCGGCCGGGACACCCACGCTCTCTCGCGACCCGCCTTCGACACGGCGCTGGAGGTGCTGGCCGGCAACGACGTCGTCGCCCAGGTCGACACGATGGACGGGTACACGCCCACCCCCGCCGTCTCCCACGCCATCCTCGTCCACAACCGCGACCGCTCCGCGAGCGACCCGGGTCGGGCCGACGGGATCGTCGTCACCCCGAGCCACAACCCGCCGCGCGACGGCGGATTCAAGTACAACCCGCCGCACGGCGGCCCCGCCGACTCCGAGGCCACCGGCTGGATCGCGGACCGCGCCAACGAGCTGCTGGCGGACCGGCTGCGCGGAGTGCGGCGCCACGGGCGCCAGAAGGCCCTGCAGGATGCGGGCCGCTACGACTACCTCCACACCTACGTCCAGGACCTTTCCAGCGTGGTGGATCTCGACGCCATCCGCCGGGCCGGGGTGCGCATCGGTGCGGATCCCCTCGGCGGCGCGGCGGTGGACTACTGGGCCGAGATCGGCGAGCTGCACGACCTGGACCTCACCGTGGTCAACCCCGAGGTCGACCCGCAGTGGTCCTTCATGACGCTGGACCGGGACGGGAAGATCCGCATGGACTGCTCGAGCCCGTGGGCGATGGCGTCCCTGCTCGAGAAGCGCTCCGAGTTCGACATCGCCACCGGCAACGACGCCGACTCCGATCGGCACGGCATCGTCACCCCCGACGCCGGCCTGATGAACCCCAACCACTACCTGGCGACCGCGATCAACTACCTCTACGCCCACCGCCCGAACTGGCCGGCCGGGGCGAAGGTCGGCAAGACCCTCGTCTCCTCCGGCCTGATCGACCGCGTCACCGCGTCCCTCGGCCGCGAGCTGTTCGAGGTGCCCGTCGGTTTCAAGTGGTTCGTTCCCGGACTGATCGACTCCTCCGTCGGCTTCGGCGGGGAGGAGAGCGCGGGCGCCTCGTTCCTGCGCCGCGACGGGTCGGTATGGACGACCGACAAGGACGGCATCATCCTCGCCCTGCTGGCCTCGGAGATCCTCGCGGTCACCGGCCGCTCCCCCAGTGCGCTGCACGCCGAGCTGGTCGAGGAGTTCGGCGCCAGCGCCTACGCGCGGGTCGATGCCCCGGCCGACCGGGAGCAGAAGGCGAAGCTGAAGGCGCTCAGCGCCGACCAGGTCACCGCGACCGAGCTGGCCGGCGAGCCCATCGTCTCCGCGATCACCGAGGCCCCGTCGGGCGGAGCCATCGGCGGGCTGAAGGTCTCCACCGAGTCCGCGTGGTTCGCCGCGCGCCCGTCCGGCACCGAGGACATCTACAAGATCTATGCCGAGTCCTTCCGCGGCGAGGAGCATCTCGCGCAGGTCCAGGACGCGGCGAAGGCACTCGTGGACGACGCGCTCGCCGAGTGACGTCTCGGGCTGTGACGCCGTGCCCTGGGAGCATGCGCGTCCAGTCTCAGCATTTCCGCAGGTGGGTGGTCAAGGCTGCGTAAAGCCACGGTCAATATTGCGACCGTCACCCTAGGGTGTCGCCATCCACAAGCCCTTGCGCGCCCCGCCCCTCGGCTTGGAGGATGATCCCGGAAGGTAAAAGTTCGGTAGGGTAATATGCTCGGCCGGACCCACCGAAGATGACGTCGAACGCGCCCGCGGGGCAGCGACCAGGAGAGGGGGGACCGCGCTGATGCGACTGCGAACACGCCTTTGTGCATGTTCCGCTGCCCTCGCCATCGCGCTCCCCACCGCGACGCTTCCGGCCATGGCGGAGACCGATGAGACCGCCGAGAGCGCGACCCCGCGAACTGTCGACATCGACGATCCGGCGTCTCCCGAGCCGAACTCCGAGACGGCCGACGCCGAGTCGGCCACCGAGGGAGAATCGACGACCGAGGACGAGTCGACGACCGAGGACGAGGCCACCGACGCCACAGCGGACTCCGACGAGCAGACCGCCGAGGACCCGACGCAGCCCGACGCGATCGTCGGCGACGGATGCGAGACCGACGCGGAGGGCGAGCTCATCCCTCGCCTGCTGCAAGATCCGAACTGCGACGAGAACGAGGACGCCGACTCGACGGCGGACGGTGACAAGAGCACCGGCGACGACACGAGCACCGAGCAGGAGCCGGAGTCCCCGGAGAGCGACTCCACGGAGGGCACCGAGTCCACGGAGAGCGATCCGGCCGAGGAGACCGGCGCCACCGACGGCGAGACGACGGAGGAGGACGGCTCGGAGAGCACGGTCACCGAAACCTCGTCGAAGACCCCTGACCCCTCGCCCACGGCGACGAACACTTCTCCGACTCCGGACGATCCGGAGGGCTCGGATCAGCCCACCGGCACCCAGGACCCCTCCGGGTCACCCAGTGACGGCGGTGGCGAAACCCCGTCGGATCCGAACGACTCACCCTCGACCCCGGAGGAAACCGAGGATCCGACGCCCTCGACGGATCCAGACGAGACGACCGAGCCGGCGGAGGAGTCCCCGAGCTCGACTCCGACGTCAGAGCCCTCCGAGGAGAGCACCTCGGAGGAAGAACGCCCTGGCACCTCCGTGCAACCTCCGGAAGAGTCCACCGAGGAATCGGAGGAGCCGGCTCAGCGCTCCCGGGCGCAGGACGAGGAACCGGAGGAGCCGGCTCCCGCCGCGCCCAGCGAGGAGCCATCCAGCTCCGACGCCCAGGACACCAGGGAGACCACGGACACCGAATCCACCTCGTCGGGCACCACCGAGGTCGAAGACCCGTCGGAGGAACCGGAGACGTCCGAGGTGAATGGCGGCAACGGCGATCAGAGCCCTCCGCCACCACCCGAGCCGCAGCCGGCGTCGGCCGCGCAAGAGGGTGGGCCGGTCGTCCAGCTGCTCAACGCCATCTCCTCGAATGATGAGAACTCGGCGTTCGGCCGTATGCGGCAGGTGCTGATCATCGCACTCGGCATCGGTTTCCTCACCACGGCCGGCTTCGTCGGCGCCACGTGGCAGAGCCGGCGCGCGGCCTCCGTCAGCGGAACCAAGCGCGCGGGACGCTGAGACCCTGGGGCGAACGCCTCGCCGGGGCAGCCGTTCCCTGCGTACCCCGGACCCGACGGCTCAGCGCCGGGCGAGAACCTCCCGTACGTGCGCGATGATCTCGGGCACGCTGCGTTCCATCTCCACGATCGTGCGGTCGAAGGCCGCCTGGCCCTCGTACCACGGATCCGGGACGGGAATATCCGTCTCGAGCAGCTCGGGAGCCGCCGTCGGATCGAAGCGCCGCCACAGCACGATCTCCGGCGCCGCCCTGTCCTCGGGCAGCTGGTCCGCCATGCGGCGCAGCGCCTGCGCCTGCTCGGCCGTCATCGGCAGCACGACATCCCAGACCATCATCTCGGTGAGATGGATGGTGCGCGCGGTGTGCTCGAAGGGACGGGTGTACCCGGCATGTTCGAGCGCCAGCTCGGTGCGGTCGTCCATCGGCATCCCCTCCGCCTCCCAACTGGTGCCGGCGGAGCCCACCTCGACGCTGTCCTCGAGCCCCTCGGCCCGGATCGCCTCCCGCAGCATCACGGCAGCGGCCGGGGATCGGCAGACATTGCCGGTGCACACGGTCAGGACTCGGAGGGACGTCATGAGCGCCATTGTGTCAACGATCAGCGGCTGTGAGCGCCGATTCGCCATGGCCTCTACAATGCTCGAGGGAGTGCTTGCGGTGCCACGGGCCCGCGCCGGCGTATTCGCCAGGGCATGATCACCAGGGCACGATGGCCCGTGACGACGCAACGACGGCTCAGGAGGACAGCGATGGCCGACATCATCCGCGCCCAAGACGACGACTGGCCGCTGGTGCGCGAGATCCGGCTCCGGTCTCTCAGCACCGACCCGGCCGCCTTCGGCCAGAGCTGGGACACGGAGTCGACGTACGAGGACTCCGTGTGGGAGCAGCGCGTGCGCGATGCGGCCTGGTTCCTCGCCGTCGAGGACGGGCAGCCGGTCGCTGTCGTGGCCGCGCGCCACGAGGAGGACTCCCCCGACAACGAGCGCGAGCTGCAGGCGATGTGGGTGACCCCCAACTCCCGCAAGTCCGGCATCGCCCAGAATCTCGCCGAGGCCGTCTTCGACTGGGCCCGCCAGGACGGGGCGGACACGGTCACGCTGTACGTCGGCCCCGGCAACGAGGTCGCCCAGTCGCTGTACGAGAGCCTCGGCTTCGTCGACACCGGTGATCGGTGGGAGGTCGTCGAGGACGATCCCGATGGTGCCTGGCTGAAGATGTCCCGCGCCCTCTGAGGCCCGGTGTCCCTCTCGCGGCGCGTGGTCTCCCGCGTCCCCTCCCCGCGCGCCGTGCTGCGCACCGTCGGGGCGAGATCGGACCGGGGCCGCCCCCACTGGGCCGCCCGGCTCGAGGACGCCAAGAACGTCACGGTCGGCAGCGCCCTGCGCCGGCTCGGCTGGGATCTGCGACTGCAGCCCTTCCATGGGTACGGAACCTCCGGCCGGGTGCGGGTGCTGGCCAAGGTCCTCTACGCCTCCCCCGGCACCCCGGCGGACTTCCACGACCAACCTGTCCATGACATGCGGACCATGGCGGTGCGCGGCTGGCGCAACTTCGCCGGCCAGGTGGCGCCGAACCGCACCGTCCACGTCCTGATCGGTGACCGTCAGTTCCGCGTGCGGGCGGACCGCACCGGCATCGTCGACGCGGAGTTCGACGTCGCGCTGGAGCCGGGCACCCACCGCGCAGTGCTGTGGACGGTCCCGGGCAACGAGGTCACCGCCGACATCACCGTGTTCTCCCCGGAGGCGCGCGTGGGTCTGGTCAGCGACATCGATGACACCGTGATGGTGACCTGGCTGCCGCGGCCGCTACTGGCGTTCTGGAATGCCTTCGTCGTCCACCAGTCCACACGGCAGGTCGTTCCGGGCATGCCGATGCTGTACCAGCGCATCGCCCGGCGCCATCCCTCCCTGCCGGTCGTCTACCTCTCCACCGGCGCCTGGAACGTGTTCCCCGTGCTCAAACGATTCCTGTACAAGAACGGCTACCCCGACGGGCCGCTGCTGCTGACCGATTGGGGCCCGACGAACACCGGCCTGTTCCGCTCCGGCCGCGACCACAAGGTCCAGGCCCTCGAGCGACTTGCCGAGTCCTTCCCGCACATGCGGTGGATCCTCGTCGGCGACGACGGCCAGCACGATCCGTCGATCTACGCCTCCTTCTCCGCCCGCCGCCCCGAGCTGGTGGAGGCGATCGCAATCCGCCGCCTGACCGAGTCCGAGCAGCTGCTGGCCCACGGAAGCCTGCGGCCGCTGGAGCAGTATCGCCACGCGGGTGAGGCGCCGCTGACGGTCCAGGCACCCGACGGGCACGGCCTGCTGGCCGAGCTGGACCGCCATGGAGTGCTCTGATGAACGCTCAGCAATCTCGAACCCGCAACAGCGCCTGGCAGGGGCGGGCTGACACGCCCCGAGCGCCGGGGCCGCAGGCGGGCACCGTTGCCAGTACTGCCCTGGAGATCCGCGACGCCCGCACGGGCGATGTCCCGGCGATCGTGGACGTCGTCC
The DNA here is from genome assembly GCF_042666535.1 of Brachybacterium sp. GCM10030252. Classification (NCBI taxonomy): domain Bacteria; kingdom Bacillati; phylum Actinomycetota; class Actinomycetes; order Micrococcales; family Dermabacteraceae; genus Brachybacterium; species Brachybacterium sp. GCM10030252. The sequence continues at coordinate 199,645 of NZ_JBHTDM010000003.1, read as the reverse complement.
AGGCGGCCTACCGAGGTGAGGGCGGTTGGACGACCGAGGCCCACCTCGTCCGCGGAGCGCGCGCAGACGAGGCCGAGGTGCGCACGATGCTGTCCGATCCCGCCGTGACCTTGCTGGTGGCCGAGGCCGACGGGGAGCTAGTGGGCTGCTGCTACACCCGCACGGAGACCGGATCAGCCACCGGCAGCGAACAGCTCTCACGTGCTGAACTGGGCTTGTTCGCCGTCCACCCCCCGCTCAGGGTCAGGGCCTCGGCGGCAGGCTCCTCGAGGCGCAGGCGGCGCTGCTCGCGAACGCGGGCGTGGCGGTCCTGGTGATCCAGGTGCTTCAGGAGCGCCCGGAGCTGCACGCCTGGTACCAGCGGCACGGATTCGTCCGCACCGGCACCGCCGTCCCCTTCCCCGGGGATCCGGACGACCTGGCGGTGCAGGACCTCGAGATGGACGTCATGGAGCGCCCGCTGCCGAAGCGCTGAACGACCTCGGCAGTCGCGAACCCGCGGGATCTCGAGGCGACGGAGAGCTTCGGCGGCCGCCCGAGTGAGCGGCCGCCGGAAGCTCAGCCCGTGTTCTTCAGGCCGGCGGCCACACCATTGATGGTGGTCAGCAGCGCCCGCTGCAGGTCCGGGTCGAGCTCCTCGCCGCGCGCGGTGACGGCCCGGGCCCGCTGGAGCATCGCGACCTGCATGTAGGAGATCGGGTCGAGGTAGCGGTCACGCACGGCGAGCGTGCGCTTGAGGACCGGCTGGTTGTCCAGCAGGCCCAGCACCCCGGTCAGCCGCTCGATCTCGGCGACCGACAGCTCATACTCCTCGCGAATCCGATCGAACAGGTGCCACAGCCGCTCCGGCACCAGCGAATGCACGTAGTGCGCGGCGATCTGCATGTCCGTCTTCGCCAGCGTCATCTCCACGTTGCTGATCACAGTGCGGAAGAAGTGCCAGTTGCGCAGCATGTCGTGCAGGTCCGGCTCCAGCCCCGCCTCGCGCGCCGCCTTCAGACCGGAGCCGGCGCCGAACCAGCCCGGCACGATCTGGCGTGACTGCGTCCAGCCGAACACCCACGGAATCGCCCGCAGTCCATCCAGTCCCTTGTCGGAGGTGGCGCGCTTGGACGGCCGGGACCCGATGTTGAGTTCGCCCAGCTGCTCGACCGGGGTGGAGGTCACGAAGTACTCGGGCAGGTCCGGATCATCCGCCAGAGTGCGATAGCGCGCATAGGCCGCGTCCGAGACGGTCTGCATGGTGTCGCCGAAGCGCTCCAGCTGCTCGGGAGTGGTGCGCGGCTCCGTGTGCAGCGCCGAGCCCTCCAGCACCGCGGCCAGTGACAGGTCCAGGTTCTCCCGGGCCAGCGTGGGCAGCGTGTACTTGTCGGAGATGACCTCGCCCTGCTCGGTGAACTTGATCTCGCCCTCGAGCACGCCGTACGGCTGGGCCAGGATCGCGTCGTACGTCGGGCCGCCGCCACGGCCGACGGAACCGCCGCGACCGTGGAACAGGCGCAGGGTGACCCCGTGCCGGGCCGAGACGTCGCGCAGGCGGCGCTGGGCCTGGTGGATCTCCCACTGGCTGGTCATCACGCCGGAGTCCTTGTTGGAGTCCGAGTAGCCGAGCATGACCTCCTGGCGGTCCCCGCGCAGGCGCACGATCTCGCGGTAGGAGGGATCGCTGAGCAGCTCGTCGAGGATCTCGCCGGCGGCGCGGAGCTCGCCCACCTCCTCCAGCAGCGGCACGAAGCCGATGTCGGCGCGGTTCTCGTCCCCGCCAGGGATGCTGATCAGACCGGCCTCGCGGGCCAGCAGTGCGACGGCCAGGATGTCGTCGGCCCCGTGGGTCATCGAGACGATGTAGGTCTCGATCACGGAGGTCCCGTACAGCCGGTGGGCACCGCGGATCTCGCGGAACACGTTGTAGGTGGTGCGCGTGGCGTCGTCGAGGATCGTCTCGTCCTCGGTGATCGCCGATCCCACCAGCGGTCGCCGGCTGGCGAGCTCCGCGGCGAGCACCGTGGTGCGCTCGGCACGGCTGAGCTCCGCGTAGGGGCGGTCCAGCTCGCCGACGCGGTCGAAGAGCCGGGCGAGGACCTCGTGGTGCTTCTCGGAGTGCTCGCGCACGTCCAGCGCCGCCAGGTTCAGGCCCGAGCCGGCCAGCACGTGCTGGGTGATGGCCAGGGCGCCGTCGGAGGCGCGCACCCCACGGTGGCGGTGCAGGGCCTCGCGCAGGACGCGGAAGTCGGCCTGGAGATCCTCGCTGTCGCCGTAGTCCTTGCCGGGCACGTGCGGCGCCCCGGAGCGGATCCGCTCGCGGGTCGCGCGCAGCTTGGCCCGCATGGTGCCGAGCTTGAGCCGGTAGGGCTCCTCGTCGTACATCTCCTGCTGGATCTCGTCGACGTCGACATCGCCGCCGTGCGAGAGGTCCTCGGCCAGGCTCGCGCGCAGCTGCTCGTCCTCGCCCGTCAGGGCGCTGGAGACGGACAGATCGAGAATCAGATCGGAGATGGCCTCGATGGCGATGTCGATCGCGGTCTCCGCCTGCAGCGCGAGCACCTCGCGGGTGACCTCGGCGGTGACGTACGGATTGCCGTCGCGATCGCCGCCGATCCAGGAGCCGAAGCGCAGGGGCACCTGACCGTCACGCAGCTCGGCGCCGTGGGCGCGCAGCTCGTCGCGGAGGTCATCGAGCATCTCCGGCATCGTCTGGCGGTAGATCTGGCGCAGGTAGTACAGGGCGTTGCGGGCCTCGTCCTGCGGGGTGGGCCGCTGGCGGCGCAGCTCGTCCGTCTGCCACAGAGATTCGATCAGCTCGGCGAGATCCCGGTCCTGGCGCCGGCGCTCGGGAGTGTCCTCCTCGGTCTCCTCCTCGAGGAGGTCGGAGATGCGGCGCAGCTTGGTCAGCACGGCGCGGCGGGAGGCCTCGGTGGGGTGCGCGGTGAAGACCAGGCGCACATCGAGTGAGTCGACCGCCTGCTGGAGACCGTCGGCCCCCAGCTCGTCGTGGACGGCGCGGACGGTGCGCGGGACCCAGGAGTCCGCGGCGGGGCGCTCCTGCAGGGCCCGGACCCGGTAGACCTGCTCGGCCGCGTTGGCGAGCAGGAAGTACTGCGTGAAGGCGCGGGTCAGTGCCGTGGCCTGCTCCAGGGGCAGCTCCGCCAGGCGCTTCTGGACGTCGCGGGCGTCGGCCTCGACGTCGGAGGCCTTGGCATCCTTGGTCAGCTTGCGCACCTGCTCGACGAGGTCCAGCAGCTCCTGTCCATGCTGGTCGGCGAGAGTGCGTCCCAGCAGCGTGGACAGACGCCGCACGGTGGCACGCAGCGGCGCATCGATATGCGGATCATCGCCGACGACGGGGAACTCGCTCGTCAACGTCGGGACGGCAATGGCGTCAGATTCGGGCACGGGGCCTCCTGAGGTCGGCGGCGCGTGGGAACGGCCGCCGGCAGTTGGGGCGACCGCCTCGGCGCGGAACGAACGGGCACAGACTACCGCGAGCGTCCCAGCAGCACGGTACGGGCCGATCGGCGGACGGTGCGGGTCAGAGCACGGCGCGCAGGAAGTCCTGCGTACGCTGGTTCTCCGGCTCGCTGAAGATCTTCTCCGGGTGACCCTCCTCGACGACGGATCCCTGGTCGAACATCATCACGCGGTTGGAGACGTCCCGGGCGAACTGCATCTCGTGGGTCACGATCAGCATCGAGATGTCCGTCTCCGCGGCGATGTCCTTGAGCACCGCGAGCACGTCGCCGACCAGCTCCGGGTCCAGCGCGGAGGTCACCTCGTCCAGCAGCAGGATCTCGGGATCCATGGCCAGCGCACGCGCGATCGCGACGCGCTGCTGCTGGCCACCGGAGAGCTGCGAGGGCCGGGCGTTCTTCTTGTCGGCCAGGCCGACCTTGTCCAGCAGCCCCTCCGCCTTCGAGGCGGCCTCGGCCTTCGACAGCCCCATCACGTGGATCGGGGCCTCCGTGATGTTCTCCAGCACCGTCATGTTGGGGAACAGGTTGAAGTGCTGGAAGACCATGCCGATGTGCTGGGTGATGCGGCGCCGCTGACGGTCGGGGATCCGCACACGCTTGCCGCCGGATTCCTCGTACTGCAGGGGCTGCCCGCCCACGTGGATGTAGCCGCCGCTGAGCTCCTCGAGGGTCATCACCAGACGCAGGATCGTCGTCTTGCCGGACCCCGAGGGCCCGATCAGTGTGACGCGCTCGCCCTGCGAGACGGTGAAGTTCAGGTCGTCCAGCACGGTGTTGTCCCCGAACCGCTTGACCACGTCGCGGAACTCGATGTGCGGGGCGCCCGGAGCGGACCCCGCCGCCAGGGCGCCGTCGGGCACGCCCTGCTGGAGGCCGCCGCTGTGGGCGCCGGGGTGCTGGTTGTTCTCAGGCAAGTTTCTTCTCCAGTCGTCGGATCAGGAGCGAGGTCGGGTAGCTCGCGGCCAGGAAGATCAGGGCCGCCAGCGTCAGCGGCTCCGTGTACCGGAAGTTGTTGCCGCCGTACTGCTGCGCCTCGCGCACCATCTCCCCGATGAAGATGACGGTCAGGAACGGCGTCTCCTTGAACATGGAGATCGCGTAGTTGCCCAGGGCCGGCAGCGTGTTGCGGATCGCCTGCGGAATGATCACCGCTCGCCAGGTGCGGGCGCGCGGCAGCGACAGCGCGGTCGCCGCCTCCCACTGGCCCTTGGCCACCGAGTCGATCCCCGCGCGGTACACCTCCGCCATGTAGGTCATGTAGTGGATGCCCAGCACGCAGATGCCGATGGTCAGTGTGTCGAAGTACTGCGACAGCACCAGGTTCGCGAAGACCAGCTGCACGACCAGCGGCGTCATCCGGATGAACTCGACCACGGCGACCACCGGGGCGCGCCCGATCGCCGGCAGGCTGCGGCGCAGGATAGCGACCACCAGGCCCAGCACCGCGGCGATGAGCGTGCCCAGCACAGTGGCCAGCAGGGTGATCTTGAAGCCGTCCAGCAGCGCAGGCAGGGATGCCCACGCGTGTCCCCAGTCCCAGAAGGTCATGCTGCACCCCCTCCCGTCGCGCTGCGCGCATTGGACCTGAACAGCGACCCCAGCGAGTGGGTGAGGCTCGGCCCGCGGCCGATGCGGTGCTTGGCGTCGATCTCCAGGGCGTTCATGATCATCACCAGCACCCACGCGATGACGAAGTAGGCCAGCAGCGCGAAGCCGAAGGCGTACCAGGTGCCCGTCGTCTGGCGCAGCCGATCGACCTGGTAGTAGAGGTCGTACAGAGTGATCGCGTAGACGATCGCGGTTCCCTTGAGGAGTTGGATCCAGAGGTTCGACAGCGAGGGGATCATCAGAGCCCACGCCTGCGGGATGATGACGCGGAACATGCCGCGCACCGGGCTCAGGCTGAGCGCGCTGATCGCCTCGTACTGCCCCTTGGGGACGGAGCCGATCGAACCGCGGACCACCTCGGCACCATAGGCACCGTAGTTCAGGGCCAGGGCGAGCACGCCGCAGAACAGGGGCGTCAGCTCCCAGCCCAGCTGGGGCAGCACGAAGAACCACCAGAAGAGCTGGACCACGAGCGAGGTGCCGCGAAAGAACTCGATGAATACCCGCGCGATCCCGCGCACGACGGCGTACTTGACCGTCTGAGCCAGGCCGAAGGTCAGGGCGACCAGCAGGGCGCCGAGCGCCCCGAGCACCGTGAGCTGGACGGTGACCCAGATGCCGTCGAGGATCTGGGGCCAGCGGGAGATCATGAACTCGGTGTTGGCCCCGAAGTTCTCGAAGAAGTCGTTCATGGGTGCATCACTTCCGGCGCGCAGCATGGACGGGCCCGGGGCGGTCATGAGGGGAACCGCGCCCGGACCCAGGCAGTCGCACCGGTCCCGCCGCGGGGCCTCGGGCGCCGCGGCTCACCGGAAGAAGCCTCACTGGAGGGCGGAGAGATCGCCGTCGCAGAGCATCTCGGTCGTCATCTCCTCGGGCGGCAGCTCGCCCTCGGTGAACCCGTACTCGCCCACGATGGAGAGGTAGCGCTCCGGATCCGAGACGATCTCCGCCAGCTTCTCGTTGTAGGCCTCCAGAAGGGACGTGTCGTCCTTGCGGAACACGGTCGCACCAGCGCCGTACTGCTTCTCGCCGTCGATGTCCGCAACGAAGCTGTCGGTGACCTCGACGTCGATGTTGGAGTTCTCGGCCAGCCAGTTCAGGGAGATGGCGGTCAGTGCGAAGGCGTCGGCGTTGCCGCTGTTGACGGCGTCCACGCCGTCCTGCGGGCCGCCCACCTCGAGACCGTTCAGCCCCAGCGACTCGACGTAGCCGGCCTCGACCGCGCCGGACATGGTGGCGACCGTGAGATCGGTGTCCACGAAGGACTGCATGTTCTCGAGCCCCTCGGGGTTGCCGTCCGGGACCATGAGTGCCGTCGTGTACTGGAACTCAGGGTCGCCGAAGGCGGCCTCGGCGCAGCGCTCGGGCAGGATCGACATGCCGGCGCTGATGATGTCGAAGCGGCCGGCGTTCAGGCCCGGGATCAGCGAGCTCCACTCGGTCTGGACACCCTCGACGGTGTCGATACCGAGCTCCCCGAAGATCTCGCGGTGCATGGCGACGGTGGCGCCCTGCAGGTCGCCGCCCTCCTCGAAGCTGTAGGGGGCCTCGCCGGCGAAGCCGACCGTGATCGTGCCGGCATCCTGCAGCTGCTTGAGCAGGTCGCCGCCGCTCTCGCTGCCGCCGCCGGAACCGCCGTCCCCGCTGCCTCCGGTGTCGGTGCGGCTGCAGGCGGCGAGGCCGCCGAGGGCCGCGGCCGACACGACGAGACCGCTCCCCTGGAAGAAAGTACGGCGATTGTGCATGAAGTGCTCCCTCTCACTGCGCCCACGGCGTCGCAAGCGCTCAGATTGTCGGACAACCTGCTGTTTGGATATCGGATCGCAGTCCACGCTAAGGGGTGAGGGAGGGACGTTCGCGGGTCAGGCCACGTATCGTGATGGTGTCGTGACCCGAGGGACGGGCCGCGTCCGCGCCGGATCGCGAGGTGCGGACCCGCTCAGCGGGGGCATCGCGCGAGCACCGGGGCAGTGCCTGGGGCGCGCTCCGACCAGGCCCGACGGGCGAATACGATGTCCATCGCGGAAGTGACCATGCGTAGTTCAGGAGGATGGCGATGACCACTCGGCACGAGGGGGTCCGGCTGCCGATGATGCAGCCGCTGCGCCGGCCCTCGATCATCGATCAGGCGGAGCTGGAACTGCGCAATGCCATCTACTACGGCGATCTGCGGCCGGGCGATGGGGTCCCGGAGGTGCAGGTCTCGCGGCAGATGGGCATCTCCCGCTCCTCGCTGCGAGAGGCGTGCCAGCGCCTGGTGCGCGACGGGCTGCTCACCCAGATCCCGGGGCGGGGTCTGTTCGTCACGCACATGGACGCCGAGACCATGTCGGACTTCATCGACTACCGCCTCGGCATCGAGATGCAGGCCGCCACGATCGTCGCCGATCGGGTCGCCGGTCTGCGGGAGGCCGGGAAGCCGGAGGCGGCCGACGCGCTCCTGTCGCCGCTGCGGGTCTCGATGGAGCGGAGCCGGGCCGCCCTGGCCGCCGAGGAGGTCATCGAGGCCGGCAACGCGGACCTCGACCTGCACCAGCAGATCGCCGAGATCGCCCGCAACCGCTTCCTGAGCACCGCGATGAACACCATCGTGATCCTCACGCGGATGGGCAGCTTCTCCGATCCCCTGGGCTTCGGCGTGCGCGCGGATCTGACCGCCACCCACGAGGCTCTGCTCGACGCCCTCTCCTCGGGAGACGGTTCGCGAGCCCGCGCCCTGCTGCGTGAATCGCTGCAGGAGCTGGCCGGCCGACTGCGCGCCGGGGCCGACGAGGACCTGGTGCGCGACCCGGACCTGCTCGAGAGCTCCGGCCCGGAGTGGACCACGATCGGCGAGGGCGGGCCGGCCTGAGCGGGGACGGAGGCATGAGAAGGGCCCTTCCCGGCGGAGAAACCCGCAGGTGAAGGGCCCTTTTCTTGGGCGGAGACGAGAGGATTTGAACCTCCGAGGCGATTTTAGTCGCCTACTCCCTTAGCAGGGGAGCGCATTCGGCCGCTCTGCCACGTCTCCTGGTGCGCACGCTCGCGGCGTGGCACGCCGATACAGCATACGGGAGCACGTGGAGTGCGCCAAAGCGACAGCGCACCGATCACGTCACACCGGGGCGCGCGGGTCGATCATCCTCACGTCAGCGTGCGTGGCGCAGGATTCCCGCTCCGCCGGTTCACAGCTGCTCTGCCGGTTCACAGCTGCTCTGCCGGTTCACAGGTGCTCTACCGGTTCACAGCCCGAGCTTCTCCCGCAGCAGCGTGATGTGCTTGGGCGTGCCGACGCGGTACTTCACGAACGTGAGGATCCCGTCGGCATCGATCGCGAAGCTCGAGCGGATCGTCCCCTCGACGAGCCTGCCGTACATGTTCTTCTCGCCCCAGGCGCCGTAGGCCTCCATGACCTCGTGGGTCTCGTCCGAGGCCAAGGTGTACGGCAGGTCCTGCTCGGCGACGAAGCGGTCCAGTTCCGGCACCGGGTCCGGAGAGATGCCCACCACGCGGTATCCGGCGTCGAGGAACAGCTGATGGTTGTCGCGCAGGTCGCAGGCCTGGGTCGTGCACAGCGAGGTGTTCGCCGCGGGGTAGAACCAGATCAGCGCCGGGGCCCCGCGCAGCTCGGCCAGGCTGACTCGGCCTCCCCCGGCGGTCGGCAGGTCGAAGTCGGGAGCGGCGTCGCCGACGGCGAGCTTCACGGGTGCGGCAGGCATGTCTCTCCTGGGAGGTGGTCGGGGCGGCGTCAGCGGCGCGGACCGGCCGGCCCGTCGCGGCCGCTCCCGCGGGAACGGCGCCGCCCGAGGTACGTCTCGCGGAAGCGGCGCTCGGCGTGGCGGTCTCCGAGCAGCAGCAGTTTGCCGGGCGCCGAGGGAATGGACTCGGTGTCGTAGCTCAGGGTGCCGTCCTCGTCGGCGACAGCGACGATCAGGCAGCCGGTGCGGCGGTGGACCTCGGAGTTGCGCACCGAGCGCCGCACCAGCGAGGACGGCCGCGGCACGAGGAACAGCTCGTTGCCCTCGGCCACCAGCACGCGGTGGCTGAGCCCGGCGTGGTTCCACAGGTCGGTGGCGCCGATGGTCGCGTAGGACAGCACCCCGTCGGCGCCGGCGCGATAGAGGGTGGCGACGTTGCGCTCGTAGGTGGCGCGGGAGACGACCTGCAGCTCGGGCCGCAGCCGCCGGCAGAACAGGGTGAGATAGACGTTCAGGTCGTCGTCGCGAGCGGTGACCAGCACGGCGGAGGCCTTGTCGAGCCCGGCCCGGCGCAGGATCCGCACGTCGGCGGCGTCGCCCTCGACGACGTCGTAGCTGGCCGTGCCCTCCAGGGCGGAGTACGAGTTCTGCACGCGGCCCGGGAGCTGTTCGACGATGGTGTTGGGCACGCCTTCGTCGGTGAGTCCGCGCGAGGCGGCACGGCCGACGCGGCCGCCGCCGATGATGATGACGGGATCCTCGGACTGCTCCTGGACCTGGAACTGCTCGTCGTAGGCGGCCAGCTCGTCCTTCTCGCCGGCGAGGATCAGCACGGTGGTGTCGGTGATCTTCAGCTCGGGCTTCAGGGGGCGCAGCCGGCCCTTGCGCATGATCGCGAGGATGCGCACGCACGAGCGCAGCTTGGAGATCGCCTCTCCGAGCGTCTTGCCGACCAGCGCGGTGCCGCGCGCGGCGGCTTCGGCGACGATCGTGTCCCCGAAGCTGCCGATGCGGTGGACGCGCCCGGTGGAGCCGAGCACACGGCCGGCCATCTCCTGACCCAGCACGGCTCCGAGCTCGAGGACGTGGTCGGCGCCGGCCAGACCCAGCACGTCCACGGAGACGGGCTTGCTGGCGGTGACCGCGATCGGCACGTCGCCCGCGCACTGACGGACGGTGAAAGCGACGTTCGTGTTCGCGGTGTCCGAGAGCGTCGAGACCACCAGCCGTGCCCGGTCGGCACCGGCGTTGCGGTACGTCAGGGCGGAGTCGAGGGGGCCGACGACGACGTGGCGGCCCTGGTCGTGCAGCTGCCCTGCCTCGATCGGGTCCTCGAGCACGACGACGGCGGGCACCTCGGAGCGCTCGGCGCGAGCGGCGAAGGCCTGGGTGACGGCGTCGGAGCCGACCAGGAGGACATGGCCGTGCAACTGCGGCGGCACCTTGCGCGGGGTGCGCGAGGTGCGGCGACGGTCCAGCCACGGGGTGACGATGTACTGGATGACGAAGAACGGGACGAGGACCAGGAGATAGACGACACCGCTCAGCAGGACGCCCAGGGAGAACAGGCGCCCGAGGTCCGTGTCGAAGGTGATGTCGCCGTAGCCGAGCGTCGACATGGTCGTGATCGCCCAGTACACGGCGCTGACCCAGGAGTGCTCCTGCCCCTCGATGTGCATGAGGCCCTTGAACAGGGCGGCGTAGCCGACCACCATCGCGAGCCCGATGGCCACGATCACCACACCGGCGCGAGATCGCCGACGGGCGATCGGGACACGGTCCCCGCGCCTGCGCTCCGCCTTCCACGCGCCCATGCGATTCCTCTCGAGAACAGTTCGGCTCCGACGCTGCGGGGCCTCTCCCCGCACCAGGCGAAAGCGTAGGCCCGCTGCGACGGCGGCACATAACGCTTGGTCGGACGATGAGCCCAAGACCACCAGCTTCGCCCCGGTGGAGGTCATTTCCGTGTCGTGATCGTGATGATCGCAGCCGCACGGAGCCCCGGGCCGGGGCGTGCGACTCGGGATCAGCCGGGGATCAGGAGCCCCCGGGCCCGCTCTGCCACGCGTGCGCGACCAGCTCACGAAGCACGTCGCTGTCCACGTCCTCGAGCTTCCTCACCCACACGCACCCGGCCCCTCGGCGGTGCGTGCCCAGCCGGTCCAGCAGCTCACCAGCGCGCGGGCCGTTCTGCAGTCCGTACAGGGCGAGATCCGCCGCGCGCGTGCTGAAACCGACGCGGAAGCTGTCTCCCTCCCGACCGGTGGCATAGACGTAGTGGTACTGCCCGAAGCCGATCATGCTGGGGCCCCACATCCTCGCCTGCTCCCCGGTGACACCGGTGAACAGCTCCAGCAGCTCTGCCCCCTCCCGTCGGCGACGGTCCCCGAGGCCCTCCAGGAACTGCTGCGGGGAGATGTCGGTGGGGCGCGTGGATCCCGAAGCGCGCGTGCCGGTGGTCCGCCGACCGCCCGTGGCCGCGGGGGCGCCTGCATCGGTCACGGTGAAGGTGGCGGTGCGCCGCTGCGGGGCCGGGGGCTCGCGCATGCTCATGCCGTGCTCCTCGAGCGCCGACTGCAGCCGTCTGCCGGCGGCGGGCCCGACGCCGTGCAGCTGCGCCAGATCGGGCCAGTCCGCCCCTGCGAGTGATCGGAGCGTCGTCAGGCCCTGCTCGGCGAGCGCGCGAGCAGCCGGCCGCCCCACTCCCGGGATGTCACCGATCAGGCCGTCCGGACCGCTCATGGAGCTCACCGTAGTGCTCGGCCGCAGTCGCCGTCGATCCTCGCGGCACGAACCGGGTGGGCAGGCCGATCCGTGCGGGCCCGTCGGACGTGCCGCCATCCCGTCGCAGCAGGTCGATCGCTTGGACGCCCATCTCGTAGCGCGGGACGCGCACCGTGCTGAGGCCGGGAGTCACCAGCGCGGCGAACTCGATGTCGTCCCAGCCCACGACGCTGATCTGGCCGGGCACCGCCACGCCGAAGCCCCGCAGCCGTTCCATCAGCGCCAGTGCCATCAGGTCGTTGTAGACCAGCACCGCGGTGACATCCGTCTGCAGGACGGCCTCGGCCCCCTGTCTGCCGCCCTCGACCGTCGGGGCGAACGAGCCCAGGTCGGTCCACTCGGTACCGATCTCGGCGCAGATCTCCTCGATCACGGCGCGCCGGACGGTGTCGGAGCGGCTGACCCTGGGGCCGCCGACGTAACCGAGGCGGCGGTGGCCCATCCGGCGCAGGTGCCGGATCGCGGCGGGGATGCCCGGGGTCACGTCGGCGAACACGCCTGGCAGGTCCGGGGAGACACGGTTGACGAGACTGAGCGGCGTCATGGAGGCAGCCTCCTCCAGTGCGCTCTCGTCCATCCGGCTGGAGCAGAGCACGATGCCGTCGACCTGGCCGGCCAAGGTGCGCACCAGCGGCAGCTCCCCCTCCGGGCTCTCGCCCGCGTCGGTGATCAGCAGCTGCGCACCCACGTGGTGCGCACGCGCCTGGGCGCCCTTGAGCACGGCCGGGAAGAACGGGTTCTCCAGGTCCGGGACGATCACCCCGTAGACGCCGTACCGGCCGGTGATCAGCGCACGCGCAGTGCGATTGGGGCTGTATCCGAGGTCGGCCGCGGCGGCGCGGACCCGTTCGCGAGTGCTCTCGCCGACCATCTCGGGGCGCTGGAACACGCGGGAGACGGTCGCGATCGAGACCCCGGCGCGGGCCGCCACGTCCTTCAGCGTGATCGCCATCCGGTGCCTCCGTCTCCTCCGCCCGGGCACGTCGGCCCGATCTGCAAAGTTTGCAGTCTCACCGCATCCTACGTCGCGGAATGCCCTGTCGCGCAGGCACGGGATATGCAATCGTTTACGGTGTGAGGGTTCGGAACGCTGACGTCCGCAGACCTCGCCACACGTTCCCTGCCAACGCCTCGGCAGACCTCGCCCACCCTCGACCCGTGCTCGATCGGAGACACCCATGACCCTGCGCACCGATTCCCTCGAGGCCGGCATCCGCTACGACGGATCTGCCCGCCACCTGCACCTGACAGCTCGCTCCTCGGACGCCCTCGCCCCCTTCGAGGGCGAGACCACGGCCGCCGGGGACGTGCACGAGCTGACCGGCCCGCTGTCCACCACCAACGCGAAGGCCCTGCAGGCCGCATTCCCCGTGCTTCGCCCGCAGCTGATCTCCGGGCATCGCACCTCCGTGGGAACCGGCGACCGCACCGGCCTGGCGACGCCGGGCCAGGCGCGCGCCTTCGGTGCCGTCGGCGGAGACGTGATGCCCGTGCTCGCCCAGCAGTCGATCCGCGAGATGGACCGCCTGGGCCGCAGCGCCCAGTCCGTCATGGACGAAGCGGTCTTCGGACTGCTCGAGGCCGGCTGGGACCGCGGCTTCGGGGCCGACTGCGACCACATCAAGAGCACCGACGGCATCGACCGCGGGCTCGCAGCCGGCTTCACGATGTTCACCCTCGATCCGGGCGACCTCGTCGCCGACGTGACCGGCGGCGTCAGCGAGGCCGACGCCGCCGCCCTCCCCTGGGACCAGCTCGAGGACTCCCTGGCCGCCGTGAGGACGCGGTACGTCGGGATGACCGTGGACGTCGGCCACTCCCAGATCGAGGTCACCGAGGAGGACGTGCTGACGGCCGCGGTGAAGTACGGCCGCGCGGTGGTGGAGGCGATCCGCCTGTACCGCCACGCCACCGAGAACGCCCAGCACGAGATCGAGATCGAGTTCGCCGTCGACGAGACCGCGTGGCTGACCACGTTCTTCGAGCACTACTACCTGGCCTCGGAGCTGAAGCGCCTGGGGGCCTCATGGTTCAGCTTCGCCCCGCGCTACGTCGACGGCTTCGAGAAGGGGCTGGACTTCCTGGGCGACACCGAGGAACTGCGCACCAACCTCGAGGCCCACCACGCGATCTCCGAGCAGTTCGGCGGCTACAAGATCTCGCTGCACTCGGGCTCGGACAAGTTCTCGATCTACCCGCTGTGCGTCGAGGCCACCGACGGACACGTGCACCTGAAGACCTCGGGCACCAGCTACCTGTGCGGACTCGAGATCGTCGCCGCGCACGATCCGGAGCTGTTCGCGGCGATCTGGGACATCTCCCGCGCCTCCTACGTCAAGGCCCGCGCGAGCTACCAGGTCTCCGCCCAGGAGGACCGCACCCCGACCTCGCTGGACGGCGTGGACCTCGTGGAGCTGATCCGCTCGGACGACGCCCGCCAGATCCTCCACGTCGGCTACGGCGACTCGCTGAACGGGACCGACGCCGCCGGCGCCTCGATCCACGACCGCTTCCTCGAGGTGGTCACCGCGCACCAGGAGCAGCACACCGACATCGTCGCCGAGCACATCGGCAGGCACCTCGCCCCGTTCGCCGCGGGAACCGCCGGACGCTGACCCCGAGCCACCGGCCGGCTGCTGGCTGCTGGCTGCTGGCTGCTGGCTGCTGGCTGCTGGCTGCTGAGGGAGGGTGGCACGAACTTGTAGCTGAGCGGCACGCGCCCTCCCCTCACAGGGGTCGCGGGCCGCTCAGCTACACCTTTTTGCCACCGGCCCGCGGCGCCGTGCCGTCGAGCAGGACCGGCCCCCACGCTGTGCACCGCGCAGGGTGGGCTGCGCGGGTCAGGCCACGCAGGTCAGGAGATCGACCGCTTGGGCATCGTCCACGGCACCACGACCAGCAGGATGACCAGCAGCGTCGCCAGCAGCGCCCCGATGACGGCGGCCTCCACGCGGCCCAGGACCACGTCGACGACGAACACGGCGACGCCCGTCAGCAACAGCGCCAGCAGCACGATCGCCGCCATCAGCAGCCGGTTGGCGATGCGCACCATCTCGTCCTTGACGCGCTGGCGGAACAGGCGCCGGTGGATCCCGACCGGGGTGAGCAGCAGGGCGACGATCACCAGCGCCAGCAGCAGCAGTCCGAGGTACAGGTAGATCTGGAACTGGTCGAGCTGGTCGAAGCGGGACTGGAAGGGCAGCACGATAAGGAAGGCGGCGAGGATCTGCGACCCCGTCTGGAGCACGCGGATCTCCTGGAGCAGCTCGTTCCAGTTCCGATCGAGCTTCTGGGCCTCGGTCTCGTCACGGCTGTATCCCCAGCCGACCTCGGATGACTCCTGCTCCGCGCGCATGGCCGTCAGTGTAGGGACGGTGGTCATGGAGCGCGAGGCCGAGCGGTAGGTGCCAGGATGAGGGTACGAGCGTCGGAAGGAGACGGTGGTGCTGGGATCGTTGATCTGGACGGCGTTGTGGTGGGCGGTGTACCTGCTGGTGTTCCGGCAGGACCGTCGGCGGGTGCGCAATGGTGTGCTGCTGCTGATCGCCCTGAACGCGAGCGTCTCGCTGGTGACTCAGCTCGTCTCCACGCTGCCTCTGGGCAATCTGTTCGCCCTCGCCGTGGGGATCGTCTCGCTGCTGGGCGTGCTCGCCCTCGGCGTGTTCATGGTCGCCAACGGGCTGACGATGGTGCGCAAGGAGGGGCGCTCGCTGGGCAACCTGCTGTCGGGTCTGGCCGGGGCTGCTCTGCTCGCCGCTCCCTGGATCGCGGCCGCCCTGGTGCTGACGATGGCGCCGCTCGCGATCGGCGCCGGCGCCCTGTTGGCCCTGGTCTCGCTGCACGTGGGCATCGCGTTCCTGGTTTTCCTGTGCGCCTCGGTCCCCTATCAGCTCTTCCCCCGCCAGCTCAGCACCACGGGCATCATCATCCACGGCTCGGGGTTGATCAACGGGAAGGTCAGCAAGCTGCTGCGGGGACGCCTTGATCGTGCGGTCGCCGAGCGGGACCGGCTGCTGGCGGCGGGTCTCGATCCGTTGCTGGTTCCCTCCGGCGGCAAGGGCGAGGACGAGCTGCGCCCGGAGGGCGAGGCGATGGCCGAATACCTGATCGACGAGGCCGGGATCCCCGCCGATCGGGTGCACGCCGAGACCGAATCCCGCACCACCGAGGAGAACGTGATCCTCTCCCACCGGATCCTCGACGAGGCCGGCCACCAGGGGCCGTACATCGTCGCGACCTCTCGGTACCACGCCTTCCGCGCCGCCCTGCTGGCGCGACGGCTGGGCTTCGCCGATGAAGCCGTCGGCGGGCGCACTGCCTTCTACTACGTACCCAGCGCCACCCTGCGCGAGTTCATCGCAGTGATGTCGTACCACAAGGTGTGGAACGCGGTGCTGCTGCTCCCGTCTCTGGCGTTCGTGGCCCTACTGGTCAGAGCAGCTTTCCTGGCGCCCTGAGGAGAGCACGGTCCCGCTGCGGGCCGAAGCCCTGCGGCGGGCCGAACGCTCCCTCACGGCAACTGGTCGGACCCGACAGTCGCTCAGCCGCGCTCGTCCAGGGCGCGCACGCCCCGCCACGCGGCGGGGATCAGCAGGGCGGCGAGCAGCGCCTTGACCACGCCGCCGGGGATGAACGGCCACACTCCCGCGGCCAGGATGCCACCGAGGCCGAGCTCCGCACCCATCACGGCGTTGAGGATCATCGCCAGGTAGGGCACGCCGATCAGGAACGGGACGGCGCTGGCGGCGATGAAGCCGGCCATGGCCCCGAGCGGCCTGCGGTCCCAGGCGCGCTCGGCGAACCAGCCGGCCACGAAGGCCGCGGGCACGAAGCCCAGGATGAACCCGAAGCTGGGCGAGAGCACCGCGGCGGGGCCGCCGGTGAACTCCGCGAAGATCGGGGCTCCGGCGAGGCCGGCGAGCAGGTAGGTGAGCATCGCGGCCGCGCCGCGGCGGGAGCCCAGGGCGGCACCGACGAGGATCACCCCGAGGGTCTGCCCTGTGATCGGGACCAGGGGCAGCGGGATCGTGACCTGCGCGAGGAGTGCGACCACGGCGGTTCCCGCCAGGACCAGGACGGCATCGCGCAGGCGGGTGCGGTGCGGGGTCAGGGCATCGGCCAGGACGGGACGGCGGGCCGGGACGGCGATCGCGGACATCGGGCTCCTCAGGGTGATGGTCGGCGGAAGAGGACAGCCTAGAACACGCGGGGACTCACCGACTTCTCACGCTCACCTGCCCGCAGTACGCCGCGGATCCCTCGCCCGCGCGGTTCGCGTGGCGTGATCACAGTCGCGCGATGACGCCGAGTTCGGTGCGGGTCCACCAGTTCCCCGTCTCCCGCCGTTCGGCGGCGGTGGCGTAGCGGTACTCGTAGTACTTCACGCGCAGGGCGGTCGGTGCGGCGCCGTTGAAAGGGTCGGTGCGCAGCAGCCGGCGGATCGCGGGGTCACCCTCGCGCAGCTTCTCCAGCAGCGCCACGAACCAGGCCTGGGCGCCGGGGCGCAGCGCGAGGAACCACATCTGCCAGTCCAAGCGCAGGTGATACGGCGCGAACTGGCGCGAGCGCCGTCGCACGTCGCCGGGCTTGCCCTTGAACTCGTAGGGCCGCCAGGCCTCGTCGTCGGCCGATTCCGGATCCTCGGCCAGGGTGCCCTCGATGACCACTTCGAAGCGGCGCTCGGTCATGGAGCCGAAGGCGCCGTAGGCGTTGACCAGATGGAAGCGGTTGAAGCTGGCGTTCATCAGCTGGTACCGGGAGAAGAGGTTCTTCAGCGGCTTCCAGCTCAGCACGGCGAGGAACGCGAACACGGCGATGATCAGGAGGTGCCACCACAGCGGCGAGGCCTCGCCGCCTTCCGTGCCCGTCGTGCCGTCGGGCCCGATCGGGAGGTTCTGCCAGCCCCAGCCCGGCCAGGGGCCGCCGACGATCCAGCGCAGGAAGGAATCGCTGATCGCCGAGAAGGCGACGATGATCGTCAGCCAGTTCAGCCAGGCATAGTTGCCGGTGACCACCAGGAACAGCTGGCTGAGGATGACCAGGACGGCCGCGATCGAGGCGATGGGCTGGGGCAGGAGCACCAGCCAGATCACGCCCAGCTGGATCGCGTGGCTGCCCAGTACCTCGAGGCGGTGCCACCAGTGGGGTGTCAGATGCGCCCGGCGACTGAGCGGGTTGGGCATCGGCTGGGTCTGGTGGTGATGGTCCATCGCGGTCAGATCGCGCCAGGACTGATCCCCGCGCATCTTGATCATCCCGGCACCGAACTCGAGCCGGATCAGCATCCAGCGCAGGAACCACAGGATCAGCAGCGGCGGCGCGACCTCGTGCGAGCCCAGGAAACCGACGATGAAGCCGCACTCCAGCAGCATCGACTCCCAGCCGAAGCTGTAGAACGTCTGGCCGACGGAGTGGATCGAGAGGTAGAGACCCCACATGATCAGGAACACCGGGATCGTGGTCCACGCCGGCCCCAGCTGGGCGATGCCGAGCACGACGGACAGGCCCAGCACGATGCCCACCACGCACATGATCCGCAGCAGCCGGTCGCTGTAGGGGGTGCGCCGCCAGTGGAACAGGCTCGGCGCGTGACGCGCGCCGGCCCGCTCGAGATACTCCGGCACGGGCAGCAGGCCCCGCTCCCCCAGCAGCGCCGGGAACTGGTTCAGGGTGGAGAGGAAGGCGAGCACGAACACGGCGGCGACGCCGCGCAGGATGACCTCGCGGGCGATCGTGTAGTCGTGCCCGTCCAGCAGTGCCAGCCAGTTCGTCCACTCCACGGTGCTCACCTCCGGGTCTCGGATGCTCTTTGATTGTGCCCCGGTCGGCGGCCGACGTCAGCTGACCCGTCCGACCGGTTCCACGGTGCCGGGTCAGCCTCGGCGCCGCTCCGGCCCGGACAGCGCGAAGGCCTCGGCCCAGTCGGCGGGGTCCACGTCCCGGGGAAGGGCGCGAGGGTGATAGCCGAAGCGGTCGCAGAAGGTACGGGCCTGCCGGGCGGTCAGTCCCCCGCTGCGGCGAAGGATCTGTTCGATCCCGCGGCCGGGCCCGGTGAAGACGTCCCGTACCAGCCGGTGGTATGCCCGACGGTCCGCAGCCGGGACGAGCGGCTCCCGCCGACGGCGGATGATCAGCAGGCCGGAGTCGACGCTGGGCCGGGGCCTGAAGGCTGTCGCGGGGATCCGGCGGTCCAGGGAGACCTCGAACCACGGCCACCACTGCGCGGTCATCATGGTCACCCCGCCCACGCCGGCGCGCTTGCGCGCGACCTCCCATTGCGTGATGAGCAGGGCGTCGCTCCAGCCGCCGGCGCGGAACAGATGCCGCAGGGCGGGAGTGGTGAGGTGGTACGGCAGGTTGGCCACGAGCGTGGACCCCGCCGGCGGGGCATGGCGCAGGATGTCGCCGCACCGGACCGTGACGTGTGCCGGGACTCGCCGGGACAGCGCGTGTACGGCGCGCTCGTCGATCTCGACCGCCTCGAGCGGTCGGCCCAGACGGGACAGCGGCAGGGTCAGGGCGCCGTCGCCGGCGCCCCACTCGACGATGGCGCCGTCGGTGGCGGCGACGAGCTCGACGATGCGGCCGATGACACGGCGGTCGCGCAGGAAGTTCTGACCCAGTTCATGGGCTCCGGGATGGTGACGATGCACGGTGGCTCCTCGGGGAAAGGCAGGAGCCGGGCAGCATGAAGCGCCGCCCGGCGGTGGACCGGGGGCGGCGCGGAATCGTCAGAGGGTAGTCGGGATCCGCGCCGTCAGCGGCGGCGGATCCGAACGAATATCGAGGCACTCATGAAGACGACGGTACGAACGAGTGCGGGTGGGAGCAACGGAATTTCTGGTCGGCGGTCCCTGCGCAAGGGCACCCCGGACCGCACTCGGCTCGCCACGGTCGCGGCCGTGATCCGCGGCAGCGCGGTGATCTGCGGCCGTCCGCTATCCGGTCAGGCCGGGCAATGACGGCACGGACAGATGCGGGGACACCGCCGTCCAGGCCCACCAGGTGGCGGCGGCCAGCACGAGGACGAACGTGAGGTTCCACAGCCAGGCCGGCAGCGGCGAGAGCTGGGCGAGCTGGGCCGGGTCATCCGAACGGCCGCCTGAGCTCATCACGGCGCCCAGGTGGCGCCACGCGCCGATCAGCAGGAACGCGCCTGCGGCGAGGGTGATCAGGGCATTCAGCGCCGCGCCGCCCCACCACCAGGCGGCACCGACGCCGGCGGCCGTGACGAGCACCGCCAGCAGCGTGTGGCCTGAGCGGGTGAACACGAGCGAGAGGACCAGCACCACGAAAGCGGCGAACAGGGCGGTGCGGGCCCATCCGTGCAGAGCGATCTGGATCAGCAGCGTCCCGAGGATCGCGGGGGCCGGATAGCCGGCCCAGGTCGAGGCGAGTCGGCCCAGGCCGCGACGGGGGCCGACGGTCACGGCATGGCCGGACATGTCGGCGCTGACGACGAAGCCGGTGAAGCGGCGGCCGGCGAGGATGCCGATGGCGGCATGGCCGAGCTCGTGGACGATGGTCACTGCGAGCCGCGCGAGGCGCCACACGGGCGGCAGCACCACGGCGGCGAGCGCCGCGGCGAGGGAGAGCATGATCCACCAGCCCGGCTCGGGTGCCGTGCCGGGGGCGACGCGCTCCCAGATCTCACCGGCAAGGTTCTGCAGATCCATCCGGCCATGGTGCCAGTCGCGCCGAGGGGGTACCTGGGAGCCGGAGTTCGGCCTCAGCAGCGGCCGCGTCGGGACCGTCGGGGGACTTCTGCCGCCCCGTCCGCGCGGCACCATGGCACACTGTGCCGATCCGTCGACGCCGACCGATCGGCGCCCATCCCAGGAACCAGGTGGCCCCCGCGATGCCGGATCTCGACCCCGCTCTCGCCCGCTGGATCACGGCACCGGGCGAGGATCCGCAGAATCCTCTGCTCCGTACCGTGTTCGACCTGCCCGCGCCGCCGGTCTCTGCCCGTCTGCTGGTCACGGGGCTCGGTACGTTCCGTGCCTATCTCAACGGTGCTCCGACCTCCGGGGCCCGCCTGGATCCGGGCCTGACGGACCCGCGACGCCGGGTGCAGGTGTGTGACCTCGATGTCACCACGCTGCTGGCAGCGGGCCCCAACGCGCTGGGCATCGAGCTCGGGCGCGGCTTCCACGGGATGCGCACGCCGAACGTCTGGCGCTGGGAGCAGGCGCCCTGGCGCGGTCCGGTGCGGGCCTGGGCGCATCTGGAGATCGGGCTCGCCGACGGCAGCTCCCGCTCCATCGCCACCGACGAGGGGTGGCGGACCCGGCCGGGGCCCATCGTCGAGGACTCGATGTACGAGGGCGAGACGTTCGCCCCCGAGGAGGCGCCCGAGGCGTGGCGGCTGCCGGACTACGACGATTCCGCGTGGCACCCGGTGCTCGTGGATTCGCCCGGCACGGGTTCCCGGATCGGGACGGCCGCGCCGGCTCCGCTCCTGCAGGTCCAGGAGCAGGAGCCGGTGGTCGTCCAGGGCGAGTTCACCCCGGCCGTGGTCTCCTCGAGCCCCGAGCGCATCGTCCTGGACATGGGCCGCGTGCTCGCCGGCTGGAGCCGGTACCAGCTCGCAGCTGAGGTGGGCCTCGACGCGGAACCGGTCGAGTTCGTGGCCCGGCACGGAGAGAAGCTGCGCGATGACGGCACGGTCGACGACGACAACGAGCACATCTACACCGACCGGTTCCAGGAGGACCGGGTGCGCCTGGAACCGGCCTTCGCCCGGTCTTTCGAGCCACAGCACAGCTACAAGGGATTCCGGTTCGTCCAGCTGGAGCCGCTTCGCGGTGACCTCGGCGGTCTCGAAGTCACCGGCGTGCTCGCCCACGCGGACCTCGCCCCCGCCAGCACGCTGAGCTCCTCCGACACCTACCTGGAGCGGTTCGATACGGCGATGAGGGCCTCGCTGGCCAACAACATGCACCATGTGCCCACCGACACCCCGATGCACGAGAAGAACGGGTGGACCGGGGACGCACTGACCTCCCTGGCGGCGATGGTCACGAGCTTCGACATGCATCGGATGCTGCGGAAATGGGCCAGAGACCAGGCAGACACGCAACGCGCCGACGGGTCGCTGGCCGTGATCGCGCCGACCCCCGGATGGGGCTACGAGGAGCTCTCCCCCGCCCCGGAGTGGACCACACTGCTGCCCGTGCTGCTCGAAGAGCTGGCCGTCGAGTACGGGGACACGGAGGCGGTGCGCGAGCACGGGCAGGCGGCCGCGGCGTATCTGGACTACGAGCTCTCACGCCGCGACGAGGACGGTCTCATCTCCGGTGTGCTCGGTGACTACCTCACGCCCGGCAGTTCCGGTCCGGCACCGGAGGACAAGCGGCTGACGGCGACCCTGTTCGTCGCGAGGGCACTGCGGTCCCTCGCCCACGCCCTCGAGCTCGCGCGCGCCGCCGACGGCAGCGGGGCAACCGGGGACGAGGGTGCGGCGGCCGGCACACTGCACACGCCCGATCGTCTGCGCCGGCATGCCGCACAGCTCGAGGCCGCGGTCAACGCGGCCTTCCTCGACACTGCTCATGGCATCTACCGCGATCCGAGCTCGAGCGAATACCACCAGACCAGCAATCTGCTGCCCCTGGCCTTCGGGATCGTGCCCGAGGAGCACGTACAGCACGTGGTGGCGGGCCTGGTCGCGGACATCGAGGCGCGCGGGGGCCATCACGACTGCGGACACATCGGGGTGCGGTATCTGCTGCCGGTACTCTCCGCACACGGGCACGGTGACCTGGCATATCGAGTGCTGTGCGCCCCGACCGCGCCGGGATGGCGAGCCTGGCTGGAGGCGGGCAACTCGACCTTCATGGAGATGTGGGAGAACCCGCGCTCGTGCTCGCACTACTTCATGGGCACGCCGGTGACCTGGATCCACGAGCACGTGGCCGGGCTGCGGCGCGGGCGCGATGGCTGGCGGGAGTTCCTGGTCGCCCCCGATCCCGATGTCCCCGTCGGCCGCATCGCACTGACCCGCCGCACCCGCCATGGCGAGATCGCGGTGGAGGTGGATCGCGAGGCCGCGACGGTGACCGTGACCGTGCCCGCCGGGACCCGCGCCCGAGTGGTGCTGCCAGGGATCGAGCAGGTCCTCGAGGCCGGTCGGCATACCATCGGGCGCCCGGCACCGTGACACGGACGACGCCCGCCGGTGCCGGCATGTGCCGGACCCGACGGGCGTCGTGGTCGTGACCGAGATCCGCGAGGCGGACCCGCCGGTCGTCAGGGCCGGTCAGTGACCGGCCGGAGCGCTCAGATGGAGCGGATGTTCACTGCCTGCATGCCCTTGGGGCCCTGCTCGGTCTCGAACTCCACTCGCTGGTTCTCCTCGAGGTCGCGGCGGCCGGTGCCGGCGATCGCGCTGAAGTGCGCGAACACATCGGCGGAGCCGTCCTCGGGGGCGATGAACCCGTAGCCCTTGTCGGAGTTGAACCAGGTGACGATGCCAGTAGCCATGGCGATATTCCTTCGTTGTCGTGAGCCACGTTCGTGACCCGTGTATCCGTGGCGACGGCGCCGCCGCGGATGGGTGGCACCCCGGGCGTCGCGCCGACCGATGCGGTCGGCGCTGCCCGTGCGGGGTGCAGGTGCGGCCTCCAGGGCCGCCTGAGCCGCGGCCAGCGACAGAAAGTCGCCGATGCGGCCGAACTGGGGCCCGTAGGCCGTGTGGACCGGCGCGTCAGCGCTGCTGACGACGTGGCCGGCGTACTCTCCGGCGAGCGTGGCGACATGGGTGTCGTGATCGGCTCGGAGCCAGGAGAGGGTGGGGTGCGCTGCAACGGTCGCGGAGGCGGCCGTCGGCGCGGACGTGAGGGGTGACGTGGGGACGTCGACGTGCGGGGAAAGTGCGGAGGAGGTGATGAAGTACCAATTTCGTAGATAGTGCGACGCGACCGTCGTCGGTCCGCCTCGAGAACGAGACGTCACGCGCCGTGCGATCATCCGCTCCCGGAGCACCCGATCTCCGCGACCCGGAGGTGCGGCGCGTGCTTCCCCCGCCGTGAGGCGGGATCGTGCGAACAACTGCATTGAGCCTACGGCATGGACGGGGATGCTCGTGCACGCGTGTGATCCATCGGACGGAGGACACCTGGACCCCCTGGTCAGGCGGGAACGCGGCGCTGGGTCTCACTCCTCCCAGCGCACCTCGTCGGCGTCCTTGTCGGGCCGGAACCCTCGCCAGACGGGGTGGCGCAGCCGGCCGTCCCCGGTCCGCTCGGTGTACTGCACCTCGCCGACGAGATCCGCGCGCACCCACTGGACGTCGCGGCTGTCCGCCGCGGGCACGTCGTCCGCGGGTGGAGTCTTGCGGGTGCGGGAGCGGAGTGTGCCGGCGGCCTTCTCGAGATCGCGTTCGGTGAAACCGGTGCCGACGCGCCCGGCGTAGCTCAGCTCGCCGTCGGCGTCCGGCACGGCGATCAGCAGCGATCCGATGGTGCCCGAGCGGGCCCCTTTCCCCTCCCGCCAGCCGATGACGACCACCTCCTGGTGGCGCTCGTTCTTGATCTTGATCCAGGTGCGGCTGCGTTTTCCGGCCCGGTAGGTGCCGTCCTCCTTCTTCGCCATCACGCCTTCGAGCTGCAGCTGCTTGGACAGCTGGATCGCGTGGTCCACGTCGCCGTGGTCGGCGTGGGGCAGCTGGACGTGCTCGGCGGGTTCGGCGACCTCGTACAGCGCGTCGCGGCGCTCGCGGTACGGGGCACGCAGCAGGGATTCGCCGCCGCGCACCAGCAGGTCGAACAGCATCACGTGGGCCTCGACCTCCTGCCGGGCGCGTTCGACGTCCCGTTCGCGCGTGAGCCCGAGCCGCTGCTGCAGGCGGGAGAAGGAGGGGCGGTCCTGGGCGTCCAGGGCCACGATCTCGCCGTCGAAGACGGTCTCGCCCGCGGCGAGGACATCGGGGTCGACGACCCCGCGCAGCTCCTGGAGCTCGGGGAAGGCATCGGTCGTGTCGTGCCCGTTGCGGCTGGTCAGGCGCACGGCGTCCTCGGTGACGGTGGCGATCACGCGGACGCCGTCCCACTTCATCTCGAAGGCCCACTCGTCCTCGTCGCGGATGTCGTCGCGGCTTCCCAGGGTGGCGAGCATGGGCGAGATCGGCTCGCTCATCTCCGTCACGGTCGAGGAGCGGCCCCGGGAGGCACCCTTCGTCGACGAGCCCTTGGCCGCGTCGCCCTCCTCGGCCTTCCTCGTGCGCTTACCCTTACTCGTGCTCGTGCTCGTGCTCGTGCTCGTGCTCTCGCGATCGTCCTTGTTCTTGCTCTTGCTCTTGCTCTTGCTCCCGGGCTTGTCGGTGCTCTTGCCCTTGTCCTTGCCCTTGCTCGTGGACGCTCGCTTCGAGCCCGCCGCGTCGTCCTCGTCGGGCTGGTCCTTCATCAGATGCAGCAGCCAGTTGGAGTCGGCCTCCTCCTTCGCGGCCGGCGTCTTCTTCTTCCCGCCCATGCCGCCGGTCTGGATGAACGCGTAGCGCCGGGGCACCCCGCCGAGACCACCGTCCTCACGGCCGTGGCAGATCGCGATGACCTCCTTGCCCTCGCGCCACTTCTCGATCTCGATGGTGCCGGCATCCCAGATCGTGACCTCTCCCCCGCCGTACTCGTCCTTCGGGATCGTGCCCTCGAAGGTGCCGTACTCCAGGGGGTGGTCCTCCGTCTGGACGGCGAGACGGTTCACGTCGACCTCGAGCGGCGGACCCTTGGGCACCGCCCAGGAGACCAGCACGCCCTCGTGCTGAAGACGGAAGTCCCAGTGCAGGCGGGAGGCGTGATGCTCCTGGATGACGAACATCGGCTCGTCGGCATCCAGAGCGTCCTGGGCATCCTCGGAGGCGCCCGGACTCGCCTCGGGCACGGGCTCGGGCGTCTTGTCCGGGTCCCGCTTGGAGCGGTAGACCTCCAGCCGGTCCCGGGCGCGATCGGCCGACGGGGAGTCGTCCTCGCCGGACCCGTCGTCGCCGGCGTCCTCGCCGTAGCCCAGCGGGGCGATCGGGTCGAGGCCGTCCTCGACGCGCTCGAGCACCTCCTCGAACTCGAGGTGGTCGAGGTCCGGGTCCTCGATCTCCTCCCAGGTGCGCGGCGCGGCGACCGTCGGCCGCAGTCGCCCGCGCAGGGAGTAGGGGCACACGGTGGTCTTCTTGCCGTTGTTCTGGGACCAGTCCACCAGCACCTTGCCCTCGCGCAGGGACTTCTTCATGTCGCTGACGACGTGGTCGGGATGATCCGCCTCCAGGGCGCGGGCCAGCTGGTGGGCGACGTCGGAGACCTCCTCGGAGGTGCTGGCGCCATCCAGGGGCGCGTACAGGTGGATGCCCTTGGACCCGGAGGTGACCGGGAAGGCGTCCAGGCCCATGTCGGTGAGGATCTCGCGGCACCACTGGGCCACCCGCGCGCAGTCGGCCAGCTCCGCGCCCTTGCCGGGATCGAGGTCGAGCACCAGGCGGTCGGGGTTTGCCGGTTCGAGGTCGTCGTCGAAGCGCCACTGCGGGGTGTGGATCTCCAGGGCGGCCAGCTGGGCGAGCCAGACCAGCACCGCGGTCTCGTCGACCAAGGGGTAGGTCGAGGGCCCGTCGCTGTGCTCGATATCCGCCCGCGGCATCCAGTCGGGCGCGAAGTCCTCCAGGTCCTTGCGGAAGAAGACCTTGCCGGGATCGTCCTCGGTGCCGACCCCGTCGACCCATCGCTTGCGGGTCGCCGGACGCCGCGTGGCCTGCGGGATCAGCACCGGGGCGACGCGCCGGTAGTAGTCGATCACCTCGCCCTTGGTGGTGCCCGTGGAGGGATAGAAGACCTTGTCGAGATTGGACAGGCGCAGCTCGCGCCCCTCGACCTCGACCCGCTGTTCTCCGGTAGCCATGGGGACACTGTGCCGCAGGTCATGCGATCCGTCACGAAGATCCCCGGCGAACTGCCCGCTCACGAGTCCGCGTCGGCCGGCTCCTCGGGCCCGGGCTCCCATCGCAGCAGATCCCCGGGCTGGCACTGAAGCACCTCGCACAGCGCCTCCAGCGTGGAGAAGCGCACCGCCTTGGCGCGGCCGTTCTTGAGCACGGCGAGATTGGCGGGGGTGATGCCGATGCGCTCGGCGAGGTGCCCGACGGACATCTTGCGGCGCGCGAGCATCACGTCGATGTCGACGACGATCGCCATCAGATGACCTCGTCGAGCTCGGACTGCAGATTCCGCGCCCTGGCGAGGGTCTCGGTGGCCTGGGCCAGCAGCTGGCGCTGGACGTAGACCACCAGCGCGACCCCGGCGATCACCAGGGACGCGCCGCACAGGAGGCCCACGAGGCCGGGAGCCACCTCGTCCCCGGGCGTGGTGCGGTTGGCGACGGCGGCGATCACCGCGATCGCGAACGGGAAGAGTGCCTCGACGGCGATGGCGCCGATGATGAGGTCGACGTAGCGGAACGAGCGGCGGGAGAAGACCCGGCCGCGGCGCACCAGTGTCAGCAGCCGCAGGATGCTCACGCCTACGACCTGCAGCGCGAGCACGGCCAGCACGGCGATCCCGGTCAGGAGCGTCGCCGTGAGCGCGGAGACCCCCGATCCGGTCATGTCCCGCCACAGCAGCGGCACGATGACGAACTGGACCGCGAGCGCTCCGGCGAGCGCGAGCCAGATGATGACCCGTAGGACCTGGACGCTGATCGTGCCCATGACACCTCCCTTATCGGACGACGGCAACAATCTATCGTTTATCGATGGGCCTGGCAAGCGATCGTCGGGCAGCAGGCAGCGGCAAGCAGCCGCTGGGCGAGGCAGACGCCCCGGGCGGAGGACTGATGGCCTCGGCCGACCTACCGACCGTCACTGGTCCGGTGCGCCGACGTCGTGGTGTGATGGAGTATGCGCGCGATATGGAGCGGTGAGATCACGTTCGGGCTCGTGAACGTGCCGGTGAAGCTGTATGGAGCGACCCGGTCGCACGACGTCTCCCTGCACCAGGTTCACGATGAGGACCACGGCCGGATCCGCTACAAGCGGGTGTGCGAGGTGTGCGGCCGCGAGATCGACTACGACCACATCGAGAAGGCCTACGACGACGGCGACAAGACCGTGATCCTCACCGACGAGGAGCTGGATTCCCTGCCGGCCGAGGACAACGACGAGATCGACGTGGTCCAGTTCGTGCCCGACGAGCAGATCGATCCCATCCTGCTGGGCACCTCCTACTTCCTCGAGCCCGTCGGCCGCTCATCGAAGGCCTACGTGCTGCTGCACAGCACGCTCGAGGACACCGAGCGCACCGCGGTGGTGACGTTCACGCTGCGCACCCGGACGCGCCTGGGAGTGCTGCGTATTCGCGATGACCTGCTGGTGCTGCAGACGCTGCGCTGGCCGGAGGACCTGCGCGAGGCGGATTTCGGCCCCTCGAAGTCGAAGGTCAGCAAGAAGGAGAAGACGATGTCCGCCGCGTTGGTCGAGCAGTTCAGCGGCGACTTCGAGCCCGAGCAGTTCACCGACGAGTACCAGGCTCAGCTGCAGGAGCTGGTGGACGCCAAGCTCGAGGAGGGCGACACCGTCGATACTGACGAGACCTTCGGTGAGGAGCGCGCGCAGCAGGAGGAGAAGGAGGACGGGAAGGTCCTCTCCCTCATGGACGCTCTGGAGCGCAGCGTGCAGAAGCGACGCGGCGGCGGGACGGCCGGCGAGGACTCGGGTGATGAGGCCGGAGACGATAAGGACGGCGCCGACTCCGACGAGAGCAAGGGCTCCTCCAGCCGGGGCCGGAAGCGCTCGAGCAGCAAGAGCTCTGGGAGCAAGAGCTCTGGGGACAAGAGCTCGAGCAGCAAGAGTTCGGGATCCAAGAGTTCCGGCAGCAGGAAGTCCGGATCTAACAGCTCCAGCTCCAGCTCGAAGAAGTCGGACTCGAGCTCGACGTCCAAGAAGTCCACATCGAAGAGCTCCGGCTCCAAGAGTTCCGGCTCCAAGGGCTCGTCGAAGAGTTCGAAGAAGAAGGCTTCCTGACTCAGCGCAGGGTCTCGGCGAGCTGTGCCGCCGTCAGCTCGCGGTCGGCCAGCACGAGGCGGATAGCGTCCGGATCCGGGTTCCCGGCGTCCGGCGCACGATGGCGCAGCGTGAGGCCGACGTTCTCGGCCACCCGGCGCGAGGCCGTGTTGTGCTCGAGCAGGTATGCCACCACCGGGATCTCGGGGCGATGCGCCCTCGCCGCCTCCAGCGCTGCCCGCGATACCTCCGTGGCGTACCCATGTCCATGGGCCTCCGGCGCGAAGCGATAGCCGAGGTTCCAGAAGGCACCCGCGGCAGGCGCGCCCAGCAGGCGGCAGCCGGCGTGCCCGAGGAAGGTGCGGCTCTCCGCCTCCCGCACCATCCACGGACCAAGGCCGTCGCTTTCCCACGCTGTGATCCAGCGACCCAGCATCGCGCCCGTCGTGGACGGTTCCGTATGGCGCAGGGAGGGGAAGTGCGTCCACACGCGCGGGTCCGCGTAGATCTCATGCAGGGGCTCGATGTCCTCCATGGTGGGGACGTCGAGGAGGAGACGATCGGTGCGCTGCGACCGATCGTCACGGGATAGCAGGCGACGCGGAGACGACGGATGCCCCTGGTGGGAGCGGTCCTTCGGGGATGGATGCTGCGAGTTCACGGACCCATCCTCTCGCCCAGGGCCGTCCCCCGACGAACTCGGGGGACATCCCCCTGGCCATCCGGTCGGGTCCGCCCCAGCCTGGACGCATGCCAGCACCCAGCACTGGATCCCCGTCGGACCATCTCGAACACCGCGACGCGCTGACGGGTCGGCCGTCGCGCCGGCGAGCACTGGGCGGCGCGCTGGCGGCGGTCATCGCGGCAGGACTTCTCGCGAGCGTCGCCGTCATCGCCGTAGCGCCGCGGCCCCGGCTGCCCGAGCCCACCGGTCCCTATGACGTCGGGACCACGACCCGCACGTGGAGTGACTCCTCCCGGCCCGAACCGTTCACCAGTGATCCCGACGACCACCGGTCCGTCATCGCCCAGATCTGGTATCCGGCTCGACCGGCACCGGATGCTCCCACAGCGCCGTACATGAATCGCGGAACCGCGGTCGGGCTCGCTGACGTCCTCGGCGTGCCCGCTGCGCTTCTGACCCGCGTTCCCGGTGCCACGACCCATGCGCACCCGGATGCGTCGGCAGCCGACGGGCGATTCCCCGTCCTGATCCATCTCTCCGGTTTCCAGAGCTTCCGTGGCGAGGCGCAGGCCTGGTTCGAGGACCTCGCCTCCCACGGCTACGTGGTGATCAGCCTCGATCAGCCCGGCACCGCCGCCCGCACGATTCTGCCGAGCGGCGATGCCGTCACGGCCATCTCCCGGGACGAGCTGGGCCCGCTGATGCCGGAGTCCGTGACGGAGGATGACCCCGCACCGGTGGTCAACGGTGAGGAGCTGCCCGGCGGCATCGTGCCCTTCCTCGCCCGGGACGCGCGGTTCGCCCTCGATCGGGCGGAGGCACTCGATGCGGGCGACGGCCCCCTGGCCGGCCACCTGGCGACGGACCGAGCCGGGGTGTTCGGGTTGTCACTGGGCGGATACACGGCCCCGGAGACCTGCCGCCAGGACACCCGCTTCCGCGCCTGCCTGGAGGCCGACGCCGGCCAGACGGCTCCCGTCGCCACCGACGGCATCGAGCAGCCGCTGATGGTCATGACGCGGGAGGCGTCGTCGATGCGGCGCGAGCGCGACCGTGCCGGCGGCTGGCCGGAGGCGGAGATCCGACAGACCGTGACAGCTCAGCGCGGCCTGTTCGCGAACTCGACCGGCCCGGCGTGGTACCTCACGCTCAACGACTTCCACCACCTCAACTGGTCCGACCTGCCCTTGTGGTCGCCGCTGTTCCGGTGGCGAGGACTGGCCGGGCCCATCGACCCCGAACGCGGCGCGGCGCTCGTGACCACGTGGAGCCGGGCCTTCTTCGACCGCACCCTGAAGGATGAGGCGGCGCCTCTGCTGGATGGGCCGTCGGATGCCTGGCCCGAGGTGGGCGTGGAGACACGGTGAATCCCAAGGCACTCCCCGCCTGAGTACGTGTCAGCGCTGCCCGGCATTGGCCGCGGCGGCGTCGGGAGCCGGATCGACCCCATGCCCGGGAGACCGCAGCAAGAGCACTCCGAGCACCACGAAGCCGCCGTGGATAGCGATGTCCGTCCACAGCGGGACCTGCCCGCCGGTCATGATCACCGTCATGTCCGCCGTGGCATGGATGAACACCAGAGGGAGCAACCAGCGGAACCGCAGCTGGGACGCGGCGAGCGCGAAGCCGTACGTGGCAGAGGCCAGCACGTTCAGCAGTACGTCATCAGTGGCGCGCCCCGGCGTGGTCACCAGCAGCGAGAGGTGCGCCAGCCCGAACAGCGCGCCGGAGAGCACCGCGGAGGGCACTGGTGAGAAGGCCCGTCGCAGAGTGCCGAGGACGGCGACGCGATTGACGAGCTCCTCGTTGACGCCCACGAACAGCCGAGTGAGCGACCACAGGAGAATGCCCGGCGGCTGCATCGAGAAGCCGCCGGGGTGGACCAGCCAGATCAGTGCCTCGACCACGAATGGCAACAGCCACAGCGCCGCCCACGGCGACCGCCACAGCCGTAGCACGCCCTGGTCGCGCCACAGGCCCAGCACGCTGACGATCACGATCGCGTAGACCACGCACAGGACGTTGGCGAACAGGCCCATGTACCAGCCGGTGATCCCGAACAACGGCGCGATCGCCAGAGCTGCGAGGATGACGAGGAAGCGCAGCACCTCCAAGGAAATGCAGAGTCCGAGGGCACCGGGTCGCGTGGAAGCTCTCACGCCCCCAGCGTCACCGCTCGCTCACGGTGCAGCCGCCGGGATATCCCCTGAGTTTCGTCCTCCACTACGCGGCCGAGAGGTCGAGCCCTGCTCAGTCGCCGCCTGCGCCCCCGGCGCAACGAGGCGAGGGATTGTGTCTCCGCGGGGCATGAGCCGTCACCAGCCGACCGCGATCACACCTCGCCGCACACGGGCATGCTCGGCCTCGTCGCACGCGGCGAGCGCGAAATCCTCCATCGAGATCCTCGACGTCCCATCGGCCCCGATCACGAGGTCCGGCACGCTCCTGCTTCCTGCGTCGTGGCGATACGTGCCCCGGGCCTCGCGGGGGGCGAAGTCAGCGGCAGGAGCGAGGTAGGTCCACGCGACCTCTGCCGGTGCCTCGCGAAGGATCGCGAGCTGACGCGTGCTGGCCGCCGCGAACGGACGAATCGCTGTCGGCACCCACTGCGGATCGTCCAGGACCGTCTGCCCGGTTGCGGGGGACCGCAGAGGGGCGGCACCACCGACGACCAGCAGGCGAGTATCTGCGGCTGCCGCGGCGAAGGCCAGCGCTCGGGTCACGGCGGAGACGTCCTCCTCCGTGCCGATCGCGGGGCGGGTGGCGGAGAGGAGCACGTCGGCCTCGACCGCGTACGCCGCGACCGCCTCGGGATCCGCGGCGTCGACACGCACGCTCCCCGTCGGCGCGTGCCCTGCACGGGGGGACCCGGCGTCGAAGGGGTCACGGCGATCGCCCAGCGCGACACGTTCGCGTTCGACAGCAGGGTTGCGAGAGGCGACAGTGACCACATGTCCGCGACGCCGCGCCTCGGCGGCGATCCGCGAACCAGCCGCCCCGGTTCCTCCGATGACGAGGATCCTCATGCCACGCCGTCCCGCCGGCCGGGATGCTGTGCCGCTACGACGGCGACGAGTGCCAGAGCGAAGCCCAGCACTTGGAGCGCCGTGAATCGCTCACCGACGGCGAGTCCGATGAGTGCGGCCACCAGCGGCGACAGCACCGGCAGGAACGCAGCGACACCGGCGGGCATGCGCCCGAGTCCGCGGAACCACAGCACGTAAGCGAGCAGTCCGCCTACGAGAGCGAGCCAGAAATATCCGAGCAGGACGGACCCGTCGAGAGACGGTGGGGATCCCTCCGTGGCCAGTGCGAGCGGCACCATGAGCACGCCACCCGCAGTGAGCTGCCAGCCGGCGAACGCGACGGGGCCGACGGGCGGGCTCCACCGCTTGCTCAGCACGGTGCCCAGCGCCATCGAGCCGGCGCCGCCGGCGGCGGCCAGGACGCCCAGGGGGTTCAGTGCATCCTCGGGTCCGAGCACCATACCGGCGACTCCGATGACAGCGAGGACGCCCCAGACCACCCGCTTCGCCGACAGCCGCTCGCCGAGCACCAGCGCCGCGAGAACCGCGACCAGCAGCGGCCCCGTGGCGCCGAAGACCCCTGCCACCCCTCCCGGCAGGAGGTAGGCGGCCAGGAACAGCAGCGGGAAGAACGCTCCGATGTTGAGTGTGCCGAGCACGAGCGCGCGCCACCACCACCTGCCTCCGGGAAGCGCCCGGCCGATGGCGAGCGCGACCAGGCCCGCCGGGAGAGCTCGCAGCACGCCCGACCACACGGGGTGGCCGGGCGGCAGCAGTTCCGTGGTGACGACGTAGGTGGTGCCCCACGTGATCGGTGCGATCGCTGTCAGCAGGGAGGTCATGGCGGGAGACGGGGAGGAGGAGCTGGTCCTCGGCCGTCCGCTCGGGGCGCCGGCTTCGGCCTGGTTCTGCGGCGAGGGGGCCGGAGCGGGCCGAGCGCCGGGAGCCCCGGTCGTTTCGACGTCTAACTGTTTCACGCTTACGACTGTAGATGCGCACTACCCTGGCGTCAAACAGTTGGACGTCGAAACATTACGGTCCCGGTCCTTCTCGGACGGTGGCCGATGCGGAGTTCTCACCTCAGGAGGCGATGGACGTGGACGATCGAGTGAGCGACTTCCTGGCTCAGTGGCAGTGCGAGCGACCCGACCTCGATGTCAGGCCGATGGGCGTCTTCGGCCGGATCTCGCGTGTCCAGGAGCTCGTCTCGGGTCCGCTGCACGCGAACTTTCGCCAGCACGGTCTGAACAACGGCGAGTTCGATACGCTCGCCACGCTGCGTCGGGCCGGTGCACCGTACACGCTCACACCCGGCGAACTTGCGGCGTCGAGCATGGTCACCGGTGCCGCGATGACCAATCGTCTCCAGCGCCTGGAGGACAAAGGAATGCTGGAGCGCACGATGGACCCCAGCAGCCGCCGACGGGTGCTCGTGTCTCTGACCGCGGCCGGGCTGTCGACCGTGGATGAGGTGGTCGTCGATCACCTCCGCACCGAGCAGGAGCTGCTGGACCGAGGCCTCTCGCCGGCCGAGCAGGAACAGCTCGCCTCGTTGCTGGCCACCTTCCTGCAACGATCCGGCGACGCCTCGCACGATCACCGGTGAGCGGCCGTGCCGACGGCAGCGTGGGCGCCGCGGTCATTTGATCCCGGTGCTCGAGATCCCCTGGACGAACTGCCGCTGGAAGACGAGGAACACCGCCAGGATCGGCAGCACCGTGATGGTCGCGACCGCCATCACCGCTCCCCACGGCGAGGCGAAGGCCGGATTGTTCGTCAGGGTCGACAGCGCCACCGGGACCGTGAAGCTCTCGTTGCCCTGCAGCACGACCATCGGCCACAGGAAGTCGTTCCAGCGGGTCATGAACGCGAGGATCACCAGCACACCTACCAGCGGCCCCGAGGTCGGCAGCACGACGGAGAAGAACGCCCGGAACTCCCCGGCACCATCGACCCTGGCCGCCTCGATCAGAGCGTCGGGCACACCGAGCATGAACTGGCGGGCGATGAAGATCCCGACCACGTCGAAGGCGGTGGGCAGGATGACCGCCCACGGCGAGTCGACCAGTCCCAGCCGGGCGACGACCAGGAAGGACGGCACGAGCGTGACCTGGATCGGGATCATGATGGTCACCATGAACGCGGCATAGAGGATTCCCTTGCCGGTGAAGCGGAACTTGGCCAGGGCATACCCGGCCCCCAGCGAGACGACGACCGAGAGCGCCGTGGTCACGCACGAGATCAGCAGGGAGTTGCCGATCCACCTCCACACCGGCTGGGTCGAGAACACCTCGGTGTAGTTCGACAGTGTGGGTTGATCGGGCCAGAGGTAGAACTCGGCGCTCTGGGACTGGCCCCCCGGGGTCAGTGCGGAGACCACCATCCAGTACAGCGGGAAGACCATGAGCGCGGCGAGGATCGCGAGGGCTGCGAACAGCAGCCAGTGCCGCCGCGGGCGGGTGCTCCTCAGCCCGGACCGGTCACCCTCCCCCGGCGAGACGGCACGGGGTCTCGGCGTGGTCATCGTGCTCATAGGAAGCTCTCCGCTCGCTTGGTGGCTCGCTGGCGCAGCAGCGTGAAGATCAGCAGGATCGCGACCAGGACGAGGCCCAGCGCCGCGGCGTAGCCCATCCGGGCGTCCTGGAACGCAGAACGGAACACGTACTGAATCAGCACGGTGGTGGAGAAGCCGGGCCCTCCCCCGGTCATCACGTAGATGATGTCGAAGGCCTGCAGGGAGAACACGACGTTGAGGATCAGCAGGATCGACGTGGTCGGCGTGAGCATCGGGATCGTGACCGATCGCAGCCGCGCCCACTTGCCCGCGCCGTCGATCGAGGCTGCCTCCTTGACCTCTCGGGGGATGGACTGCAGCGCACCGAGGTAGATCACCATGCAGAACCCGATACGGGTCCACACCACCACGATGATCAGCGTGAACATGGCCATGCTGGGTGAGGTCAGCCAGGGCATCCTGCCCAGGCCCAGCAGCTCCAGGAAGTTGTTGGCGACGCCGTAATCGGTGTTGAAGATCCACGACATCACGACGCCCACGACCACTCCGGCCGCGACCATCGGCACGAAGAACATCGCGCGCAGCACTCCCCTGCCGACGAGCGGCCGATTCAGCGCGATGGCGAGCGCCAGTCCGATGATCATCGCCGTGGGCACGGTGCCGACGGTGAAGATCACGGTGTTCACCAGGGCTGTGCGGAACAGGGCGTCCGAACCCATCTGGGCGAAGTTGTCCACGCCGACCCATTCGCCATCGCCGAGGGTCTGGGTGTCCTGGAAGCTCAACGTGATCGCGATGATGATCGGGATCAACGAGAAGGCGGCGAACAGCAGCGCCGCCGGGCCGACGAACACATAGGGGGCCAGGCGGCCCCGCCGGCGGCCCCGGTCGGGCCGGGGCCGCTCCGCCGCAGGCCCGGGGGCGGTCACGGCAGACGGTTCGACCGCGGTGTCGATCGTGGAGTCAGCGGGATGTGACACTGCGCATCGCCTCCATCATCTGTGCGGAGGTCTCCTGCGGCGTGAGCTCGCCGAGCAGACACAGGTCCAGGTAGTCGGCGAACACGGTGTTCAGAGAGCTGAAGAACTCTCCGGACTGCGCCTTGACCATGGACAGCGGGATGGTGGTGCCCTGGTCGATGAACCGCTGCATGACCTCGGAGTGGTCGGCGTAGTCGATCGAGGCCGCATCCAGTGAGGTCCGCGAGGGGATCCAGTTGCCTTCGTGGCAGAACTCGCGGATGTTCTCCCGGCTGGTCATGTACGCCACCAGCTCGGCGGCGAGCTCCGGGTTCTTCGAGGACCGCGTCACGGCGAGCGCGTTGCCGCCGAGGTCCGAGGCCTCCCCGACGTTCCTGATCATCGGGGCGGTCCCCCACTGGCCCGGTTTCGCCTCGTCGAAGGGGGCGATGGCCTCCGGGTTGGTGAGCACCATGCCGATCTGCCCGGTGCTGAAGAGGTCGTGGGCGACCGGCCCACCCCCGGATTTGCTCATGTTGCTGGGGCTGACGAGCCCGTCGGCGTACCAGCGCCTGCCGAACTCGAGGGCGCCGATGGCTTCCTCGGTGTCCATGGACGGGGTGAGCCCGTCCTCTCCGAGGAAGGCACCGCCGTTCTGATAGATCAGCGGCATCCAGCGGTACGCCGTCTCCGATCCGCTCCAGCCGTAGCCGAAGGCATAGCTGCCGGTCACCTGCTTCACCTCGGCCGCGATCTCGAGGAACTCGTCCCAGTTCCAGGCGTCCTCCAGTGCGGTCGGGGGCTGCACGCCGATCTGGTCCATGACGTCCCGGTCATAGAAGGTGATGAAGTTGTCGGTGTGCTGGAAGATCCCGAAGATGCCGTTCTCCCGCTCCCCGATGGCCCAGAACGGGTCCGACCAGTCCTCGCGGTAGTCGGCCGGGATCGCACCGGAGAGATCGACCAGGCTGCCGTTGGCGGCGTACCGGCCGATCTGCTGCGGGGTGATCCGGATGATGTCCGGGGCCAGATCTGCGGCCAGGCGCGTGATGAACCACTGGTGGAAGGCACCGGTGGTCACCTCCACCGCCACCGAGGTGCCCGGATGGTCCGCGACGAAGCGGTCGGCGATGCTCTGGTACGTCTCCAGATCGGTGGGAATGTTCCAGGACGACAGCCGCAGGTGCTGCGTACCGGTGTCGCCGCCGCCGCAGGCGGCGAGCGCACCGGCCATGGAGATGCCGGCGACCGCCAGGATCTGGCGCCGACCGGGTCGGATTCTGTTCACGCTGTCACTCTCCTTTGAGTCGCGGACCCTCACGTGCGGCGGGCGCTCACCTCACCCCGTGCTCCCCTGCCCCTCGGCGCAGCGGCTCCGGCAACAGCTCTTCATGCGCGGCCAGCAGCTCCTCGGTCATCGCGCGGGCCTGGTCGAGGGTGACCTGCGCGGCGGTCAGCGGGTCCAGCGCCACGGCGTGGTGGACGTGCTCGACGTCGCCGTCCAGGGCGGCGCGCACCGCGAGGGTCTGCACATTGACGTTGGTGCGGTTGACCGCGGCGAGCTGCGGGGGCAGCTGCCCGATCGCGGTGGGCTGGACCCCGCGCGCATCGACCAGGCAGGGCACCTCGACGCAGGTATCGGCGGGGAGGTTCTCGATCAGTGCGCCGTGGTTGGGCACGTTGCCGTGGATGACGCTCGGCGTGCCGGTGACGATCGAGTTGATGATCTGGGCGCCGTACTCGAGAGAGGGGGCGAGCTCGGCCTTGAGCTTGGTGAGCTGGCCGTCGATGTCGCCCTGGTCGTCATGGGCGGCGCAGATCTCGTAGTAGTCCCAGCGCTCGGGGATGAACTCCTCGGTCAGCTCGGGATTCTTGCGGAAGTAGGGCAGGTATTCGGAGGCGTGGTGGCTGGATTCGGTCTGGAAGTAGCCGAAGGCCTCCATGATCGCGGTGCGGACCTGCTCGTTGCCGCCCTCGTAGGTGCTGGCGGTCTCGGCGGCCTCGCTGTGGTCGCCGTCGTCTCCGGCGAGCTCGGCGGCGGCGCGGCCGCGCTGGTGTCGCGCTGCCATCACCTCGCGCAGCCTCGGGTAGAGGTCCTCCTGGCCGTGCATGAACTCGAGGATCCAGGCCTGATGGTTGATGCCGGCGCAGCGGTAGGAGATCTCCTCGTAGGGCACCTCGAGGGTGCGCGCCAGCATGCGGGTGGTGCCCTGGACGCTGTGGCAGAGGCCGACGGTACGCAGCCCCTTGGAGTTCAGGAACGCCGTCGCCATCGCCATCGGGTTGGCGTAGTTGATGAACGTCGCCTGCGGGCACACCTCGAGGGCGTCGGCGGCGATCGCCTCATAGGCGGGCACGGATCGCAGGAAGCGGAACACACCGCCGGGGCCGACGGTGTCGCCGACGGTCTGGTCGATGCCGTACTTCCGCGGGATCTCGACGTCGTGCCGGTAGGACTCCACGCCGCCCACCTGGAAGGTGATGATGACGATGTCGGCCCCCTCCAGGGCGGCGCGACGGTCGGTGGTCTCCTCGATGGTGGTCGGGAAGCCGTGGTGATCGACGAGTTCGCGGGCGGCGCGGGCGACCGGACCGAGTTTGTCGGGGTTGATGTCCATCAGGCACAGCGTCGCCTCGCGCAGCGCCGGGAAGCTGAGGATGTCCCCGATCAGGCGGAAGGGGAACACGAAGCCACCGGCACCGATGATCGTGATCTTCGGGGCGGGCAGGAACGTCCGGTCGGCCGACGGGGCGGTCGCGGGCTGCGCGGCCGGCGACGTGGAGGAAGCGGATGAGGGGGCGGGCGCGGAGGACGGCACTGTCGAAGTCATGCGTTCACGCTAGGCAGTGGGCTCCCGGAGTTCTCGCGTCATCCTGCGCGGAACTTCCAGGATCCTTCGATCCCGGGCGTACAGTGCGGCCATGACGACGCAGTCATTCACGCCCGATCCGGTCATCACGCAGGAACCGGCCCTGTGGTGCCGACGCGGCACCCCGCCGCGCATGGAATCCATGCACCGCCACAACGACATCGAGCTCAATGTGGTCCTCAGCGGACAGCTGCGGTATCTGATCTCCGGCCGCCAGCTGGTCGTCCCGGCGGGGCACATCGCGATGTTCTGGGCCGCGCAGCCGCACGGCCTGGTCGGGTCGTGCCCGGGTGACGTGTGCTGGGTGCACGTGCCGCTGTCCACGGCGCTGTCGTGGAACCTCCCCCAGCAGGAGTTCGCCGAGCTGGCCCGTATGGAGCCGCTGGTGATCGAGGCGGGGGCCCTGGGCCGCCGGCTGGAGCAGATGGTCTCCACCTGGCTCGAGGAGTACCGCGACCCGGAGCAGGCGGAGCTCGCCCTGCTCGAGATCCAGGCGATGATCCGCCGGGTCGTGCGCTCCGGCGCCGCCACGCCGGGGCATGCCGGCCAGGGTGCCGCCGAGCAGGAACACGCCGACCGCGATCCGACGGGCCACAGCAGTCGCCACGGCCTGGCAGACGCGGCCGATGAGGCCGCACCGTCTGAGCCCGCGCCGTCTGAGCCCGCGCCGTCGCCTCGTGCCCGGCACGTCATGGAGATGGCGCAGTTCGTGGTCGCCTCCTTCCGGGAGGAGCTGACCGTGGGCGAGATCGCCGCGGCGGTGCATCTGACGCCCTCGCATGCGATGACGGTCTTCCGCCGCGCGGTGGGGGTGACGCTCGGGGACTACGTGACCATGTGCCGGGTCGCGGAGGCGCAGCGGCTGCTGCTGACCACGTCGATGACGTCGGCCCAGATCGCCGCGGCCTCCGGGTTCGGTTCACTCAGCAGCTACTACGCGCACGTCACCGCCGCCTGCGGGATGCCGCCGCGGGAATACCGCCGCCTCGCGGGATAGGCCGCGACGGCTTCGCGCGCGGAGCCGTCGGCGCCTCCGTCATGTGCAGTGAGTCGCGCCCTCAGCTCTCCTCCAGGCTGCTGGCGGACCGCTGCTCCTCGCGCACCTCGCGCAGCATCTCCAGGGCGTCCGTGAGATCCGCCTGCAGCGTCGAGACCTGAGCTCGCAGCTCGGTCAGCTCGTGATGCGCCGGTGCGGGGCGCTCCTCATGCGCGGCGACGCTCTCCTCACGCGCCGGCGCCGTGCCCGCCTCGTGTGCCGGTGCGGGGCCCGACTCGTGCGCGGCGACCTGCTCGGGCCAGGCCTCGGGGTTGTCGCGCAGATGCTGCATGGAATCGACGATGACGGCGACGAACAGGTTCAGCACCGTGAAGGCGGCCAGCAGGATGAACGGGATGAAGAAGGCCCATGCCCACGGATGGGTCTCCATCACCGGGCGCACGATCCCCATCGACCAGCTCTCCAGCGTGAGCACCTGGAAGAGGGTGTACGCGGAATCGCCCATGCTGCCGAACCACTGCGGGTGGGTCTGGCCGAACATGGAGGTGGCCATCACCGAGCCGATGTAGAAGATCAGCCCCAGCAGCGCACCGATCGAGGCGAGGCCCGGGATGGCGCCGGCCAGCGCCTCGATGACGAAGCGCAGCCGCTTCACGAGCGAGATCAGACGCAGCACCCGCAGCGTGCGCAGCACCGAGAGCCCGCCGGATTCCGGGATCAGCGCGATCGCGACCACGATCAGGTCGAAGACGTTCCAGCCGGAG
Source organism: Brachybacterium sp. GCM10030252 (assembly GCF_042666535.1). NCBI lineage: Bacteria > Bacillati > Actinomycetota > Actinomycetes > Micrococcales > Dermabacteraceae > Brachybacterium > Brachybacterium sp. GCM10030252. The sequence goes on along the minus strand of NZ_JBHTDM010000003.1, from coordinate 159,312 downwards.
CGGAAGAAGCGCCCACCCTTGGCGACGAGCTTCAGGGCGAGCTCGATGACGAACACCGTCAGGCACACCGAGTCCAGCACCGTGAGCAGGGCGTCGCCGCGGCCGTGCCCCCAGGGCGTGGTCTGCAGGCCGAGGATCGCCGCGTTGGCGAGGATGACACCGACGACCAGACGCTGCACGGACGCGTGCTCGACGAAGCCGTCGACACGTTCGCGCCATCCGACCCCCGATGACTCTGATGACGTCATCACCTGTTCCGACCCCTCCTGCTGGGAGGCCTCGACACGGCCCCGCCCGGTTCGTCGTCCCCCGGGGCTCACCGTCACCCGCGAGGAGCATTCACCGCGTCAGGGTACTGGGCGAGGTCCGGCATGTCCTGGGTGCCTCCGGCCCGTCGCAGCGCCTCGTCCGCATGCTCGTCAGGGCGAACGCTCCCAGCACACCGGCTGATAGGTTCGCCGCCACGATCCGCCATCGGCCGAAGGAGCCCTCATGACCGTCGTCGTCACCGCCGTGTTCTACCCCAAGCCCGACAGGAAGCAGGATCTCGCCGACGCCATGCAGCGCGGGATCGCCGCCGTGCACGAGGAGAAGGGCTGCGAGCTCTACGCCATCCACGACGCCGAGGACGGCACGATCACCATGATCGAGAAGTGGACGAGCGCGGAGGATCTCGGCACGCACGCCGGCGGAGAGGCCGTGACGCTGCTGAACGAGGACATCGCCGACCTCATCGAGAAGCCGACGCTGGTGACCCGCATGACCCCGATCGCCGCCGGCACGGAGACCCAGGGCCGGCTCTGAGGCCGGACCCTTCCTCAGCAGCAGTCGTGCGGGTCCTCGTGCGGCTCGATCTCCCCGGTCAGCGCCGCAATCGGCTGCTTGCACGCGTCACCGCGCCAGGCTTCCAGCCCCTCGCGCACGGCGAAGGCGGCGATCACGAACGCGGCGACCGCGTCGGCCCACCCCCAGCCCAGCACGCTGTTGAGCACCAGCCCGATCAGCACCGCCGCCGAGAGGTACGCGCAGATCAGGGTCTGCTTGGAGTCGGAGACGGCCGACGGTGAGCCCAGCTCCATGCCGGTGCGGCGCTCGAACCAGGAGAAGGCCGGCATGATGATCACGCTGACCGCGGCGAGTGCGATGCCGACGCTCGAATGCTCCGCCGCGTCCGCACTCAGCAGTGACCTGGTCGCATCGACCGTCACGAACGCGGCCAGCGCGAAGAAGGACACGGCGATCACGCGCAGCGCCACCTGTTCACGCTTGTCAGGATCGGGCCCGGCGAACTGCCACGCCACGGCCGCGGCGGAGAGCACCTCGACGATCGAGTCGAGCCCGAACCCCACCAAGGCGGCCGACGAGGCGATCCGCCCGGCGGTCAGGGCCACGACGGCCTCGATGACGTTGTAGGTGATCGTCGCCGCGACGATCCAGCGGATCCGGCGCTGCAGGACGGCGCGGCGCGCGGCATCCGGGCCGGTCGTGGTCACAGGCATCGGCACTCCTCTCCCGTGCAGCACTCGGGGTCCAGGGCGAGGCACGCACGCAGCATCTCGCTGAGCGCGCCGGCCAGGCGGGGATCGGCGAGCCGGTACCAGACCCGTCGGCCCTCGCGCTCCCGCTCGACGAGCCCGCATCCGCGCAGGCACGCGAGCTGGTTCGACATCACCTGGCGGGAGACGCCCAGGGCGTCGGCCAGGTCACTGGGCAGGGCCGGGGCCTCCCGCAGCGCCAGCAGGATGCGGGCGCGGGTGTCGTCGGCCAGCGCATATCCCAGCCGGGCCAGCGAGGCGGTGTGGGTGCGGTCAGCGGTCTCGATCACGCGAGAGACAATACACGACTCTCTGTACTGTGAGGTTCTGCTCGTCTCGCGGCCGCTCGTGCCCGGCGCCGCGGAACGTGCCGGTGAGGCGGTGCGTCCAGGGGCGATGGACGGCATAGACTCGACGGCACCGGCAGGTTCCCTCCCGTGATTCCCCGCGGATCATCGCTCCGCCTCGGGCACCCCTGCCGCCCGGCACGCCGACCGGCGCGCCGCACGTCCCACCGTGGCGACGCCGCGTCGCCACCGCTGTCTACGAGGACATGTGATGACCACAGCTACCGAGGCGCCCCGCAGTTTCTCCCCGCGCGTGGCCCTGCAGAAGGTCGGCACCTCCCTGTCGAACATGGTGATGCCGAACATCCCCGCCCTGATCGCCTGGGGCATCCTCACCGCGTTCTTCATCCCCGAGGGCTGGACGCCGAACGAGCCGCTGGCCAGCGTCGTCGGCCCGATGATCCACTACCTGCTGCCGCTGCTGATCGCCAACACCGGTGGCCGGATGATCTACGAGGCGCGCGGTGCCGTGGTCGGCGTCATCGCCACCATGGGCGTCATCGCCGGCTCGGATTGGCTGATCGACCAGGAGAACGCCCGCGCGCTGGAGCAGTGGCTCGCGGGTGGCAACCCTGAGTCCGAGTTCCAGGCCCTGGGTCAGGTGCACATGTTCATCGGCGCCATGATCATGGCGCCGCTGGCCGCATGGGTGATGAAGAAGCTCGACCAGCTGTGGCAGGAGCGCATCCCCGCGGGCTTCGAGATGCTCGTGAACATGTTCTCCGCCGGCATCGTCGGCTTCCTCCTGCTGGTCGCCGGCTTCTTCGGCCTCGCCCCGCTGGTCAACGGCCTGATGAACCTGCTCTCAGCCGGCGTGGAGTCCCTGGTCAACGCCCACCTGCTGCCGCTGGTCTCGATCCTCATCGAACCCGCCAAGGTCTTCTTCCTCAACAACGCCATCAATCACGGCGTCCTCACCCCGCTGGGCCTCAGCGAAGTCGGACAGAACGGGAAGTCCGTCCTGTTCCTGCTGGAGGCGAACCCCGGCCCGGGCGTCGGCATCCTGCTGGCCTACACCTTCTTCGGCCGCGGGGCCGCCCGCGCCTCCGCTCCCGGCGCCGCCATCATCCAGTTCTTCGGCGGCATCCACGAGATCTACTTCCCCTATGTGCTCATGAAGCCCGCCCTGATCCTCGCCGCGATCGGCGGCGGCATGGCAGGCGTGGCGGTCAACGTCGCCTTCAGCACCGGTCTCATCGCCCCCGCCGCCCCGGGCTCGATCATCGCGATCTTCGGCGTCGCCGCGCGCGATTCGTATCTCGGCGTCGCCCTGGCGGTGCTCGCCGCAGCGGTCGTGAGCTTCGTGCTCTCGGCGCTGCTGCTGCGCATCGGCAAGCAGGACGATGGCGACATCGCCGGCGCCACCGCGAAGATGGAGCAGATGAAGGGCAAGAAGTCCTCGGTCTCGGGCGCCCTCACCGGTGCCGGAGCGGGGACCGCCGCCGTCGCAGGCGCAACCGACGCCTCCGGCCACACGGGTCCCATCCAGCGGATCGTCTTCGCCTGCGACGCCGGCATGGGCTCCTCCGCCATGGGCGCGACCGTGCTGCGCAAGAAGGTGCGTGCCGCCGGCTTCGACGACGTGGAGGTCACCAACAAGGCGATCTCCAGCCTGTCCGACGAATGGGACGTGGTGGTCACCCAGAAGGAGCTGACCGACCGCGCTCGCCAGCGCACCGGCTCCGCCGTGCACGTCAGCGTCGACCAGTTCATGAACTCCCCGCGCTACGACGAGGTGGTCGAGTTGGTCGAGCAGCGCAACAACCCCGATGCCGCGCCTGAGAGCGGCACTGCGGCAGCCTCGGCCCCGGAGACGGACGCATCCGATGTCGCCCCTGACGCCCATGCCGCCGAACCGGAGATCCTCTCCCCCGCCAGCATCGTCCTCTCCGGCAGCGCGACGGACTCCGCCTCCGGCATCGACGAGGCCGGTGGCCTGCTGGTCACCGCAGGGGCCGTGGACGAGGGATACATCGCCGCAATGCATGACCGGGAGGCATCGGTCTCGACGTTCATGGGCAACGGCCTGGCCATCCCCCACGGCACCAACGAGGCGAAGTCCACCATCAAGCGCTCGGCCATGTCGTTCGTGCGCTACCCCGGCGGCATCGACTGGAACGGCAACGAGACGAAGTTCGTCATCGGGATCGCCGGGGTCGGCGACGAGCACCTCACCCTGCTCCAGAAGGTCGCCATGACCTTCTCCGACCCCGCCCAGGTCACCCGCCTGGAAGAGGCCACCACGGCCGAGGAGATCCTGGCCATCTTCAGCGACGACGAGGAGTGAACCGACCATGAAGGCAGTGCATTTCGGAGCAGGGAACATCGGCCGCGGGTTCGTGGGACTGCTGCTGCACGAGGCAGGGTACGAGGTGGTCTTCGCCGACGTCGCCGACGAGCTCATCGCTTCGCTGCAGGAGGCGGATTCATACACGGTCCGCACCGTCGGCCAGAGCCCGGACGAGACCGTGGTCGACGGGTTCCGAGCGATCGACTCCACGAAGGATGCCGACGCGCTGGCGGCGGAGATCGCCTCGGCCGACGTCGTCACCACGGCCGTGGGCGCGCACATCCTGCGCTTCGTCGCCCCGGCGATCGCCGCCGGTATCGCGGCCCGCCCGGACGGGGCACCCCGGGTCGCGGTGATGGCGTGCGAGAACGCGCTGAACGCCACCGATCTGCTGGAGCAGGAGATCCGCGCCGGCTACCAGGGTGAGGATCTCGAGGACAAGGCTCTGTTCGCGAACACGGCCGTGGACCGGATCGTCCCGGTCCAGCCCGCGGGGACGGGCCTGGACGTGATCGTCGAGGACTTCCATGAGTGGGCGGTGGACCGCCGTCCCTTCGATGGCCACGAGCCGGACGTCCCCGGCATCACCTGGGTCGAGGATCTGGGCCCCTATATCGAGCGCAAGCTCTTCACCGTCAACACCGGCCACGCCACCGCCGCCTGGCACGGCTGGGCGGCGGGGCACGCGAGGATCGCCGATGCCGTCTCCGACAGCCGGGTCCACGGCCGCGTCAAGGCCGTGCTCTCCGAGACCTCCGCACTGCTGGTGGCCAAGCACGGTTTCGACGAGGACACGCAGGCCGAGTACGCGGCCAAAGCCATGAACCGCTTCGCCAACCCGCACCTGCCGGACCCCGTCGAGCGGGTGGGACGAGCGCCGCTGCGCAAACTCTCCCGGCACGAACGGATCATCGGCCCGGCCGCGGAGCTCGCCGAGCTGGGCCTGGGCACCGATGGGCTCCTGGCCTCGTTCTCCGCCGCCCTCGCCTTCACACCGGACGGAGACGACGAGGCCGACCGGCTGCAGGAGATCCTCCGCTCCCAGGGTCCCGAGAGCGCCGCCACCGCGATCACGGGACTCGAGGAGTCGCATCCGCTGTTCGCACAGGTACGGGACGCCATCGCGGCCCGGCAGTCCGCGCTCTGAGCGGATATATTCCACACCGCACCCATACGCACCGGCGCGGGACCTCGCGCCGAGAGACCGTCGCGACCCCGCGGCGGCCCATCGAAAGGCAGAGAACATGGCAGAGCGCACCGTCACGATCGCCAGCGCCTCCGGGCTCCACGCACGTCCCGCAGGGATCTTCGCGCAGGCCGCCGGCGAACAGCCTGCGACCGTGACCATCGAGAAGGTCGGCGGCAATGCCGTGCAGGCCTCCAGCATGCTGATGCTGATGACCCTGGGTGCTGCGCAGGGCGACGAGGTCACGCTGCGCGCCGAGGGCGAGGGTGCCGAGGAGTCGGTCAACGCGCTGGCGGATCTGCTCGAGAAGGACCTCGACGCCCAGGAGTGAGGCGCGGTCCACGGCGGGCTGGGCCTGCCGCCAGACCCGGTCGGCCCCGGCCAGGCAGGCAGGCCCGGTAGGCAGGTAGGCAGGCAAGCAGGCCCGGTAGGCCCCGGCCAGGCAGGCAGGCCCGGTAGGCAGGTAGGCAGGCAAGCAGGCCCGGTAGGCCCCGGCCAGGCAGGCAGGCCCGGTAGGCCGCGACCGGCACCGGCACCGGCACCACCACAACAAATTGGCCGTCAGCGCAGGAGCACCGCCTGTATCGGGGGTGACTCGACGCTGACGGCCAATTTTTGTCGAAGCCCGGGAGGCTGGAGTTCGCGCCCGGGCGCTGGGTCTCAGCCCGTCACAGCCCCAGCTCGCCGAGGACCGGCAGGCCGGCACGGACAGCGTGCTGGGCCTCCTCGGCGGTGCGGGCGGCCACCGCCTTCGCGGCCAGCTCCTTGGCCTGAGCCAGGTCCACCGTCGAGAGCACTCTGGCGACGGCCGGCAGGGAGCGCGGGGTCATCGACAGGCTGTTGACGCCCAGGCCCACGAGCACCACGGCCAGCCCCGGGTCGCCGGCGGCCTCGCCGCAGACACCGACGGGCTTGTTCGCGCTCTCCCCGAAGGCGTCCGGGTCCCCTCCGGCGGCGCGTGCCCCGTCGCAGGTGGCCTTGACCAGGGACAGGACCGCAGGCTGCCACGGGTTGTTCAGATGCGCGAGGGACCCCAGCTGACGGTCCGCCGCCATCGTGTACTGGGTGAGGTCGTTGGTGCCGATCGAGACGAAGTCGCAGGCGCCCAGATGGCGGTCCGCGGTGATCGCGGCCGACGGCGTCTCGACCATGATCCCGGCCGGGCTCAGGCCGCGCTCGGCGCACAGGGCCGCGAAGTCCTCGGTCTCGGTGACCGTAGCGATCATGGGCGCCATCACCCAGGGCTTCGCGTCTGTCTCCTTCGCCGCGGCGGCGATCGCGTCGAGCTGATTGGTCAGCACGGAGCGCTTCGTCCAGGAGGTGCGGTAGGCGCGCACGCCCAGGGCCGGGTTCGGCTCGTCGGCCTCGGTGAGGAAGGGCAGCGGCTTGTCGGCGCCCGCATCGATCGTGCGCACCACGACCTTCTTGCCGGGCAGGTGGGCGAAGGCCTCGGCGTAGGCGCCGGTCTGCTCGGCGACGGAGGGCTCGTCCTCGCGGTCCAGGAACAGGAACTCGGTGCGGAACAGGCCGACGCCGTCGGCGTTGGCGGCGGCGGCCTTCTCGGCGTCGGCGGCGCCGCCGATGTTGGCCAGCAGCTGGACGCGGGTGCCATCGGTCAGCACTGCCCCGCCGCCTTCGTAGGTCAGCGGGTTCTTCTGCAGCTCGCTCCAGGCGGCGGCGAAGCGGTGGTGCTCGTCGGTGACGTCGTCGGTGATGGTGCCGAATCCGGCGTCGACGAACACCTCGGTGCCGTCGGCGATGTCGTGGATGCCCTGGGCGGCGACGATCGCCGGCAGGCCGAGCTGGCGGGCGAGGATCGCGGTGTGGGACTGCGGACCGCCGTCCGAGGTGATCAGGGCCAGGACGCGCTCGGGGTCGAGGGTCGCGGTGTCGGCCGGGGCGAGGTCGACAGCGGTCAGCACGAACGGCTCCTCGGCGTCGGGGATGCCGGGAGCCTGTTCGCCGCGCAGCTCGGCGACGATGCGGGCCCGCACGTCGCGCACGTCCGTGGCGCGCTCGGCCATATAACCGCCGAGGCCCTCGAGCATGGTGGCCACCTGGTCACCGGCCTCCCACACGGCGCGGGCCGGGGACTTGCCGCCGGAGATCACGAAGCCCTGGGCGGTCTGGGACAGGGACGGATCGGCGGCCATCTGGGCGGTGGCCTCGAGGATCTGCTTGCCGTCGCCCGAGGCGCGCTCGGCCAGCCGGGTCAGCGCGGCCTGCACGGCGGCGGCCGCCTCGGGGATGCGGGCGGCCTCGGCGGAGGGGTCCGCGCCCTCGGGCAGCTTCTCGTTCGCGGGCGGCTCCGCGACCGGCGGGGCCATCGAGCGGACGGTGCCGACCACGCGGCCGGGGCTGACGGCAACACCTGTGTACTGGGCCATCGCTGACTTCTCCTTCGGGGGTCCTGGTGAGGTGTCGCAAGGGGCGGCAGGCACCCCCGTCACGCCGAGAGTGCCCGCGCGACCTCGAACGACGACACGCTCATGCTACGCGTCGGGCCGGTGGCGGCACGGCCGCGCTCAGACCGCGAAGCCCGCAGGGAACGGGTCGGCAGGATCCAGCAGCATCTGGGACGTCGCGACGATCCAACCTTTGCCGGTGATGGCGGGCAGCACGGCATCGCGCCCGTACGCGGTCGTACGGCCGACGAGCCGACCCGTGAATTCGGTGCCGATGAACGACTCGGAGACGTAGTCGGCGTTCAGGCCCAGCTCGCCCCGGGCGTGGAGGATGGCCATCCGGGCGCTCGTGCCGGTGCCGCCGGGCGAGCGATCGATCCACCCCGGGTGGATGACCAGGGCGTGCCGCGTCCTGCGGGCATCGGAACCGGGGGCGAGCAGCACCACGTGGTGGCAGGGGGTCGGCCCGTGCTCGGGATGGTGGATGGGAATCTGCTCGTCGACGGCGCTCATCACCGCCATCCCGGCGGAGATCACCCGCCCCGGCTCGTCGTCCTCGAGCGAGAGCCCGAGCGCCTCGAGGTCGACGAAAGCGTAGAAGTTGCCGCCGAAGGCCACGTCACAGGGCACGACGCCGTGACCGGGCACGTCCAGGCCACGGTCCTCGGCGTAGACGTAGGAGGGAGCATTGGCGATGGTGACGGATTCGGCCTTGCCTTCGCGCACCTGGACCTCGGCGGTGATGAGCCCGATCGGGGTGTCCAGCCGCACGGTGGTGACGGGTTCGGTCACCGCGACCATGCCCGTATCGACCAAGACGGTCGCGACACCGATGGTTCCCGCCCCGCACATCGGCAGCACCCCGGTGACCTCGATGAACAGCACGCCCCAATCCGCATCATCGCGTGTTGGCGGCTGCAGGATCGCCCCCGACATCGAGGCGTGCCCACGCGGCTCGCACAGCAGCAACGTGCGCAACTCGTCGGAGTTCGCGATGAACCACCGGCGTCGCTCCTACATGCTCGCTCCGGGAAACGGGCCGACACCGCCGGTGACCACGCGCACCGGAAGGCCGCCGACATGCGCGTCGATCGTGTGAAGTATTCGCGTGGTCCTCATGGTCGGTCTCTTCTCTCGTGCGGGCTGGTGCAGGGGGCCGAATCACCGAGGGTCCCGGGCTCCTGCCATGTCGGGCGGGAGGGTCCGGAGGGGCACGGCGTCGACCGTGCGGCGACCGTCATACGGCAGCGAGCCTCTGGTAGACATCCTCGGGCAGGTCGATCTCGGTCAGCGGCGCCTTGCGGCGGCCGACGTCGACGCCGTGTTCCGCGGCCAGCCGAGTCAGATGCTCCTCGATGCGCTCCTCGTACCGCGGCTCGAACGCCGTCGGGTCGATGGCGGCGATGAACAGCCCGAGGCTCGGGGACGTGCTACCGGAGTCGAACGGGGCGGCGTCCAGGGAGAAGGTGCCGCCGGACATCGTCGCCAGCATCTCGATCATCATGGCGATGTTGGCGCCCTTCGCACCGCCGAACGGCAGCAGCGCCCCGGCGAGGGCGGCGCTCGCGTCGGTCGTCGGCTCTCCGTCGGGCCCCAGACCCCACCCGGGCGGGATCGGTTCCCCGCGCTGTGCCGCCTCGCGGACCCTTACCCACGCGGTCGCGCTGCTCGCCTGGTCGAAGACCCTCGGGCCCGAGCTGTGAGGCAGAGCGAAGGCGAGCGGATTGGTCCCGGTGACAGCCTGGCGGGATCCGTAGGCGGCCATCAGCGCCGGCGAGTTGCCGCAGACCAGAGCGACCAGCCCCTGCTGGGCGGTGCGGGAGGCGTAGAAGGCGAGCTCGCCGGCCGGGAAGGCGCTGTGCATCGACAGCACCGCGACACCGCAGCGGCGCGCCGCCTCCACGAGGTGCCTGGCACCGTGGTCGTAGGCGAGCTGAGCGGTGCCCCGATCCGCATCGACTCGCACCGCAGCCGCACGCGGACGCTCCACCCGGGGGCGGGCACCCCCGTGCAGCCGCCCGTCGCGGAGAGCATCGAGATAATCGACCAGATGCGCCGCGCCCACAGCGCTCTTCCCGCGCCGCTCGGCCTCGACGGTCGCTGTCGCGAGGGTGGCGGCCATCTCCAGCGAGCCCCCGGCAGTACGGACCGCGCGGGCACAGAGCGGTTCGAGGTCGGCGAGGGACACCTGACGGGAGGCTACTGGCGAGGTCATATCCGATCAGGATATCGGAGCGTGACCAGCCAGCTCGCGGTCGATCCGTGGCGGAGGGTGCGGGATTCGAACCCGCGGTACGGGGTTACCGCACAATGGTTTTCAAGACCATCTCATTCGGCCGCTCTGACAACCCTCCCGGCCGCGCCCTCGCGGTCAGAGCCGGAACCGTGCGCCGACATCCCACGACGGGAGGCGAGCTGGACACGATCTGCGTGATTGACCCTTCAGGGGCGGCGCAGACGAGGATACGCGACTGACGGCCCCTCCCCCACACAGTCGGAACGGACGACGACGGCAACATGGCCGCGGGCCTGCATTCCACGGTTCGAGAGCGACACGACGCGCCACCGCAGTCCGGTGCCCGCTCGCCGGTGCCGACCGGATGGCTGTGTCGGGCACGGTCTGCGGACAGGAGATGTCCTCGCGCCCTGAGACGATCAGGGTTATGACATATCCATCGATAACGCTGGGCGCATACAACCTCGAAGCATCGGACCCTCATCGGCTTGCCAACTTCTGGTCGCAGATCACCGGGGGCGAGTCTCATCCGGGTGGCGAGAGCGTGTACATCGCTCCTGCGGGAGAGAACGGCTTCGGTCTATTCCTCCAGCCGATGAATGGTGCTCGCCCGGAGCGACAGGCCGCGCACCTCGATCTGACAGTGCCGTGGGGGCGGCGAGATACCGAGGTGGCGCGGGCTGTCACGCTCGGTGCCACCGTCCGATGGCATGTTCTCGACGAGTTCCCTCACGTCCAGTGGACGACCCTTGCTGATCCCGACGGGAACCTCTTCTGCATCGCGGAGCACCCCCCGAGCACCTGACGTGGCGGCGCCGAGTCCCTCGAGGCAGAACCGGGGCCCCGCATCTCCAGGGAGCAGGGACCACCGGCGGGACGTCGGGCTGCCCCGATCCACACGCCCGCGATCGCGAATAGGCTGAGGGGACCTGTCGCCGAGGGAGAGGAACGCGCCATGCGTGCCGTACTGATCGAGGCCGAGGGCGCCGACGCCCGGCTGGACGAGGAGGCTGACGAGTCGCTGCTCGAGGGCCCCGTCGAGCTCGACGTGCTGTTCTCCAGCTACAACTACAAGGACGGGATGGCGATCGCCGGCAAGGGCATCGCCCGCACCTTCCCGCTGATCCCCGGCATCGACATCGTGGGCCGGGTGACCGCTTCCGAAGTCGAGGAGTACTCCGCCGGGGACCTCGTGATCCTCAATGGTGACGGCATCGGCGAGTCCCGACACGGCGGCTTCGCGACCCGCGCGCGGGTGCGTCCCGACGCGCTGGTGCGGCTGCCCGCGGACCTCTCCGCAGAGCGCGCCGCCGCGATCGGCACCGCCGGATTCACGGCGATGCTCTCCGTGCTGCGCCTGGAGGACACCGGGATCTCTCCCGACCACGGGGACATCCTGGTCACGGGCGCCTCCGGCGGCGCCGGATCCGTCGCGATCGCCCTGCTCGCCGCTCGCGGGTACCGTGTGGTCGCCTCTACCGGGCGCGGCGCGGAGAACAGCGAGTACCTGCGCGAGCTCGGGGCGGCCGACGTCGTCGACCGGCGCGAGCTCAGCGAGAAACCCGGCCGGCCCGTGCAGTCGCAGCGCTGGGCGGGCGCGATCGACGCGGTCGGCAGCACGACGCTGGCCAACGTCCTGGCGCAGACCGCCTGGGGCGGCACCGTCGCGGCCTACGGACTCGCCCAGGGGCCGGACCTGCCCGCCAGCGTGCTGCCCTTCATCCTGCGGGGCGTCACCCTCGCGGGCGTGAACTCCGTCGATGCGCCGCGCGCGATGCGTGAGCGGGCGTGGGACGCCCTGGCCCAGGAACTGGATCCGGAGATCCTCGACTCGATGACCACGAGCATCGGACTGTCCGAGACCATCCCCTACGCCCAGCGGATCCTCGCCGGTGAGGTCCGCGGGCGCACCGTCGTGGATACGGAGCTGTGAGCATGCGCGCGATGACGATCACCGAGGACCACCGGCTCGAGCTCGCCGAGCTCCCCGAACCCGTGGCCGCCCCCGGCGAGGTGCTCATCGACGTGGTCGCCGCCGGCGTGAACCGCGCCGACGTCGCCCAGACCGCCGGGAAGTACCCGCCGCCTCCTGGTGCCTCCGAGCTGCCCGGCCTCGAGGTCTCCGGCCGCCGCCGGGACACCGGCGAGGCCGTGGTGGCGCTGTTGGCCGGCGGCGGCTACGCCGAGGTGGTCGCGGTCCCCGAGGGCCAGCTGCTGCCCGCTCCCGAGAACATGGATCTGACCGACGCAGCGGGCGTGGTCGAGGTGTGCGCGACCGTCGTCTCCAACCTCGTGCTCGAGGGCGGCCTGGCCGACGGGCAGACGGTGCTGATCCACGGCGGCACCGGTGGCATCGGCACCGTGGCGATACAGATCGCCCGCCAGCTCGGGGCGCGCGTGATGACCACGGTCGGCTCCGACGAGGCGATCACGCAGGTGCGGGAGCTGGGTGCCGATCACGCCTGGAACCGACACACCACGGACGTGCCCGACGCGGCGCGGGAGGCCGGCGGGGCCGACGTCATCCTCGACATCGTCGGTGGTCCGGCACTCGCCGACAACGTGACCATGCTGCGCGAGCACGGCCGGCTGATCATCATCGGCACCCTCGGCGGCGCCAGCGGCGAGCTGCCGGTGGGGATGCTCATGGGCAAGCGGGCCCGCGTCATCGGCACCACTCTGCGCTCACGGCCGACGGAGTCCAAGCGGGAGATCCTCCAGCGCACCCGGGAGCTGGTGTGGCCGATGCTGGCCGACGGCACCGTGAGCGTCCCGATCCACGCCACGTTCGAGCTGGAAGAGGCCGCGGCGGCACAGAACGTGCTCCGCGAGGGCGGCCATCTGGGCAAGGTGATACTCCAGGTCGCGGCTCGGGACGCCTGACTCCTCCGAGGACGAGCGGCCGGCTAGCGTCAGGCCAGGTCCGCCCCCGTCGGCCAGCGTCGACCTGCGCCGACCTCAGCCGATCCGGCTGAACTTCTCCGCCTGCCGGGTGGGGCCGGTGACCAGGATGGTGTCGCCGAGCTTGAGCACCGTGTCCGCCGTCGTGGGCTGCCACTGCTCCCCCGCATGCTTCACGCTGGTCACCGTCACTCCGTATTTGCGTCGGATGTGGCAGTCCCCGAGCCGGGAGCCTGCGAAGGAGGGGTGCACCTCGGTCTTGACCATCGCGAAGTCGGCGTCGATCTCGATGAAGTCCTGCATGCTGCCGCGCACGATGTGGGCCACGCGGCGCCCCATGTCCTTCTCGGGATAGACCACGTGCGGGATGCCGAGCTGTTCGAGGATGAGCCCGTGCGCATCGCTGACGGCCTTCGCCCAGATGTGCGGGATGGAGAAGCGCAGCAGCAGCGAGGTGACCAGGATGCTGGCCTGGATGTCGCTGCCGATGGCCACGACCACCCGATCGAACTCGTTGACCGAGAGCTGCCGCAGCACCTGCTCGTTGGTGGCGTCGGCGGCGACGACGTGGGTCAGCTGCCCGTTGAGGGACTGGACGATGTGCTCGTGGGCCTCGATCCCGAGGACCTCGGCGCCGTCCTCCATGAGCTCGACCGCGAGGGACTGCCCGAAGCGGCCGAGGCCGATGACGGCCACCGCATTCTCCGAGGCGACGCGGGCCGGATCGGTTCCGCCGAAGAGTCTGTGCCTAGCCAATGATCGGCCTTTCCTTGGGGAGGTCGTAGAGGAGCTGCCGCGGCCTCAGAGCGAGCGCGGAGGCAGCGGTGATGGGGCCCAGCCGGCCGATGAACATCAGCGCGACGAGCACGAGCTGAGCCGACCGGGGCAGGTCGGCGGTGATGCCGGTGGACAGCCCCACCGTGCCGAAGGCGGAGAACACCTCGAACAGGATCTCGTCGAGGGTGAAGTCGGTGAGCACCATGAGCACGATGGTGGCGACCGCGACCAGTCCCAGCGCCAGCACGATCACCGTGATCGCCTGGCGGTGGACCGCGCGGGAGAGCCGTTTGCCGAACACCGTCACGGCGCCGGCGCCCCTCAGCTCACCCAGCATCAGGAAGAACACGACGGCGAAGGTGGTGACCTTGATGCCGCCGGCGGTGCCCGCCGGGCCACCGCCGATGAACATGAGCATGTCGATGCCCAGCCAGGTGGCCGGGTCCATGGCGCTGGTGTCGATGCTGTTGAACCCGGCGGTGCGGGTCTGGGCCGACATCGCGAAGCCGTTGAGCACCCGCAGGTGCGGGGGCATCCCTCCGAGGGTTTCGGGGTTCGCCCATTCCAGCGCCGTGATGTACAGCGTGCCCAGCACCAGCAGCAGCGGCGTCGCGGCGACGACGATGCGGGTGTTCATCGTCCACAGACGGGGGGTGCCCAGCTGCTTGCCGAGCTGCATCAGGACCGGGAACCCCATCCCGCCCAGGATGGTGGCGGTGCTCGCGGTCAGCAGGATCACCGGGTCCCCGGCGAACGGCATGAGGCTGTCGCTGAACAGGGCGAACCCGGCGTTGTTGAAAGCGGAGACGCCGTGGAAGATTCCGAGCCACAGTGCACGTCCCCAGGTCTCGTCATAGGCGAGGGCGAAGCGCAGGGTCAGGATGAGGGAGGCGACCGCCTCGATGAGCAGGGAGAGCCGTACGACGCTCATCACGAGCGAGCGGACGTCCTCGATGCCGAAGCTCTTGACCTCGGAAGCTGCGGTGAGCTTCGAACGCAGGGAGAGCTTGCGGATCACCGCGATGCCGATCACGGAGGCGAAGGTCATCACGCCGAAGCCGCCGATCTGGATCAGCGCGAGGATCACTCCCTGCCCGAAGCCGCTCCAGTAGACCGGAGTGTCCACCACGATCAGGCCGGTCACGCACAGCGCGGAGACCGCGGTGAACAGACCCTCCATCACCGTGGCACCACCGGGGCCCGTGGTCGCGCCCGGATGCAGCAGCAGGAGGGTCCCGGAGATCCCGGCGCCGGCGAATGCCAGCAGGACGGTGCGAGCGGGGCGCGGGCGCCGGTCCGCAACCGGGGTCCGTGCGGTTCTGGTCAACAGCACGCGCGGAATGCTACGCCTGTTGCGCGCACGCACCGACACGGGGTCGTGGACGATGTGGGGCCGAGACGAAACCGGAACCATCTGCCCAGGACATGGTCAGGCTCGCAATGACTCCAGGACCAGCACGGTGCCGTCGTCGTAGACCGATTCGGTGACGGTGTCGGCCGTGTCCTTCACGCCCTGCGGGGCCTGGCCCATGGCGATGCCCACGCGGGCCCAGGTCAGCATCTCGGTATCGTTGAAGCCGTCCCCGACGGCCACCGTGTGAGCCTGCTCGACGCCGAGCCGGGAACGGACCTCCTCCAGGGCGCTGGCCTTGGAGACGCCCGGGGCGGCCATGTCCAGCCACGCCGTCCACCCGATCGAGTACTCCACGCCGTGCACGCCGGATTCGGCGATGACCTTGCTGAACTCCTGCGGGGTCAGGTCGGGCACGTGGACGACCACGCGCACGGCCTCCAGCTCCATGAGGTCGTCCAGCGGGCTCTCGATGGCCTCGACGCCGAAGCTGGCGTCCTGGAATCCGGCGGTGGAGTGGAAGGTCCCGTCGGCCTTCTCGACCGCGTAGTGCGCATCGGGGGCGACCTCGCGCAGCGTGCGCAGCGCATGGCCGGGCTGGAAGGTGCGGGTGTCGATCACGCGATGGCCCCCGTCGGCCTCCGGATCCATCTCGAGGGTGACCGCGCCGTTGGAGCAGACCGCGTAGCCGCGGGTGACGCCGGCGGCCTCCACGATCGGGAGGGTCGCGCCGATGGAGCGGCCGGTGGCGATGACGACGATCTGCTCGTCGGCGGCCTGCTGCAGCGCCTGGCGCATGGGCGGGGACATGGTGCCGTCGTGGTCGACGAGGGTGCCGTCGACGTCGAGGCCGATCAGCAGGCGCTTGCCGGCGAGATCCTTCAGATGCTCGGCCAGGCGCTCCCGGGTGGTGTCCCGGTCGGTGGTCACGGTGGTGGCGTCCATGTCGGGCAGTGTCCCAGCAGCATCTGACGTCCGGGTGAACCGCCGGTGTCGCAGACTGCCGAGCATTCGGCGCCATGTGTTCTTCGCGGTCATCTCAGCGTCTCAGTTCAGGCATCTCGGTGGTCTCGGGCAGGGACGGTCTCAGGCGGGGACCTCGAAGATCTCGCGGCCGCCGAGGTAGGGCCGCAGGCCCTCCGGGACGACGACGGATCCGTCGGCCTGCTGGTGGTTCTCGAGGATCGCTGCGATGAAGCGAGTGGTACCCAGAGTGCCGTTGAGCGTGGCGACGGGGCGCAGCCCGTCCTCCGTGCGCTCGCGGATGTTCAGCCGCCGTGCCTGGAACTGGGTGGTGTTCGAGGTCGAGGTCAGCTCGCGGTAGGTCTCCTGGCTGGGCATCCACGCTTCGCAGTCGTACTTGCGGGCCGCGGAGGTGCCCAGGTCGCCGGCGGCGGTGTCGATGATCCGGTAGGGCACGTCGATCCGCGCCATCATCTCCCGCTCCCACTCCAGCAGCCGTTCGTGCTCCTCGTAGGAGTCCTCGATGCGGCAGTAGGAGAACATCTCGACCTTGTGGAACTGGTGGACGCGGATGATGCCGCGGGTGTCCTTGCCGTAGCTGCCGGCCTCGCGGCGGTAGCAGGCGCTCCACCCGGCGTAGCGCAGCGGACCGTCCGAGAGGTCCAGGATCTCGTCCTTGTGGTAGCTGGCCAGGGCCACCTCGCTGGTGCCGACGAGGTAGAGGTCGTCGTCCTTGTCCAGGTGGTAGACCTCGTCGGCGTGCTCGCCGAGGAAGCCGGTGCCCTCCATCGACTCCGGCAGCACCAGGGTCGGGGTGATCATCGGAGTGAATCCGGCCTTGGTGGCCTGGTCGATCGCGGAGTTCAGGATCGCCAGCTCCAGCTGGGCGCCGACGCCGGTGAGGAAGTAGAAGCGGGCCCCGGAGACCTTCGCACCGCGGGCCATGTCGATCGCCTTCAGGCCCTCGCCGATCTCCAGGTGGTCCTTGACCGGGTGCTCGAAGGTGGGAACCTCGCCGACGGTCTCGCGCAGCTCGAAGTCCTCCTCGAGTCCTTCGGGGGCGCCCTCGGCGAGGTTCGGGATCTCGCGCAGCGCCTTATCCCGCGCGGCGATGGCCTCGGCGGTCTCCGCCTCGAGGCGCTTGACGTCGGTGGAGAGCTGCTTGACCTCGGCCAGCAGCTGCTGCTTCTCCTCGCCCTGGGCCTGGGCGACCTTCTTGCCGAAGGCCTTCTGCTGGGCGCGGGCGGACTCGTACGCGGCGGTGGTCTCGCGCCAGCGGGAATCCGCCTCGAGCACGGCATCGACGGTGGCCGTGTCGCGCCGGCGCGCCCTCTGGGCGTCGCGGACGGCATCGGGGTTCTCGCGCAGCAGCCGCAGATCGATCATTGCACCAGGGTACCTGCGGCGACGTGGTAGTCGTGCGCCGGCGTCAGTACCCTGAGCGCATGGACCACACTCTCCTCGCGCTCAGCATCGCCTCGGTCGTCATCATGGTCGTGGCGGTCGTGCTGCTGGTCGTCGTACTGCGGCATCTCGGCCGGCACCGTCGCGAGATCGCCGCCCTGCGCGCCGCGGCCGAGGAGCAGCCTGGCGGCCGGGTGGCGCGGGGGGCGCGAGGCCGGAGACGGGCCGACGGGTCGGCGGCCGGTACCGAGGCGGATCGCACTGGGGCCTCCGACGACGAGGACGCCGGGGACCACGCCCCGGCGGACCGGCTGCGGAAGGTCGCGGTCGTCGTGAACCCCTCGAAGTTCTCGGATGCGGAGGCGTTCCGCACGCGCGTGCGCGAGGTGGTGGAGGACCTCGAGGGCGCCGAGGTCGCCTTCTACGAGACGACTGTGGAGGATCCGGGCCGGGGCCAGGCCCGCCAGGCCCGCACCGAGGGCGCCGATCTGGTGGTCGCCGCGGGAGGGGACGGCACGGTGCGCATGGTGGCCTCGGTCCTCGCCGACACGGACACCCGCATGGGCATCATCCCGGCCGGTACCGGCAACCTGCTGGCCCGCAACGTGGACGTGCCGCTGGATGATCCCGCTGCGGCGATGACCGCGGCCCTGACCGGCCATGACCGTCGGATCGACGTGGGCTGGCTGCGCACCGGTGGCAGCGTGACCGAAGCCGCGGCAGCCGCCGAGCAGATCTTCCTGGTCATCGCCGGGTTCGGGGCCGACGCCGAGATGATTGGTCACACCGATGACTCGATGAAGAAGCGCCTGGGCTGGCTCGCCTATGTCTTCGGCGGGGTGCGCACCATCCTGGGCCGCTCCATCGACGTGGTGGTCGACTTCCCCGACGGCACGCGGCATGCGCACAAGGCCCGGACCGTGCTGCTGGGCAATGTCGGCAAGCTCCCGGGCGGCTTCGTGCTGATGCCCGATGCGACCGTGGACAACGGCAGGCTCGAGATCGTGGTGGCCGGATGGAAGGGCGCAGCCGGGTTCAGCCAGGTCCTCACCCAGGTCGTCAACCCCAAGCTCTCCCCCCGGCCGCGCCTGGCCTCGATGGATCGCTACTCGGCCACCGAGGTGCGGGTGGCGACGACCAAGGCGCAGCCGGTCCAGCTCGACGGTGACACCGACGTGGAGGCGAGCCACCTCATCGGCCGCATCGACCCCGGCGCGCTGCTGCTGCGCGTGCCGGTCAGCCCTGACCCGACGCGGGAGTGAGTGCGGGAGGAGTGATCGTCAGCCACCGGACGACGACGAAGCCGGCGTGACCATGCCGGTCAGCTTCTCGACCCAGTCGCGGGCCTCGTCATAGGCCTCGTCGGCGAATTCGGCGGGCGCGTCGGGGCGCACCCCGTCGACCCGCGGGTAGGAGCCCAGGTAGTGGACGACCGGACAGATCCGGTGCAAGGCACGCAGCGCGGCGGCGACGCGGCGGTCCTCGATGTGCCCCTCCACGTCGATCGAGAAGGAGTACCGGCCCAGGAAGTCGCCGATGGGGCGCGACTCGATGCGGGAGAGGTTCACGCCGTTGGCGCTGAACATCTCCAGCGTCTCCAGCAGCGCGCCGGAGCGGTTGTGCGGCAGGTGCAGAACCAGCGACGTCTTGTCGGCGCCGGTGCGTGCCGGGATCCTGCCCTCGCGGGTGACGAGCACGAAGCGCGTCTGGGCACCCTCGTAGTCCTCGATGCCCTCGGCGAGGATCTCCAGGCCGAAGTGCTTCGCTGCCAGTGGCGAGCACACGGCGGCGCGGCCCCGGGCGTCCTCGGCGCTCAGCGCGGCCAGGTCCTGGGCGGCGGCGGCTGTCGAAGAGGCGGCGGCGATGTCGGCTTCGGGGACGTTCTCGCGCAGCCAGCCCTGGACCTGCGCCTGCGCGTGCGGGTGGGAGGCGACGACGTCGAGGTCGCTCAGCGCGGTGGTCTCGCGGGCGGCGAGCACGAAGGTGATCTGGACGATCTGCTCGGCGACGATGGTGATCGAGTCGGTGGCGGCGAGCACGTCGAGGGTGCCCGAGACCCCGCCCTCCACGGAGTTCTCGATCGGCGCCATGAGCGCGTCGATGTCCCCACCGATGAGGTCGGTGGTGGCGGTCGCGACGGAGGCGAACGGCACGATCTCGGCGTCGCCGGCGAACTCCTCGGGCGCCTCGGCGAGGGCCTGCAGGAGTGCCTGGTGGGTGAACGTGGTCTCGGGACCGAGGAAGCCGTACCGCATGAGAGCCAAGGGTAATGCGCTGCGCGGCCGGTGCGGGTCAGTGCGTCCGGTTCCCCGGACACATCGGGGTGACGGGGCAGCAACGGGGAGCGGTCAGCGCAGCTCGATCGTCCACCGCTCCACGGTGCGCGTCGCGTCGGCCGGGTGGGGTTCGTGGTGACCGGTCGCCGTCGCCCCGAGGTGGTGGGCCACAGCGAGCGAGGCCGCATTGGCCGGGGCGATCAGCAGGACGAGTTGGTGGATCTTGGGGTCGGTGCGGGCGACCTCGACCACCGCCGAGGCCAGTGCGTGGCCGTCTCCCTGGCCCCGGTGAGCGGCGAGGAGCCAGTACGTCATGGTGGCCTGGTTCCGCGTGAGCCCGGGGGCCCTCGTGTTCAGACCCGCGCCGCCGATCAGCGTCGAGGTTCCGTCGGCGACTCGGCCGGACTCAGCGGGAAGCGCCGCATACTCACGGATCGGCCCGTCCTCGCGCCACCGGGCGCAGCGGGCCAGGAACGTCGAGAGCGACTCGGCGTCCCACCGGCATCCCGAGATCTCGCGGGCGATGGCCTCGTCCTGGCCCTCGAGGATCGCCGGGGCGTGCTGCGGTCCCAGCGGTTCGAGCCGGATGCTCACGAGTGCTGTTCGGCCCGCTCGACGCGCTCGGACTGCTCGGCGGGCTCCTCCGTCCCGGCCAGTACTTCGCGCACCGCGGCCAGGATCGCCATGTCGGTGTGGCCGTCCTCGCGGGCATCGGAGACGACGCCGCGGAACAGCGCCACCAGCGCCGGGTCCGCCTCTCCCCCGCCCTCACGCGCCACGGCCGCGGCGTACGCCTCGCTCGCGGCCACCGCACCGGGGGCGACGGTGGTGCCTGCCCCGCGCCTGGTCACGATGATCTCGGCCTCTTCGAGCAGCCTGTAGGCGCGTGCCACCGTGCCCGGGGCCAGACCGAGCTCGCCGGCATAGGCGCGGATCGCGGGCAGCCGGTCCCCCGGCGTCAGCTCACCGCTGCGGACCTGGCCGATGATCTCGCGGCGGACCTGTTCGTACGGCGGGGTCGGGTTCGTCATGGCGACCACGATATGGCTCGTCGGCGCTTCTCCAGCTCAGCGACGCCCGCCCGTCGCGCAACGCTGCCCAAGGCCACAAAAGAGACGCCACCCGAGGCCGCCCTGCCAAGGCCACGAAGGGGAGGCCAGTCGAAGCCTCCCTGCATATAGCGGTCCACCTGCGAGAGACGTCCCCTTCGCGGACACGGACGACGCGGGCGCGGTGAGAGATCCGTGGAGGCCCTGTATGGGTCGGGCTTCCGGGCGGCCGGGGCCCGTAGCATCGTTGTCGTGCCTCACCTCCCGGTTCTCTCCCTGCCCGCTCGTCGCCTGCGCGTCCTGCCGGGCGCGGTGCTGGCCGCGCTGTTCGGCGCCCTGCTGCTGGGCACGACGCCGCCGGCGCAGGCCGACGGACCCGAGGATCCGGTGCGGCTGGTCATCACCACCGCGGGGCTGGGCTGGGAGGACATCTCCGCCGAGGCGACCCCGAACCTGCAGTGCTTGGCGGACCGCTCCGGTGCCGGTGCGATGAACACGACCTCGTCCACGGTGGTCTCCACCGAGCGCCAGGGCTTGGAGACTCTGCACACCGGCTACCGGGGCCTCGCGGAGAAGGCACCGCGCACTGCGGGCATCCCGACCCCGCCCACCGACCAGTGGCAGCAGCTGCCGGTCGAGACCGTCGAGGTCGACGCCAGCGATCGCGAGGTCTCCGGCGAGATATCCGCGCAGCAGACCACCGCCGTCGCCGACGCCCTCGCGGGCGATGCGATCATTCAGGTCGACGCCGGGTCGGTGCCCGACCATGACAATCCGGACCGCGCGCAGGACCTGGCCGCGCTGGATGAGACCGTCGGCCGCGTCCTCGAGGCCGCCGGCGGCTGCGATGCCGAGGCCCTCCCCCGCACCCTGCTGGTCTCGGTCGCTGCGACCGATCCGCCGGACCCCGACGAGATGGAGAAGACCGGCGCGGTCGCCTCCCGGACCGTCGGCCTGCAGGTCGCCCTCGATTCGGCCTTCCCCGGCCAGGCGCTGACCAGCGGGGCCACCAAGCAGAACGGCGTGGTGGTGCTGACCGACGTGCTGCCCACGATCCTGGCCTCCTACGACGCGGAGCCCGACGGGAACATCCCCGGTCAGCCCTTCCGCGGAATCGACCACGGTGACCCCCAGCAGCTCGCCCTGGACCGCTCCCTGGCCGCGGCCGAGGTCGATGCCGCGACCATGCCGGCGCTCGGCTCGTGGTTCGCCCTCGGCGTGATCGGCCTGGTGCTCGTGCTCGTCCCCGGATTCGCACGACGCCCGCGGGTGGCCGCCGTCGGCCGCGCCCTGCTGGCCATCACCCCCTTGGCGCTCGCGGTGGCCCTGTTCGCCTCGGCGGTGCCCTGGTGGCGGGCCGAGAACGACGCGCTCGCGCTGACCGGAGTGATCTGGGCCGGCAGCGCCATCCTGGCGGCGATCTCACTGGCCGGCCCCTGGCGCCGCCACCGGCTGGGACCCGCCGGGGTCTCTGCGGCCCTGGTCGCGCTGCTGATCCTCGGGGAGTCCGCGACGGGGTCGCGGTTCCAGCTCGGCTCCCCGCTCGGGGCGCAGCCGATCTCCGGGGGCCGCTTCTACGGGCTCTCGAATCACCTGTTCGGGATGGTGCTGGCCGCGGCGATGATGGCCCTGCTATGCCTGTTCGCGGTGGTGGCCACGTCCCGGGCCCGGGTGGTGTGGACGCTCGCCGTCGGCGCAGTGGTCGCGGTGGTGTGCGTGGCCCCCTCGATGGGCGCGGACTTCGGCTCCATGCTGACGACGATCCCGACCTTCGGACTGCTGGCGCTGCTGGTCTCCGGGACCCGGCCACGGCTGTGGCACGTGCTCGCGCTCGGCGCCGGCAGTGTCGTGGCGGTGCTGGGAGTCTCGTTCCTGGACTGGCTGCGGCCCGCGGAGGAGCGCACCCACCTGGGACGGTTCATCGACGAGCTGATCAGCGGCGAGCTGTTCTCCGTGGTCCTGCGCAAACTCGCACAGAACATCGGGATGACCACCGGGTACTGGTCCCTCGCGATCCTGATGATCCTCGCCGTGATCGCGTCCGTGGCGATCCTCATGCCGCGCCGGATCGGCTGGCGCCGCCTCGCCGAGCTCGACACGCTCCACCCCGCCTCGTATGCGGTGCGCGTGGCGCTGGTGGCCGGCACCTGGCTCGGGTACGCCGTCAACGACACCGGCCCTGTCCTGGTCGCCGCGATCCTGGGGATCTGGATCGCCTATCTCCCGGCGGTGCTGCCGGATCCGACGCTGCCGTCGGAACGGGACGAACCCGTCGGCGGAGACGTCACCGCTGCCACTCCTCGATGACGCGTTCCAGCGTGCTGCGGCCCAGGGAGCTCATCGCGGGCACCGTCTCCCGGTAGTACCAGACCAGGCCGATGGCCTGCTCGAAGGCCCACGCGAGAGCGCGCCGCCATTCCAGATCGTCGATCTCCAGTCGTTCCCGGAACGCGTCGCGAGCGGGTTGATCCAGCAGGTGGATTCCCACGATCAGATCCAGGGCGCTGTCGGCTGCCGCGAAGCCACCGGTGTCGATCACCCCGGCCAGCCGGCCGCGTGAGACCAGAAGGTTTCCGGGGATGAGGTCCCGATGGCTCATGGTCACGCGGCCGGTCTCCGCAGTGGTGCGCAGCTGGGACCAGACCTGGCGCAGCAGCGGCACGTCGAGCAGGCCGACGCTGCGATCGAGGCACTCGCGCACCCAGTCGTCGTGATCGGTGAGCGATCCTCCGCGGCCCGGTCCCTGGAACCGTCGGCCCCGGGTCTCGGCAGCGCGGAGTGCGGCCACGAGGTCTGCGAGGTCCTCTGCGAACCGCATCGAATCGGCGAGCACGCTCGGTGTGGCGACGGCCCCGGGGACCCGCGTCTGCAGGGACCATGGCCGGTCGAGGCCGCTACCAGGCGTCCCGATGCCGAGCGGGCGCGGCGCGGGCACCGGGCTGATCTCCGCGAACTCCGCTTGTGCTGCCGCTTCGCGTCGCAGCAGGGCGTGGAGCTCGGCGGGGTCGCCCGGCCGCCGCGGGATGCGCGCGATGATCTCGGGGCCGACGGCGACGATCGCGTTGTCGGTCCCGTCCGTCTCCAGCGCCCGGACCTCGAGGTCGGCGAGCCGGGGGAACTGCTCGGCGATGGCCCGCTGTACCGCGCGGAGCGGAACAGGCGAGGATGCGGAGGCACGGGAGGCGGTCATCGGTCGCGAAACTACCGACGCTCCGGCCTCACCGCGAGGAGTTTTTCGCGCCCCTCGGCTCGATCTCTGCTGTCGAGACCGCTGTAGGTGCCGTTATTCGGTCCCCATAGCGGCAACTGCAGCGGTCTCGACCAGCGGCAACTGCAGCGGTATCGACTCGATCGCGGCTCGTGGCGCGCGAGTGGCTGGGTCAGTCGGCGTTCTCCGCGTCGACCGCGGCGTGGACGACCAGCGAGGTGTACTCGTCGGGGCTCAGCGGCGGCCGGATCGAGGGCGGCAGCTCCGGTTCGGGGGCACTGAGGTGGGAGGCGATGATGACCGCGTGCTCCGGGCTGAATTCGCCCTCGACCGGTGCGGCCTGCAGCTTCTCGGCGAGTGCGTCGAGATCGACCCCGGCGAGGTAGACGGCGTCGTCGGAGGCGAAGGGCCCGGTCACCGGCAGGGCGCGCAGCCTGCGTCCCAGGGCCTCGACGTCGACGTCTCCGAGTGCGCGAGTCTCGGCGTCGGAGAACTCGCCCTCGACCGGGAGCACGGAGTAATCGTCCCGACGACGCCTCGCGCGGCGGCCTCGTGCCCGCTGCTCGGCGTTCGCGGGCAACTCGCCCGTCGCCGTCGCCGACCCGTCGGTGACCGCCGGCTGCTCGGTGGACACGGAATCCTCAGCCGGTGCCGGGGCCTCGGGAGCCGCCGGTACGTCAGCGGTCGCGGGCTCCGGCGGGATGGCCCAGGCGTCGGCCTCCGGCTCGTCGGCCTCGGGCACGGCCTGTGCGGGCTCGCCCGGACCGGCGGCGAAGGCGTCGGCCGTGTGCCCGTCGGCAGTGCGCGCAGGCGTGATCTGGTCCGCGGACGGTTCGTCGACATCGCCGTCCTGGGCGGAGGTCGGCGCGGCATCGGCAGACTCCTGGGCGGAGGTCGGCACTGCGTCGACAGGCTCCTCGGCGGCCGTCGGCGCGGCATCGGCAGACTCCTGGGCAGTCGTCGCCGCGGGGCCGTCCGGCTCCTCGCGCTCGGCGACGGTGGCGGCGGCCGGCGAGGGCGCGATGACGTCGCCGTCGAGGTCGTCCTCGGACGGCGCGCCGGCTTCGTCGGCGTCGAACACGCCGCGGCGCTTGCGGGCCAGGGCGCGCAGCACGTCCCGCAGCTGGGCGGCGCGGTGCAGCTGACCGCGCAGGTCACGGCCGGTCGAACGGTGGTGGAGGTCCGCCTCGATCTCCTTGACCCAGAATCCTGCGGACAGCGCGTCGATGGTCAGCGACGTCTCCACGCCCCAGCCCGGAGCGAGCGGCTGGCAGGCCTCCCAGGTCTCGCGGGTGATGCAGCGGGTCCCGGACAGCGGCTGAGTGGCCTCCCAGCCGGTAGCGCGACGGATGCCGTTGCGGGCGGTGCGCACGACGATGCCCATGCCGGCCGCGCCGTCCTGCGGGGGCAGCAGGGCGACGGCCATGTCGACGCCCTCGCCGAGCACCGCGTCGACCAGCGGCTGGGCCGCGGTGGCGGAGCCCTCCATGTCGGCGTCCAGGAACAGCAGGGCACGCGGGGCGACGTCGGCTCCGATGACGGGCAACGGCCCGGTGTGGCCGGGAGCGCGCGGCTCGGCGTGCAGCTCCTCGGAGAAATCCTCGCCGCCGTCGGCGCGTTCGGCATGCTCGCGGATGGCGACCATCTGCGCACCGGTGGCCATGGCGGCCGCCTTGCCGCGGTTGGTCTTGTGCCGCACCACCAGCGCGTCGGCCCCCATGGCGACGGCGGAGGTGGCGTCGGTGGAGCCGTCGTCGACGGTCACCACCAGGTCGACCCCGACGATGGCGCGGGCGGCCTCGATGGTCGCCTCGATCCGCTCCGCCTCGTTCTTGGCGGGGATCACGACGGCCACCCGCTCGGGGCGGTTCGCCGTCAGCGGCCCCGCGGCGCTCATCGCAGCGTCACCTGCCGGGCCACGATTCCGCCGCGGGCCCGGCGCTCGAGCGCCGTCAGCGGTTCGTCGGTGTTCAGGGCCTCCTCGAAGCGAGCGCGGAAGTCCGCAGCGATCTCCTCGACGGGCTCGACCCCGTGCCCCTTGGGCAGGTCCCACACCGGGATCGACATGCCCTCTGCGCGGAAGGAGCCGACGTACTTGGTGCCCTCACCGATGGCCGATTCGCGGCGGGCGTGCAGGCGGGTGACAGCATCGATCACGCGGTCCTCATCGGCGTCGAGCACCCAGCGCACGTGCTCCTTGGGTCCGGCGTCGACCCAGTACGCGTGGGGCAGCCCGCCGATCGGTGCGGTGGGCATGATCGACTCGTTGGCCTGCTTGATGGACTGATCGATCTCGCTGGTGCGCTCGGCGTTGGGATCGAGCCAGAAGTCGAAGGTCTCGTGCACGGTGATGGCGAAGTCACCGTCCAGGTCGAGGATCTCCTGCAGACGCGGCGCCTCGTCGTCGAGGGTGACGGTGGTGATCGGGTTGCCGGGCTCGAGGGCGAGGGCGAGCTTGATGGCCTGGCCGATGCCGCGCGAGAGGTCCCCGCCGGGGTAGCCGGCCTGGACGCCGACGGTGACGGTGCCGTCCGTGCGACGCACCGCGGGCCAGGCCATGGGCAGGATGGTCGCCAGTTCCACGTCGGCCGAGCCGTACTCGGCGGTGGTCTTCGCCCTCATGGTCGCCGCCGGGATCAGCTGGCGCATGGCGACCAGGTCTCGTTCGTTCGGCAGCCCCTCGAAGGGACGGCGGACCAGGTCATCGTGCGCGGCGGAATTCATGGGGCGAGTCTACCGATCCCGGGGCACGCTCTCGGGGAGGTGCGGGGTGCGGATCGGGAGTCGGGCTCGCGCCCGGTTCCTCTCGTGTCCGCGTCGGGTTCTCATCGTGGCGGCATCGGGTTCTCATCGTGTCCGCGCCCGGTCCTCATCGTGGCGGCGTCGGGTGCTGACCATCCGTGGGACGCTCATCGAGGATGCCGTGCATATGGCATGGCATCTTCGGATGGCGTCCCCTTCATGGACAGCCACGCGCGCCGGCCTGCGCCTGGTGTCCCGCTGAGGCTCACGAACGGGCACCTGCGCGGCACGGCGGGGCCACAAGCAGGTTTTCGCGCCAGACGAGATGGCGACTGCCGCTCCGCCGGTCGCGGATATACCGTGAGGCGATGACGCTCGCACCATCGCGCGACACCGGCCGCGCACCATCGCCCGACGCCGACGGCGCGCCCACGCTCGACACCGATGTCGTCGCCCGCCACAAGCTCTCCCATGACGCCTCGCATTACCTGCTGCTGCCCGAGGCCGTCGCCTCTCCGGCCGACGAGGCCCAGGTCGTCGCGCTGCTCCGGCAGGCCACGCGAACCCGTCGGCCGGTCACCTTCCGCTCCGGCGGCACCAGTCTGTCCGGGCAGGCGCAGTCCGACGCGGTCCTGGCCGACGTGCGCCGGAACTTCCGGTCCGTGGAGGTCCTCGACGGCGGCGAGCGCGTACGCGTCGGCCCCGGGTCGACGCTGCGGCAGGTCAACGCGCACCTCGCCCGCCACGGACGCCGGCTGGGCCCGGACCCGGCCTCGGAGATCGCCTGCACGATCGGCGGGGTGATCGCCAACAATTCGTCGGGGATGGCCGCGGGGATCAGCGAGAACTCCTATCGCACCCTTGAATCGCTGCGGTTCGTGCTGCCCAGCGGCACCGTGGTCGACACCGCCGCCCCGGATGCCGACGCCCGGCTGCGCGAGGACGAGCCGGAGCTGCACGAGGGCCTGGTCCGCCTGAGCCGTCGGGTACGCGACGACGCCGAGGCCACGCGGGTCATCCAGGAGCGGTTCGCCCTGAAGAACACGATGGGCTACGGCATCAACGCACTGCTGGACTTCGAGGAGCCTGCCCAGGTCCTCGCCCACCTGATCGTCGGCTCCGAGGGGACCCTCGCCTTCGTGTCCTCCGCGGTGTTCCGCACGGTGGCGATCCAGAAGCACATCACCACGGGGCTCATGGTGCTGCCGTCGCTGCAGGCGGCCACGGCGGCGCTGCCGGAGGTGGTCGGCGCCGGGTTCGCGACCGCGGAGCTGATGGACGCCCGCTCCCTGACCGTCGCCCAGAACCTCGCCGGAGCTCCTCAGGAGATCCGGGGACTGGAGGTCGCCGACCATGCCGCACTGCTGGTCGAACATCGCAGCGACGACCCCGCCGAGCTGGAGCACAAGGCCTCCGAGGCGACCGCGCTGGCCGGCGGCCTCGGGCTGTCGACGCCGCTGGAGATGACCACCGACGCCTCCCGTCGGGCGGCGATGTGGACCAGCCGCAAGGGGCTCTATGCCGCGATCGCCGGCGCCCGACCGGAGGGCTCGACCGCGCTGCTGGAGGACGTGGTGGTCCCGGTTCCTGAGCTGGATGAGACCTGCCGCGGCCTGCAGTCCCTGTTCGAACGCCACGGCTATACCGAGTCGGTGATCTTCGGGCACGCCAAGGACGGCAACATCCACTTCCTGCTCAACGAGCGGCTCGGCCAGTCCCAGGACCGACTGGAGGCGTTCACGGAGGACATGGCCGAGCTGGTGCTCGATCACGGCGGCAACCTCAAGGCCGAGCACGGCACGGGCCGGGTCATGGCCCCGTTCGTCGAGCGCCAGTACGGCCCGGAGCTGTACCAGGTGATGCGGGAGATCAAGCAGCTCGTCGACCCCGCCGGGATCCTCAATCCGGGTGTCCTGCTCACCGATGACCCGTCGGCCCACATGCGCGATCTCAAGCCCGTCATCGGCATCGAGGAGGAGGCCGATCGCTGTGTGGAGTGCGGCTACTGCGAGCCGGTCTGCCCCAGCAAGGACCTCACCCTCACGCCGCGCCAGCGGATCGTGCTGCGACGGGACGCGAACCTCGCCGAGCAGCGCGGCGACCTCGCCACCGCGGCGGCGATCCGCGAGGCCTACGAGTACCAGGGCGATCAGACCTGCGCGGCCGACGGGATGTGCGTGACCGCCTGCCCGGTCGACATCAACACCGGTGACCTGGTGCGGCGGCTGCGCGCGGAATCCGCGGAGACACCGGCGGCCACGGCCTGGAAGGCCGCGTCCTCACGGTGGGCCACGGTCACCCGTGGGGCCTCGGCCGCGATGACCGCCGCCGGCGTGATGCCCGCGGCGCTGCCCCGGGCGGCGACCGACGTCGGCCGGGCTCTGCTCGGTGCGGAGACGGTGCCCGAGTACCGCCCGGAGCTGCCGCGCCGTGGCGGGTCGGTGCGCCGTGCCGGCAGCCGGGGTCGCACCGGGGCCGACGTCAGTGTCGTCTACCTCCCGGCCTGCGTGCACACCATGTTCGGCGCCGCCGAGGAGTCCCGCGGCAGGTGTGGCGGAGGCTGCGGTTGCGGGAGCGGGAGCGGGAGCGGGAGCACGACCGGCGTCCCGGCGTCGCTGACCCTCCTCGCCCAGCGCGCGGGAGTCCGGTTCGCCGTTCCGGACGACGCCGCCTCCCTGTGCTGCGGCACCCCGTTCTCATCCAAGGGCATGACGGCGGCGAAGGAGCAGATGCGCGAGCGGGTGCGCAGCGCCCTGCGGGAGGCCACCGATGGCGGCGAGCTGCCGGTGATCGTCGATGCGGCGAGCTGCACCGAGGGCATCGTGGAGGCCGTGGAAGGCACCGGCATCGAGGTCATCGACGCGATCACCTACGTGCGCCGCCACCTGCTGGACCGCCTCGAGATCCGCGAGCCGGCGCGCTCGGTGACCGTGCATCCCACGTGCTCGACCACCCATCTGGGCGCGAGCGACGATCTGGTCGCGATCGCCGAGGCCTGCGCCGAGGAGGTCGTGGTGCCGGTGGAGTGGGGGTGCTGCGCCTACGCGGGGGACCGCGGCATGCTGCATCCGGAGCTGACCGCCTCGGCCACCGCCGCCGAGGCGGCCGAGGTCGCCCGGCAGGAGACGGACTGGTACGTCTCGGCCAACCGCACCTGCGAGCTGGGCATGCAGGCGGCGACCGGCAAGGCGTATCGCCACGTCCTGGAGCTGCTGGCCGCCGTCACGGCGTGACGCCCGGGTCCCGTCAGTCCTGCGGGGCGCCCGTCTCCTGGGGAGTATGGGTCTCCAGATCCCGGCGGAAGGCCCGGCGGCGCGCGTAGGCGTGGACCTGGTCGAGGATCTCGGCCTGCCGCAGCGCGTTCTCGGCGAGCCGGGCGAAGACCTCTGGGTCCAGGCCCAGCAGTTCGGCGTTGTCCTGGAGGGTCTGCCAGCCGCCCCGTTTGCCGATCACGGCGCTGCGCATCAGTTCGGTCTCCAGCACCATCGTCATCGGTGAGCGCGTGGCGAGGCGCCCGTTGTTCTTCAGCCGCCCGGCCCGCTCGCCGAGCCAGGCCACGGCCTGCCGGTGCGGCAGCTGCCGGAAACCGAGATCATGGATGAGCTCCTCGAGGAACTGCCGCTCCGCCCGGATCTCCTGGCCGACGCTGGACAGCGGCGCGAACACCGGAGTGTCCACGAACGCCGCCGCCATCCGCTCGATGCGTTCCACGCCGGCCGAGGCGCCGGTGAGATGGTCGGAGAGGTAGAGGTTCAGCAGGTCCTGCGTGACCTTCTCGGAGATCTGCGGGCGGGGCTCGACGGGCAGATGCCGGGTCGCTCCCCCGGGTGCCGTCTCGCCCACGCGGCCGCTCGGTCCATCGGCGCGGGCCCCGGCACCGGCCACGGCCGGCACCTGATCGACGGGGAGCTGGGTGCGGCGGACATCGCGCGGCCGCATCGGCACCGAGCCGGCACCGTGGCCGGCGATCATCCCCTCCAGCAGTTCCTCGACCGCCTCGGCGGCGGTGTGGCGGGGCGCCCAGCCCAGTTCCGCCTTCGCCCGTTCGTTGCTCATGACCGGCACGTTCATACCCATGTCGAACCAGCCCTCGTCGGCGGCGAGCAACCGGGCGCGATGGCCGGCGGTGAACGCGGCGCGCACCACCGAGTGGGGGACCTGGAGGAAGCGGCCGTGGTCGACGATGTCGGCCAGCTCCTGCATGCCCAGCAGGTCGTCGGCGCAGATGTTGAAGGCCCCGCGCGCCCCGGTGACCGCGGCAGCTGCGTAGGCGGCGGCGACGTCGGCCGCGTGGACGGCCTGGATCCGCATCCCCGCCGGGAGCGGCAGCACCGGCGGGCGTCCCGCGCGCAGCGCCTGGATGGGCATCCAGGTGCCCAGGAAGTAGCGCTGGATCTGGGAGGCGGCGTCGGACTGGAAGATCAGCGCCGGGCGCAGCCGGGACACGGCTATCTCCGGGTGGGCGTGCTCGAACTCGTCGAGCACGCGCTCCTGGGCGGCCTTGTCGACGCTGTAGTGGGAGGAGCGGATGCCCTCGGTGCCCCAGGTCTCCTCGCGCACCTCGTTGCCGGGCGAGGGCGAGTAGGCGCCGACGGACGAGGCCACCACGAGCCTCGGCACGCCGGCCTCGGCGGCGGCGCGGGCGACGTTCTCGGTGCCGTCCACGTTCACGCGGCGCAGCAGCTCGCGGCGGGTGTTGGGCTGGATCAGCCACGCGAGGTGGATGACGGCGTCCGCGCCCCGGAACGCGCCGGTCAGCTCGGAGACGGCCTGGTCCGGGTCGACGGCGGCGGCGATGTCGATCGAGGCCCAGTCGGCAAAGGAGTAGGGGGCCAGGTCCTGGTCGGGCAGGCGCCGGGCGATGCCGAGGACGGAGGTCACCTCCGGTCGCTGCTGCAGCGCGGCCAGCACGGC
This sequence comes from Brachybacterium sp. GCM10030252, assembly GCF_042666535.1. NCBI lineage: Bacteria > Bacillati > Actinomycetota > Actinomycetes > Micrococcales > Dermabacteraceae > Brachybacterium > Brachybacterium sp. GCM10030252. The sequence goes on along the minus strand of NZ_JBHTDM010000003.1, from coordinate 127,728 downwards.
CGTTCCGACGTTCCCGGTGGCACCGACGACAGCGACTCTCATGGATCTCTCCCTCGTGAGCGTCACGCACTCGGCGTGACGGGCGGGCGGGTCCTGCTGGAGGTCCCAACCTACGCATCCGGCGTGCGCAGGTGAAGCGCCGGGATCGGCTCTGACCGCTCGGTTCCCCGACCCGCCGCGCCCGGGGACCTACCTACTCGCAGGCACCGTCGGCCACGGGAACGTTGAACAGCCGGATCACGGTGCCGCCCTTGGTGGCATACAGCGCGATGCCCGCACCGTCCTCGCGGCTGGTGGAGAAGCCGTACGTGCCGTTCTTCTGCATCGGCTCCCAGACGGCGTCGAAGCCGTGGTCCTCCAGGACGTCGTTGACGGCGTCGCGGCGCTCCATCCACGTCGACTTCTCCTGCGGGATCGCGGTCTCCGCAGTGGCGTCGCCGGGGGTCCATCGGCAGGTGCCCCGTACGTCGGTCGTGGCCTGCTCCCGGCCATCGGTCCACTGCGCATCGGGGCCGGTGAGCAGTGCGTCCTGCAGCGGCGGGAGCATCTCCTCGCTCATCGCGCGGGCCTGGTCGATCGGCACGGGGGTGGCAGAGCCGGAGCCGCATCCGCAGAGCATCAGCGCGATCGCGGCGCCGGCGCCGAGCGCGCGCCGCCACCGGGCGCTCAGCCCCGAAGATCCGGATGTCGCCTCTGAACCCGCCACTGTGACTCCTGCGCACAAGGACTTCTGAGATCTGTCCATCGTATCGGCCAGGGACGACGAGACCTATAGGGCCCGCCAGGTCCGGTAGCTCATTGAATTACGCCATCGGTGTGAGTAACGTGTCATACGACAGAGTGGTCCCTCCAGCGGCCCACATCACCGTCTCGCCCGGGGCCATGGACGCGTCGAGCGGATGCCCGCGTGCTGTCTCGTCCGCGCCGGACAGGGCACCCTCCCCATCCAGGAGCAGAACCACATGACCACTCCCCTGCGGATCGCCGTGCTCAGCGCATGGCACGTCCACGCCGAGGAATACGGCCGCGCCGCCCTCGATCACCCCGAGACCGAGCTCGTCGCCGTCTGGGACGACGACGCCGACCGCGGCCGTGAACTCGCCGGGAAGCTCGGCGTCGAGGCCACCACGGACCTGGACGCTCTCCTGGCCCGCGACGACCTCGACGGCGTCACCGTCACCGCCGCCACCAGCGACCACGTCGAGCTGATGACCAAGGTGATCGCCGCCGGCAAGCACATCTTCACCGAGAAGCTGCTGGCCCCCACCGTCGAGGGCTGCGACCAGCTGATCAGCGCCGCCCAGGAGGCCGGGGTGCGGATCACCGTGTCCCTGCCGCGGCTCACCCATGGCTACACCGTCGCCCTGCGCACGATCCTCGACGAGGGCACCCTGGGGCGCCTGACGTACTCGCGGGTGCGCCTGGCCCACAACGGCTCGACCGCCGACTGGCTGCCGGCCCGGTTCTACGACGCCTCCGAGGCGCTCGGCGGTGCCTTCTCCGACCTCGGCGCCCACCCCGTCTACCTCACCCAGCTGATCCTGGGCGAGGAGATCTCCACCGTGCGCTCGACCTACACCGACCAGACCGGTCGTGGGGTCGAGGACAACTCCTCGGTCACCGTCTCCACCCCCGACGGCGCCATCGGCGTCATCGAGACCGGGTTCGTCACCCCGGCCAGCCCGTTCACCATCGAGGTCCACGGCACCGAGGGCTCGGTGCTGTACGGCTTCGAGAACGACGACGAGGGCAACGCCGTGATGCGACTGGGCTCCAGTGAGGGCTGGTCGACGGTCGATGTGCCCGCCGACGACCCGATCCCCTTCGCCCAGTGGGTGGAGTCGATCCGCACCGAGGCCACGATGGAGGAGAACCTCCGCCGGGCACGTGCCCTGACGGCACTGGTGGCCGCTGCGAACGACGACGCCCGCGCCTGAGCCGCACTACCCCGCACGCCGCGCGGCCCCGGATGCCGCGCGGCTCCATATTCTGCAGACAAGGAACACCATGACCATCTCCCTGCCCGTCCGCATCGGCCTCATCGGAGCCGGCGGCATCGCCAACGCCCACATCGCCGGCTACGCGACGATCCCCGAGCGCGTGAAGATCACCGCGATCGCCGACGCCGTACCCGAGACCCTCGCCAAGCGCGTCGAGGAGACCGGCGCCCGCGCCTACACCGACTTCACCGAGCTGGTGAAGGACCCGGAGGTCGACGCCGTCGACATCTGCCTGCCCCACCACCTGCACAAGGCGGCCATCGTGGCCGCCGCCGAGGCCGGCAAGCACATCCTGTGCGAGAAGCCGCTGTGCCTCAGCGCCGACGAGGCCGCCGAGGTGCGCGCCGCCGTCGAGAAGGCGGGCGTGACGCTGATGTGCGCGCACAACCAGCTGTTCATGCCGGCCGTGGCCAAGGCCAAGGAGGTCATCGACTCCGGCGCCCTCGGCGACGTGTACGAGGTGCGCACCACCGACTCGTTCTTCAACAACTTCGATCCCTCCACGATGGGATGGCGCGCCAAGGCCGCCACCAGCGGCGGCGGCGAGTACATCGACACCGGCTACCATCCCACCTACCTGCTGATGCACTTCGCGGGCGCCAAGCCGGTCAAGGCCTTCGCCATGATGTCGACCCACCGCCTGAAGTTCATGGAGGGCGAGGACTCCGCGCAGATCCTGGTGCGCTTCGACAACGGCAGCGTGGGCCAGCTGGTGACCTCCTGGGCCTACGACGCCGCGCCGGGCACCGACCGCTTCAGCGTCGTCGGCGAGAAGGGCTCGCTGAGCTCGGACGGCACTACGCTGCGGGTCAAGATCCGCGGCGAGGACGAGGAGCAGGTCTTCGAGCACGAGGCCGTCAACACCTTCGCCGCCGAGATCGCCGACTTCGTCGAGTGCCTCGAGACGGGCCGTCGCCCGCTGAACACCGAGGCCGAGGGCATCGCGGTGCTCGGCATCATCCTCGCCGCCTACGAGAGCGCACGTACCGGCGAGGCGGTCGACGTCCCGGTGGTCTGAACCGCGGCAACGTTCGACAGCGCCGGCCGGTCCCGATTCGTCGGGGCCGGCCGGTCTGCTGTGGCCAGGCACCGAGGTGGGCGCAACAGTGGCTCGATTCCCGGCGCGGTCGTGCGACCGGGATCCTAGGATGAGGCTCGTGCAGGTAGAGCTACGACCCCCACGACTCGACGACGAGGCAGCACTTCGTCACCTGCACAGTCAGCTCTCGCGTGAGGGGTTCGACTTCCTGATGGCCGACGGGGCGTGGGAGGACATCCTCGCTGAGTACGCGCGGGATGCCGCTGATTGGGGGCCAGGCCGAGTCCCTGCGGAGTTTCTGGTCGCCGAAGTACCCGGTACCGCCATAGGCAGAGTCTCCATCCGCTACAGACTCAACGCGGCCCTCTTGGAGGTCGGCGGACACGTCGGGTATGCCGTGGGGCCGGAGTTCCGAGGCAAGGGCTACGGCCAGCAGATCCTGCGCGCTGCTGTAGGCCGCCTGGCGGCTCACGGTGTGCGCCACGTGCTGGTCACCTGCGACGCCTCGAATGCTGCATCATCCGCGCTCATAGAGCGTTGCGGCGGACAGCTCGAGGATCTCCGCGAGGGACCAGGCGGACGTGTGACGCGCCGTTATTGGATCACGTCTCGATCGCATGCGGCCGAGTAGGCGCGTCTGTCCGCTTGGACCGGCCGGACTACCCCGACAAAGCTCTCTACGCCCCGGGACCCGGCTGGGCGCCCGGCCGGTCTCACCGTGCCGCCGGTTTCTGCTGCCTGTCCGGCCACTCAGGAGCTACCCCGCCCGGCCGGTCCTGCCCAGTCGAGCACCACGCTGATCTGCACCGCGACCTCGTGGGGCGTCCGGCCCTCCGTGTTGAGCCGGTGCACGGCCGGGGCGGCCTCGGCGTCGAGCCGCTCCGCCGCCTCCCGACTCCTGGCCACGTGCACGTCCAGGCTCTCGCCGTGCTCGCGCGTCTCGAGCCGCTCCCGGACAGTGCGCGGCGTGGCCTGCAGCAGTACTGCTCTCGTACGCGGCCGATCCCCCATGGCCTCCGCGATCGCTTCCGCCTTGAGTACCGAGACGGTGTTGGTGTAGATCAGCCGCCGGTGACCGAGCGCCCGATAGTTCGCCCAGATCGCCGACAGATTTCGAAAGGCCAGCCCCGTGCGCCACGGAGCCGGGTGGGCGAGGTCGAGCGCATCGCCCTCCACCACGGCGTGGGAGACGTCCTGCGCCGTGAGGAGGTCGTGGAGCGCGAAGGCCGCCGACGACTTCCCGACCCCGGACGCGCCGCCGATGACAAGCAGCTCTGAATGCGACATGGCGCAATCGTCCCTCACCTGCCTATCACGACCTCGGTTACGGAGAGGACCTGGCCTTTTCGAACAGCCGGTTCAGATCTTCCTGGTACCGGGAGACCAGCTCGGGATCGGTGCGCTCCACCTGGTGGCCGATCCGCGTCGCGGCCTCGTCCAGGGCCGGAGTCCGGCCCTGCCGATCGTGAGGGATGACGGGGCCGACGGGCCGATAAGCGGGCTCCGTCGCTGACGCGCCATCCCACGACCCCACCGTGAGCCCGAGGGATGCCAGCGCCGGATCGTGCGTGGCATCGACCAGGGCCCAGCGATCGTCGACGTGCACCTCGACCGCCGTGTGGATGTCCGAGAAGAATCGAAGCTCGCGCTGAACGTCCACGAGGACCGGCAGCTCGTACTCCCAGCACACCATTCGGCACTGCATGCCGACGTTGCTCAGCTCCTCGGCCAGCAGTGCGGCCTTCGCCACGCAGTTGCCCCGTCCCTGCGCACGCAGTCCGGCGGCGTCGAACGCAGCGACCGTGTCGTACGGCAGCCCACGCACGCTCTCGTACAGTTCGACGAGCCGGGGGATCGTCACGCCATCCTCCACGGGGTCACGTCTCACGGCGGGTCAATTCCGTGCCGCGAGGTCGGCGAGGATCCGCGCGACCAGCTCGTCCTCGCTGAGCTCCTCCCCCAGGGTCTGCTCCCCCGCCACTCCGAGCTGGTCTGCGGGGCGGTACCAGGAGGCGACCTCGTCGGGGCTCACCTCTCCGGCGATCGGCTTGACGGCGTGGCGACGCAGGGTCTTCTCCAGGCTCACCTGGAGGTAGTAGACCAGGTCGTGCCCGTCGTGCCCGGCGAGCAGCTGTTCGAGCATGGCGCCGTACCGTTCGCGGTCGAGGATCCCCTCGACGATCGTGATCCGGCCCATCGCCAGGCAGTGCCGCGCGATCGCCGGCAGAATCGCGGCGGTGTCGGCGTGTGGATGCTCGTGCTCCCACAACATCTCCCGGCGCACGTGATCCTGCCCGATCACGGCGACCCGTCCCCGCGGCAGGGAGCGCTGGACGCGGTGGGCGCTGGTCGATTTCCCCGAGGCGGAGTTCCCGCGCAGGATCACCAGCACCGGCGCCTCTGTCGGCGTCGGCGAATCCTGAGACATCTCAGGCACTCCGTCGGCCGGTGTGTTCATCGGGTCCTCCCGGTGCGCCGAACGCGTCAGTCCTGCCGCCCGGCCTCAGCCACCTGCGGGCCGACGTGCTCGGCGTCGGTGCCCCGCGCGCGGCCGAGCTGGTTCATGGCGTGGTAGATGATCAGCGCGGCCAGGGTGCCCAGGGCGATGCCGGTCAGCTCAATGCCCTCGATGGCCCAGGTGACGTTGGCGATGCCCACCACGAGCGCGACGCCCGCGGTGAACTGGTTCTTGGGCTGGGAGAAGTCGACCTTGCCGTCGACCCACATGCGCACGCCGACGATGCCGATCAGCCCGTACAGCACGAAGGTGACCCCGCCGAGCACGCCCGGCGGGATGGTGAAGATGGCGGCACCGATCTTCGGCGACAGCGACAGCCCGATGGCGACGACGCCCGCCACCCAGTACGCGGCGGTGGAGTACACGCGGGTGGCGCTCATGACGCCGATGTTCTCGCCGTAGGTGGTCGTCGGCGAGCCGCCGAACCCGGCGGAGAGGGCGGTGGCCAGCCCGTCGGAGGCCAGCGTGCGGCCCACCATGTGATCGAGGTTGCGGTGGGTCATCAGGCCCACGCTGGTCACGTGGCCGACGTTCTCGGCCAGCAGCACCAGGACCACCGGCAGGAACATCGGCAGCAGGCCCAGGTTGAACTCGGGGTGGTGGAACTCGGGCAGGCCGATCCAGGCCGCCTCGCGCACCGGAGCGAAGTCGACCTCGCCGCGCAGCACCGCGACCACGTAGCCGACGAGCACGCCGACCAGGACGGACACCCGGCCCAGCAAGCCCTTGAACACGGCGGTGCACAGCACCACCGCGAACAGGGTGATGGTCGCGGTCACGGCCGATTCCTGGAAGTTCTCGTACGCCGTCGGGGCGAGGTTGAAGCCGATCAGGGCCACGATGGAGCCCATCACCACCGGGGGCATCAGCGTGCTGATCCAGCCGGTTCCGACCCGGGAGACCAGCAGCCCCAGCGCGGCCAGCAGCAGCCCGGTGATCATCACCCCGCCCAGCGCGGCGCCCATGGAGTCCGCTGCCGTGGAGGCGGTGATGGGCGCGATGAAGGCGAAGGAGGAGCCGAGGTAGCTGGGCACCTTGTTGCGGGTGATGACCAGGAACAGCAGCGTGCCGATGCCGCTGAACAGCAGCGTGGTCGAGGGCGGGAACCCGGTCAGCAGCGGCACCAAGAAGGTCGCACCGAACATGGCGACCACATGCTGGGCGCCGATGCCGATGGTCAGCGGCCAGGCGAGGCGCTGCTCGGGGGTGACGATGGCGTCGGGCGCGATGGTGCGGCCGTTGCCGTGCAGGGTCCAGCGGAACATGCTTCTCCCGGGGTGAGGACGGACGGCCGGACGGCCGAGGGGCGCGGCCGGCAGGTCTCTGCCGACGGGGATCGGGGCCGGGTGCGGCCGGCGGTCAGTGACCGGGGAAGGACTTCTTGCGGGCCGTCTCCTCGCCGACGTCCGGCACCTGGCTGAGCAGCGAGGTGCTTCCGGTGTCGCGGCTGCGGAAGTCGGCGAACATCTGGGCGATGTCCGGCGCGCCGAACTCGTCGCGCACCGGGGCGGGCACGGTGAGCATGAGCGCGGCGGCGATACCGATGGCAAGGGCCGTGCCGCCGGTGACCAGGCCTGCACCGGCGCCCATCGCCAGGGAGTTGACGATGATGGCGAGGAAGCCGACCACGACGAGGACGAGGCCCGCGATCACGCCGCTGGCGCGGGCGATGACCGCCGGCCGTGCCAGCAGGGCGGTGCGGGCGAACAGGGAGACGGCGACGAAGCAGACGCAGACGCCGGCGTCGATCAGGTGCAGCACGGGCCCGCCGCGACCCTGCCCCGCCGTGGCGGCGATCGCGGCCATCAGGTGCCAGGCGACGGCGGCGACGTGCATGATCGCGCTGAACTCGAACGCTCGCACGGTGTAGACCAGCCAGTCGGCGCGCTGGAAGGAGATCGGCATGGTGCGCACGAACGAGCGGGAGATCATCAGCCCGAACGCGGTGAACAGGAACGGCAGGTACACGAAGCCGGTGGCGACGCTGAGCGGCGCGGCGAACTGCAGCTGGAGGGTGTTGTCGGCGAGCGCGGCGATCACCAGGCCGCCTGCCGCGGCAGTGGAGAACACGAACCAGGAGCGTTCGCGCAGCAGCGCCGAGGCGAGCACGATGCCCATCAGCAGCGCGGAGATCATGGCATCGGCGAAGGTCATCAGGGAGTAGGCCCAGCCGGTGGTGACGATGCGGCCGATGATCATCACCAGCGCGAGCAGCAGGGCCGCGGCGGCGGCCAGGCCCACTGCGACCAGCAGGATCCGGGCGGCGCGGCGGGCTCTGGCCTGGGGGAGGTAGCCCTCGTGGGCGCGGGGCTCGATACCGATCACGGCGCCGAGCAGCAGCAGCGGCACCCCGATCCCGATGCCGACGGGCGGGCCCTCGGGCAGGGAGGCGAACAGCACCGGCAGGGAGAGCACCAGATCGGCGAGCACGACGCCGACGGCGGCGAGCAGGGCGGGCAGCAGGCCGATCACCCGCACCATCCGAACCGCCCCCAGCGGTGGTTCCTGCGGGATCCAGCGCAGCAGGTGCACGGCGACCAGCGCGATCAGGCCGATCCCGATCGCGGCCTTGCCGACGCCTTCCACCAGCGAGTTGTGGGCGACCGTGAAGGTCGTGGTCATGGACGAGGCCATGCAGATCAGGGCGAGTATGTCCCGCAGCGCGTCGAAGATGCCGAGATCCTTGAAGCGGTTCGGCAGCACGAACCCGTTGGGCGGGACGTCGTCGTGCTCGGCGTTCGGCGTGGTGCCGGAGCGGGCGTAGGAGACATCGCGCGGAGGCCGCAGCGGAGCGGTGGCGGGTTCTGCCCCGGCACTGCCTGCCGGGACGGCTCCACCTGCCCGGCCCGCGGCGTTCTGTCCCGTCGTCTCCGAACCGGCCGCTTCCGGGCCGGCCGTGGCCGGGCCGGTCGCCGCGTCCGCGGTCACGCCGTCCGATTCGGCCTCCTCATCGAGCGCCGGGATGGCCCCGGTCTTCGCGTCGGGCTCGGCGCCCGCACGGCGCAGCTGCTCGGCGTCGAGATCGCTGAGGTCCACGGTCTCGTGCTCGCTCGGCGGCTGGGCCTGACGGCCGTGGCGCTGGGCGAGCAGCGGAGCCGCGTAGCGGTCGAACTCCGCGCGGTCGGGCAGCCGGTCGGTGGGCAGGGTTCCGGGGTCGTCCGACGCGAAGATCCAATCCGCGTCCTGGTTCTCCTCACCCCGTCGATTCCTGCTCATCTGACCTGCTCTCCTGGTTCCCGGTGCGCTGGGGCGGCCCCCTGACCGGCCCGCACAGACCTTTCGATCTTAGGGACGCAGAGGCCGAACCCGTCCGCGGCGCGCCGCGGGTCACGAAGCACACATATCCGGCGCCGCTCCCCGGGGCACGCGCTGCGACCGCGCTACAGGTGCAGCCGCTTGGCGAGCTCGTGGCGCACGTCCGGCCCGCGGGCGAGCTGGAGCAGCACCAGGGCGACCACGCTCAGCGCGCCGCAGATGGCCGAGGGCAGCGGGGTGGTCACCCACCCGAAGGCGAGGAACCCGATCGGGGCCAGGCCCAGCAGCACCGTCAGGCCGCTGTAGACGATGTGCTCGCCGACGGCGATCCGCATCAGCCGGACGGTGATCAGCAGCGCGAGGATGGAGGAGGCGCAGACGATCGGGACCGCGAAGGTCACCGACCAGCCGTGCCACCCGGTGAGGTAGTCCCAGTACACGCAGACCAGGGCGACCAGCACCACGAAGTACACGGTGCTCTTGGCCAGATTGCGCCGGGTGCGCACCGCCGTCAGCACCACGAGCCACATGGCGCTGATGCCCAGCCACACCGAACGCAGCACTCCCATGCGGCCCAGCTCCGCGCTGAACAGCAGCTGCGCGAGGAACGAGGCGATGATGACGGCGATCGAGGTGAGGAACAGCGCCCGGAGCACACGCCGGCGGGAGAACCGCAGGGGCACGGCGGGAAACGGGCTGTCCGGCGCGCGCGTGACGGCGTCGGCACCGCCCCCGGCGTCGGCACCGGCACCGGCACCGGCACCGGCACCGGCGGACGCTCCGGTGCCGACGGGTGCATCGGCGACGACGGGCGCCGCACACAGCGGGCACCGGTCCCATGCGCCCTCGATGTGGATCCGGCATTCGGGGCACCGCGTCATGATGCGGCCTCCGCGAGGTCGGCTCCGCTCTGCTCCGCCTCCGAGAGCTCGCCCTCGGTCACCCGCGCCGCGGCGACGGTCACGTCGACCCCGGCGCTCGTGAGCAGCCGGGCGAACTCGCGGATGTGGCCGGTCTCGACGAAGGGCGAGGTGAAGCTGAGCGTGAGCAGGCCGGCGTGGGACATGGCGCAGAACTGCGGCCGGACGGCCGAGACGTGGAACAGCATCCGTCGCACCTCCGACTCCGCCGGCTCGGGCAGGCTCACGCGCCCCAGGTTCGAGACGGCGACGGTGAGACCGCGATTGCTGCCCCAGTTCACCGCCCGCAGGATGGCGTCCTTGAGCGGCCGCGGCACGGCTCTCAGTGCGGGCGTGCGTTCGAACCGGATGAAGCCTCGCAGCTTCTCCTCGAGGGCCTCGGGAGTGGCTTGCGCGGCGAACTGGCCCTCCAGCTGCCGGCAGATCGCGCCGAGATCGTCGGCCCCCTCGCCGTAGGTGTGCTCGACCCGGATGGTGGCGAAGAAGTTCCGCGCCGAGGTGGAGGGGAAGAACTGGCGGAGGTTCACCGGCACCGACGCCGCCAGGGTGCGGGCCCTGCCGAGACCGCCCGAGGCCCGGCGCACGGATTCGAAGAACACGGCCGTCAGGTACACCGTCAGCGAGACGTTCTCGGCGCGAGCGAGCTCGAGCACCTGTGTGGCGGGCATGGTCAGCTCGACCGCGCGGGTGCGGTTGTCCGGCGTCCGGGTGCCACGGACCCGGTGGATCCGCTTCCGTGGTTCTCGTGCGCGGCCTCGCTCCCAGGCCGCGCGGGGTGCTCGCCGTGCCATGTCGGCGACGGTCAGCGCAGCCGGCGCCGCCGCCCGGCTGAAGGCGGACCGGGAGCCGGGCGGGCTGCCGGAACCGGCGTCGGACCGCGAGCTGGATGCGCTCCCGGTGCCGGAGACCGGGCTCTCGCCCCTGCTGCCGTGGTGGCGCCGGCGTCGGCGGAAGTAGTGCGCGAACGAGTCGGTGGTCAGCTCCTGCGCCGGCTCGGGAACGCCCCGGCCGACAGCGGCGGCCTGGGCCGGAGCCGGGCTTCGACCGCCCTCGGCGGGTTCACCTGTCACGGAGTCTCCTCCGGCCGCAGCTGCTTCGTCGGCGGAGCGCTCCTGAGCGCGGTGGCGCAGGCGGACGTACGCCGCGACCAAGTCGGAGAGGAACCACAGGGCGCCGGTGCCGTCGGAGAGGGCATGGAAGACCTCCAGGACGATTCGCCGGTGATGGTGGACCACCCGGAACAGCAGGGTGCGCCGGTCGGCCTGGTAGATGGGGGCGCAGGTGGGCTGGTCGTCCGCGGAGACCACCGGCCGCAGGTCGCTGTCCTGGAGGTAGTACCAGAACACGCCGCGCCGCAGCACCGCGTGGTACAGCCGGTAGCGGTCGTAGGTCAGATCCAGCGCGTCCTGCAGCAGCTGCGGGTCCACGTCGTGATCGAGTTCGGCGCTCATGCGGAACACCTTGGGATCGATCTCGCTGCGGGCGGCGAGGAAGATGTTCGAGGCGTTGTCCAGCCGCACCCACGCCTTGCGGCTCACCGCGGGTCCTCCGGGCCGACGGGGTCCGCCGCGGCAGGACCGTCCGCGGTCGCGCTCGCGTCGGCGGAACCGGTGGCGGGCGCGTCCCCGTCGGTGGAGCCGGTGGCGGGCGCGTCCCCGGCCGGCGCGTCCCCGTCGGCCGGATGCTCGCGCAGGAAGTCGTTGATCACCTCATAGGCCTCGCGCAGGGAACGGGAGAAGCGAGGCAGGGTGATGAAGCCGTGCAGCGCCCCGTCCACGCGGTGGAGGCGCACGGTGTTCCCGGCCTCCTGCAGGGCGCGCCCGTAGGCCTCGCCCTCGTCGCACAGCAGGTCCCGCTCGGCGGTGATCAGCAGTGTGGCCGGCTGGCCGCTGAGGTCCTCGGCCATCAGCGGCGAGACGAGCCGGTGGCGGCGCTGGTCGGGATCGGGGACGTAGAGCTCCATGTAGTCCTGGACCTCGGTGTTCGTCAGCCGGTAGTCCTCACCGTGACGGCGCACCGAGGCGAAGGGCGAGGTCTCGGGGTCGTGATCCCAGTGCGTCACCGGATACAGCAGGATCTGCCGTTTCGCGCCACGATGGCCCCTCTCTCGCAACAGCAGCGAGACGGCGGCGGCCAGGTTGCCGCCGGCGGAATCCCCCACCAGCACGATCCGGTCGGCGTCCTCCAGCCCAAGCCGGCCAGGGTCCTCCAGCAGCTGATGGGCGAGGCGGTAGCAGTCCTCCAGGCCCGCTGGGAACGGGTCCTCCGGGGCGAGCCGGTAGTCCACGGAGGCCACCACGCAGCCGGTGAGGTCCGCCATGGTGGCGCACGCCGGGGTGTAGCTCTCGATGTCGCCGGTGACCCAGCCGCCGCCGTGGAAGAACAGCAGCACGTCCTCGTGCAGCTTCTCCTTCGGCGGGAAGACCCGTACCGGCACCTGATCGCCGCTGCCGCCGGTGTCAGCAGAGTTGCCCGAGAGCGTCTCCCAGGCGGTGCGGTACCGCGGCCCGGGCAGTGAGGCCAGCCGGCGCTGGATCCGTCGCACGCACTGGTAGTCCTCGCGCATGTCGAGCCGGGGCGCGGCGAACAGGCGCAGCACCGCCCGGAACAGAGGATTCACGGCGGCGGTCAGCGCGTGGTGGGCAGCATGGCGGCCCGGGCCGACTCCGAGTCGACGATCTCCTTGCCGAAGGGGAAGCAGGTCACCGGGATCAGCTTGATGTTCGCCCACGCCAGGGGGATGCCGATGATGGTGATGGCCTGGGCCACGGCGGTCAGCACGTGGCCGATCGCCAGCCACCAGCCGGCGATGACGAACCAGATCACGTTGCCGATCGCGCTCGCGGCGCCGCCGCGACGGGTGTCGATCACCTCACGTCCGAACGGCCAGATGACGAAGCCCGCGATGCGGAACGAGGCCAGGCCGAAGGGGATGGTGACGATGAAGATGCAGGCGAGGACCCCGGCCAGCACGTAGCCGAGGAAGAGGGACCAGCCGGCGGTCAGGAGCCAGATGAGGTTCAGGATCAGGGTGATGAGGGTGCGCATGGCGTCAGCCTAGGCACCGGACGTCATCGCGACCAGGGGGATGACCTCACCGCCGCTACCCTGGTCGCATGCCTGCTCCCGAGATCGCGCTGACCGAGCGTTTCCAGTCCGCCTTCGCCGCCGCCTTCGGGCCCGAGTACGCCGACGCGGACCCGATCATCCGTCCCTCCCAGTTCGCGGACTTCCAGTGCAACGCCGCGATGGGCCTGGCCAAGCGCCTGGGGAAGAAGCCGCGCGACATCGCGACCGAGATCCTCGCCGCCGTGGACCTCGAGGACATCGCCGAGACCCCCGAGATCGCCGGGCCGGGCTTCCTGAACATCCGCCTGCGCACGGAGTGGATCGGCGCCCAGGCCGCGGAGCTCGCCACCGACGACCGCCTCGGCATCCCCTCCCCCGAGCAGCCGCAGACGGTCGTGGTCGACTACTCGGCGCCGAACGTCGCCAAGGAGATGCACGTCGGTCACCTGCGCACCACGGTGGTCGGTGACAGCATCGCCCGCACGCTGGAGAAGCAGGGCCACACCGTCGTCCGCCAGAACCACATCGGCGACTGGGGCACCCCCTTCGGCATGCTCATCGAGCACCTGCTGGACGTCGGCGAGGACAGTGCCGAGGCCGGCCTGCTGACCACCGACCCCAACGCCTTCTACCAGGCGGCCCGCGCCAAGTTCGACGCCGCCGAGGCGGAGACCTCGACCGGCGCCTCCGGGGCTGCTGCGGCCGACGGGGAGAACTTCGCCGCCCGTGCCCGCCGCCGGGTGGCCACCCTGCAGTCCGGTGACGAGGAGTCCCTGCGGATCTGGACGCATCTGGTGGAACTGTCCAAGCAGTACTTCCATCGCATCTACGACATGCTCGACGTGACCCTGCGAGACGAGCACCTCGCCGGGGAGTCCACGTACAACCCGCAGCTCGAGATCGTCTGCAAGGACCTCGAGAACGACGGGATCGCCCGGATCTCCGACGGCGCGCTGTGCGTGTTCCCCGCCGGCTTCACCGGCCGCGACGAGCAGCCGCTGCCGCTGATCATCCGCAAGTCCGACGGCGGCTACGGCTACGCCACCACGGATCTCGCCGCGGTCCGCCACCGCGTGCGCGACCTGGGTGCGGACCGTATCGCCTACGTCGTCGGCTCCGCCCAGGAGCTGCACTTCCAGATGGTCTTCACCGCCGCGCGCGAGGCCGGCTGGCTGCCCGAGAGCGTCGAGGCGACTCACGTCAAGATCGGGTCCGTGCTCGGCAGCGACGGGAAGATCCTGCGCACGCGCTCCGGCTCCTCGCTGCGCCTGATGGCACTGCTCGAGGAGGCCGTGGCCACCGCCCGCACCGTCATCGACGAGCTGCGCCCGGACCTCCCCGAGGACGAGCGGGGCCGGATCGCCCACGACATCGGCATCGGCGGGGTCAAGTACGCGGACCTCTCGACGGCGCACGATTCGGACTACACCTTCGACCTCGACCGGATGCTCGCCCTGACCGGCAACACGGCGCCGTACCTGCAGTACGCGGTGGCGCGGATCCGCTCGATCAGCCGCAAGGCCGAGGCCCAGGGCGTGACCGGCGGCGCGAAGCCGCACGTCGAGAACGACGCGGAGCGGGCCCTGGCCCTGCAGCTGCTGGACTTCGGGCAGACCCTGGCCCAGGTCGGCGCGGAGTACGAGCCGCACCGGCTGTGCGGGTACCTCTTCTCCCTCGCCCAGGCGTTCACGTCCTTCTACGACGCCTCGCCCATCCTCCCGGAGCCCGACGACGAGATCCGTGCCGGCCGGCTCGCGCTCGCGCGGCTGACCGAGCGCGTCCTCGTCGAGGGCCTCGAAGCGCTCGGAGTCAACGCGCCCCAGCAGATGTGAACCGCGGCGCGCCTCCCGCTCCCGAGTGCAGCGGGGGCGGGGCTCGGCGCTTCGGTGGCCGCGGCATCCACGGAGCGAGAAAACCGCGTCCACGAGCACATACTTTCCGGACACCCGACAGCAATTCCATCCGGTTCCGGTGCAGGTCGGGGCGGGTCCCCGGCTCGAAAACGGCGTCCCCGTCGGCCTGTGCCCCGAATGCGTCAGGACGTTACCTAAACGTGCCCCTACCGTTCGTCATATTCCTGGTCCGGAGCCTCCCGGGTTTCTAACCTGGAACAGTGCCGCCGATCCGAACCGCCCACCTCGTGCTGTGGGTGGCGTATGCCCTGACCGCGGGGGTGCACCTCCTCGCCCTGCTGGCGGACTCCGAGCTCCTGCGGCGCAGCACGCAGTCGATACTCGCGCCGCTGCTGATCGCAGTGCTGCTGACAGCGATCCCGCATCGCACGCGCAGCACCACGATGATGGTGATCGGGCTGGTGTTCGCCTGGGTGGGCGACAGTCTCAGCCAGCTGGCGCCGCAGGCGGTCCAGCAGATCTCGGTGGGCTGCTTCCTGCTGGCCCTGGTCTGCTACGCCGTGGCGCTGGCCCCGATGTGGAATCGCACCAAGGACACCCTGCGCATCGCCCTGGCGATCCCCTACGGCGGCGTCATGATCGGGTTGTTCGTCGCATGCGCGGATGGCGCCGGCCCCATGCTGCCCGTGGTGGCCGTCTACGGGCTGGCCCTGGTGACGATGGCTTTCCTGTCCGCCGGTGGCAACGGGCTGACCTGGACCGGAGGCACGTTGTTCATGCTCTCCAGCTCGCTGCTGGCGATGGACTGGTTCCTGCCGGGCGCGGCGATCGCCTACAGCGCGGTGTGGGTGATGGCGACCTACATGGTCGGCCACGCCCTGCTGATCGCGGGCATCATCCAGGCGGTGCCGACGCGCCGCTGGAGCCCCCGCCAGGCGGGTGCGGCTCTCGTCATCGTCGAGAGCTGACCGGCCCCGAGGGGCCGAGCTCGTCAAGGGGCACGAGTGCCTCGAGGGGCCCAGGCCTCGAGCGGCCGACCGGCGCTTGGGCCGGCCGGCACCGGCGGACGGCCGGATGCTCGCCCAGAACCGGAGCGCGGGCTCAGGCGGAGCCGAGCGCCCTGCCGATGAGGTCGGATTGCTCACGGTGGAGACGTTCGATGTCCTCACCCCGGCGCGGGATCAGCTGCAGCCCCAGGCGACCGCTGATCTCGCGGTAGGACAGGTCCAGCCCGTTCTCCTCCAGCTGCAGCCGGGCCACGCGCACGTCGGAGAGGAACAGGTCGCGCATGCCCACGCTGAGGTGGACCGGCGGGAGACCCTCCAGGCTCGCGTTGATCGGTGAGAGATCCGGGTCATCCAGCCGGGCGCGGCCGGCATAGCGTCGCGCGGCATCGCGCAGCAGGCGACGCTCATGGACGGGGTCGACCTGGTCGGTCTCGGTGATGCCGGCGTTGGTCAGCTCGAGGTCCAGCCACGGGGACATCGCCACGAGCGCGGCCGGTGCCGGGATCTCGCTGCGCTCGCGCAGACGCCGGGCGATCGCGAAGGCCAGTCCCCCGCCGGCGTGCTGACCGGCCAGCACCCACGGCTGCCCGGCGAGCCGACCGTCGGAGACCAGAGAGGTGAGCACGGCCTCGGCGTCATCGAGGGCGACCGGGTGCTGGTGGTCCGGGGCGTTGCGGTAGTCGACCATCAGCCCGGCGCAGCCGTGGTCGTCGACCTGGCGGGAGAGCCACGCCCAGTCGCTGACGAAGGGACCGGAGACGTAGCCGCCGCCGTGGAGGAAGACGATGATGCCCTTGTCGGCGCGATGCCCGTCGAGCCACACGGTGCGCGTGCGCCCGATCATCTCGTTCTCGACGGCGTGGGCCTTCTGCACCGGGGCCGGGGGCTGGGGGCGGCGGGCCTCCCGCAGCGCCTGATGGGACACCGTCGACGGGATCGGGATGCGACGCACCGCGCGGACTCCTGTCACCACTGCATCTCGGACGCGACCCATGACTGCCTCCTACCTGCGACCCGGAGGTCGCCTCGCTGCGGATGGTGCCAGCCTAACGAACGGGCCGCAGCCCCGCTCCCGCGCCCGGTGCGGGTGCCGGCCGGCAGCCGGGTAACCTGCCGTCATGACGACCTCCTGTGATCCGACCGGGCCGCTGCTGGTGCTCACGGCCATGCCGGAGGAGGCGAGTCCCGTCACGGCCCGCCTCGCCGGGCCCCGCGAGCTGCCGACACCGTTCACCGGGGGCGTCGCTGCGGTGCGCGGCACGCTGGAGGGTCTGGACACCGTGGTGGTGACCACGGGCATCGGCGTCGCGGCCGCAACCGCCGCCGCGACCTGGGGGATCCTCTCCCACCGGCCTCGGGCCGTGGTCGCCGCGGGGTCCTGCGGCGGGCTCGCGCCCGACGTCGAGGTCGGCACGGTGATCGTGGGCGAGTCCTTCACGTACTCGATCGCCGACGCCACCGCGTTCGGCTACGCCCCGGGGCAGCTGCCCGGTGGGCCCGAGCGCTTCCTCGCCGAGCCCGGCTGGGTCGACGCGGCAGAGCAGGCGGCCCGGAAGGATCCGGGCGACCCGGGCGTCCGTCGCGGGCTGATGCTGACCGGGGACGCCTTCGTCACCGCTCCCCTGGCGGAGCCCATGCGCCAGCGGTTCCCCGCGGCGCTGAGCGCCGACATGGAGACCACCGCGAGCGCCCGCACCGCGTCCCAGCTGGGGGTGCCGTTCGTCGCCCTGCGGGCCGTCTCGGACCTGTGCGGCCCGGCCGCGGGCCAGCAGTTCCATCTCGAGATCGACCTGGTCGCGGAGATCTCCGCCCGGGCCGTGGCGGGGCTGGCGCGCGGCCTCGCCGAGTGAGCGCCGGCGCGCTCAGCGCGAGGCGACGTGCTGGATCTCGGTGCCTTCCACGAGGGCGCGCACGTTGTCGCGGATCCGCTCGTCGGCTCCCACCGGGCGGCCGCCCGCTCCGTGCGGGGTGATCAGCAGCCGCGGGGCGTCCCACAGCGGGTCGTCGGCCGGCAGCGGCTCCGGGTCGGTCACGTCGAGGCCGGCACTGCCCAGGGTTCCGGCCTCCAGCGCCTCGCGCAGCGCGGCCTGGTCGACCGTGGTGCCGCGACCGACGTTGATCAGCACGGCGTGGTCGGGCAGGGCCGCGAGGACCTCGCGGCCGATGGCGCCGGCGGTCTGCTCGGTGGACGGGAGGATGTCGATGAGCACGTCGACCTCCGGGAGCGCGTCCAGCACGTCCTCGTCGGCGATGACCCCGAAACCGGCCCGGGTCCCCGCGCTGCGGGCGGCGCCGCGCACCTCGGCGCCCAGCGCCGCGAGGGTCGGGGCGAGGTTCTGACCGATCTGGCCGAAGCCCCAGATCAGCACCCGCGCACCGATCAGGGAGGTGATGCGCCCTTCGGGGTGCAGCGGCTGCAGCCCGCCCAGCTCCCGGGACCACTCGTGGCGGGCCTGGGCCTCGGCGGCCTCGGGCAGACGGCGCAGCAGGCTCAGCAGCAGCGCGAGGGCGTGCTCGCTGACCGTCAGCGAGTGCAGGCCTGCTCCGGAGGCGATGACGACGTCCTCCGGGAAGCCCGCGGCGAGGATCCCGTCCACCCCCGCGGAGAGGGACTGGACCAGCTTCAGCTGCCCGAGGTTCTCCGCGGCGGAGCTCAGGTTCCTGCGGGAGGAGCCCCAGACCACGAGCACATCGGCATCGTGGTGCTCGGCGGGGATCTCGGCGCGGGCGTCGATAACGGCGGACTCCCAGCCCTCCGGCAGGGCGGGGTCCAGCGGGATGGTGTCTGGCAGCAGGATCTTCATGGCCACAGGCTACGGCGTGCCCGGGCCGTCGCGCCCCTGCCGTCCCGGCCCGGGTTCGATACCCTGCCCCCATGGGATCTGGCTCCGCATCGTCCGTGTCGGCCCTCTCGGCGGTCCTCGGTGGCGCCGCGGACGTCGTGCGGGGGGCCACCAGGAGGACCGGCCGACGGATGCGGCGGGCCGCGATGAGCCGCCCGCTGTCCACCGGCGGGTTCCTCGGGGCCTCGATCACCGGATGGATCTCCACCTCCCCGAGCCTGCTGCCGCGGACCTGGTGGATGTGGACGGCCAACATCGGCTTCTCTCAGATCTACGGCTACGCGACCGGCGTGCTGACCGAGCGGCTGGTGCTGCGGGCCGCCTCCGAGATCGGCCTGCACGTGGAGATCGCAGAGGACCGTCGGCGTCGGGCCCGCGGTCTGGGCGCCGCGGCCCTGATCGGCATCTCCGCCTATTCATGGGTGCGCGGGGTGCTCCGCCAGCGGGAGATCAGCCATCTCGTCCAGCAGGAGCCCAAGAACCTCGCCACGCACATCGTCGGCACGATCGGGGGGCTCTCCGCCTCGTTCGGGACCCTGGTGACGGTGCGCGCCGTGATCGCGACCGCCCACCTCTACCGGGCGCTGCTGCGGCCCTACCTGCCCGCGCGGACCGTGGGCGCAGTCTCCCTGATGCTGACGGCCGCGACCGTCACGGCGCTCGCAGAACGGATCATCCGCGGCCGGCTGCTCGAGCAGATGATCGAGAGTGCCGAGGCGGCGAACCGTCTGATCTCCCCCGACGTGCCCCGCCCCACCTCACCCCTGCGCTCGGGCAGCCCGGACTCGCTGGAGTCCTGGCAGTCCCTGGGGGCTCCGGGCCGCAAGATCGTCTCGGCCGGTGCGGGCGCGGACTACATTGCGCGGACCACCGGCCAGGAGGCCATGGAGCCGATCCGGGTCTACGCCGGGAAATCCTCGACCCGCACCCTCGAGCAGACCGTCGACGCCGTGCTCGCCGAGCTGGACCGCACCGGCGCCTGGGACCGGGACGTGCTGGTGCTGTTCACCGGGACCGGTACGGGCTGGCTGCAGGAGTGGTCGCTGTCGGCCATCGAGTTCCTCACCGGCGGGAACTGTGCGACCGCTTCCCTGCAGTACTCGGTCTACACCAGTGCGCTGAGCTATCTGCTCGACGGGCGCTCCCCGCAGCGCGCCGGCCACCTGCTGTTCCATGCGGTGCGCCGCCGTCTGGATCAGATGCCCGAGGAGTCCCGGCCGCGGCTGTTCGTGGCCGGGGAGTCCCTGGGCTCCGTCGGCGGCCACGCGGCGTTCCGCGATGTCCAGGACATGCTGGCCAAGGTCGACGGCGCGGTCTGGACGGGCACACCCAGCTTCACGCCGATCTACCGCGAGATCACCGAGCGCGGCCGACGGGGTGCCCCGGCGATCGCCCCGATCCTGGACAACGGCCGGCACATCCGCGTGGTCACCCGCCCGCGCGACCTCGAGCACAACTACTGGGGCGGGTTGTACGAGCCGTGGCAGCGCCCGCGCGTGGTCTACGCCCAGCACCCGTCGGATCCGGTGGTCGCCTGGCGGCCGTCCCTGCTGTGGGAGGAACCGGCCTGGCTGCAGGAGCGCGTGGGTCACGACGTCACCCCCGCCATGCGCTGGTTCCCGTGGATCACGTTCTGGCAGATCGCCGCCGACATGCCGCTGTCGATCAAGGTCACCGGCGGCCACGGCCACTCCTACCACGAGGAGATGGTGCCCATCTGGGCCGCGGTGCTCGGGGAGGACGCGAGCGCGGCGGACCGTACGGCCCGGCGCCGCCGCCACCTCGCCATCATCGAGGCGATCCGGGAGATCCACCCGGGCACGTGAGCGCCCGGCGCGCCCGCAAGCCGTCCCGGAGAACGCCCGACTCGTTCAGCGCCTGGCACGGGCAGCTACTGTGACGCCCATGCCCGAGAGCTGGCTGTCCGAGACCCGCGCCTCCTACGACGCCGATGCGACCGGCTATGCGCGCACCGTCGACGGTCTGCTGCAGCGACGGCCCCATCTGCGCGGAGGCCTGGCGATGTTCGCCGAATCGGTGCGCGAGAGCGGGAGCGGGACCGTGGCCGACATCGGTTGCGGGCCGGGCTACGTCACCGACCATCTTCACCGCCTCGGGATCGACACCGTCGGCATCGATCTCTCCCCCGCGATGGTCGATATCGCCCGGCACCGATACCCGCATCTGCGGTTCGAGGTGGGTTCGATGACCGATCTGGCGCTGAGCGAGGAATCCATGGCCGGTCTCGTGGCGTTCTGGTCCGTGATCCATATTCCCGATCACGCTGTCCCCGGCGTGTTCGCGCAGTTCCGCCGAGTGCTGCGCCCGGCCGGCCCGCTGCTGGTCGGCTTCCACGTGGGCGAGGGGACGCACCACTCCTCACAGGGCTACACGGGCCGTCAGATCTCCGTGGACAGCCACCACCGCCCGCTGAGCCGCGTCTCTGGGTGGTTGCGGGACGCCGGGTTCACGATCGAGGCCGAGCTGCTCCTGCGACCGGACGACGAGATACCGGGAGCGATGGTCTTCGCGCGCAGAGGAGCCTGAAAGCTCGGAGCACATCCGCGGGTCAGGGATTCGGCCCCGTGGCGACCGGACGAGAGTCGTCGGCGCTCCACTGCGACCAGGAGCCGGGGAACATCCGCACCTTCCCGAATCCGGCGCGCTGCAGGGCGAGGACATCGTGGGTGGCGTTCACGCCGGAGCCGCAGTAGACGATGGCCTCACCCTCGGGCCGCACTCCCGCCGCGGTGTACCGCTCGGCGAGGTCCTCGGGCGGCAGGAAGCGCCCGTCCTCCCCGAGGTTCCCGGTGAAGGGCAGGTTCACCGCGCCCGGGATGTGCCCGGCGCGGGGGTCGATGGGCTCGCTGTCGCCGCGGTAGCGCTCGGCGGGCCGGGCGTCGATGACCACGGAGCCTCCGGCAGCGACCTCGTCGGCGGTGGCGATCGCGTCGGCCGGCCACGGGCGTGCCGGCACGTCGCCGGGCGCAGGGTGCTCGTCGGCGGTGCTCAGCTCGCCGTCCCAGGCGGCCAGGCCGCCGTCGAGCATGGCCGCCTCATGGCCGAGGGCGCGCAGCATCCACACCAGGCGTCCGGCGGGGGCGCCGCCGGAGTCGTCGTAGCCGATCACCACGGAGTCCGCCGTCACGCCGGCGCGGCGCAGCGAGGCCGCGAAGTCCTCCGGGTCGGGCAGCGGATGGCGGCCGGCGTCGGGCCGGGGAGGTGCTGACAGCTCGGTATCGAGGTCGATGTACACGGCCCCGGGCAGATGCCCCTCGAGGTAGGTGTGGTGGCCCTTGGAACCGTCGAGTGCCCACCGCACGTCGAGCAGGTGGACGGGACGGCCCTGGTCCGCGCCCCGGTCGAGGAGCTCGTGGAGCTGGGCGACGTCGATGATGGGGTCGAGCGCAGGTGCCATGCCGCAGATCCTCCGTGCGCGGGCCGAGCCATGGAGCGGCGGCCCGTGGTGTGTCAGCTCAGGAACGCACCTGGATGTCGAGGCGCACCAGGCGGTGGTCCGAGGTGGGGAAGGGGTATTCACCGGTCAGCTCGCTGCCGGGCGCACCCTGCTCGGGCCAGAACACGGCGGAGGAGACGACCTGGAGGTTCTTCTCCGGCAGGACGTAGTCGACGCGCAGGTTGCCCGGGCTCGGGTCGTCCGAGAAGTCGGCGGTGTCGAACTGAGGGTCACTGGAGTGGCCAGCGTTCGCCCCACCCTGCAGCTCGGCGGCCTCGACCGCCCCGCTGCTGCGCGGCTTCGGATCATGGATGCGGGGATGCGAGAGCAGCTGGTCGATAGCGCCCGGCCAGGAATCGCCGTCGGCCGGATCGGAGTTGTAGTCGCCCAGGATCACGAACTTCTCCTGCGGGGCGAGGCCTCCGCGTTTGCCCTCATCGTCCACGATCCACTGCGAACGGCTGCCGGGGCTGAGATAGTCGGCCCACAGGCGGATCTCATCGCTGTTGCGGCGCTGATTGCGCTTCTCCGGACCGTCGAAGCTCGGCGGCGTCGGGTGCGCCGCGAGCACGTGCAGCGTCGAGTTGCCGACCCGCACCGGCACGTCCCAATGGGACTTGGAGCTCAGACGCAGCTCGGCGGCGACCTCTTCGCCGTAGAACTCGGTGGGCAGCAGGTTGCTCGGCATGTCGGCCCAGCGGAGATTCTGGAAGGTGCGCACCTGGTCGGTGAGGATCGGGTGGCGGGAGAGGATGACCATCCCGTACTGGCCGGGGAACTCACCGAAGCCCCATGCGTCGTCCGGGCCGCCGACGGTGCCGTCGGCGTTGAGGTCGTACCCGCTGGCGACCCCGGTGTTGACCGGAGCGGTGAAGGCGTAGGGGTAGTAGACCGGGGTGCGCCCGTTCTGGCCGACCTCGAGGTAGTTGCTGCGGAAGAGATCGATTCCCTGCTGCTGATCGTCGTGATCGAACTCGTTGATCAGCAGCACATCGGGATTGTTGGTCTGGATGACCTCGGCGACCGCGCGGATCTGCTCGTCCTCGCCGGTCTCCAGGTCCGCCAGGAGCTCTCCGGCGGCAGCCCGGTTCAGCGAGGCGTTGTAGGTGGCCACCCGCAGCTGCTCGATGCGCTCGCCGCGACGGGCCGGCTGCTGCCCAGCGTAGGCAGTAGCTGCCGGCAGGCTGAGGCCTGCCGCGGCGGCTGCGGCGATCGCTCGGCGTCGGCTCATGCGCGGTGTCATGGTCTCCATTGTGCATGCTGGTCCGCGCGAGCGACACCTGATGTGGACGATCACTCCTCCTCATCCAGCCTCCCGCTCGGACGGAAACGCCCCTGGACAGGGCGTTTTCCCCGTCTTCAGGTCGCTGCTTCGTGTCAGATAGACATGCGCGTGTCCCGGCGGGTCTCCGACGGGCCCGCGCGGATCCCGCCGGACCTCCGGACCGACGACGGCGACGACCCTTCCCCTGAGGCCTTCGACCGGCCTCCTGCCGTGACCCTCCGGTCGGCCATCCGCCCACCGGCGAGAGACGCAGCCGCCCCTGACAGCGCCGGGATCGCAGTGCCAGACTGGACGCATGAGAATCGCGTTCCTGGGCACCGGCCGTATGGGCACCGAACTGGCCCTCCACCTGATCCCCGATCATCAGCTCACCGTCTGGAACCGCACGCGGGAGAAGACCGCCCGCCTCGCCGACGCCGGGGCCGCGGTGGCCGAGAGCCCGTCGGAGGCGGTCGACGGAGCCGAGGTCGTGATCACCGCGCTGTTCGGTCCCGACACCGTCCGCGAGACCGTGACCGGCCCCGGTCTGATCCCGGCGGGCGTCCCCTGGGTGGACACCACCACCGTCTCCCCCGCTGACGCCGACGAGTTCGCCGCGGCCGTCCCCACCTACGTGGCCGTGCCGATCCTGGGCACCCTGGGCCCCGCCCGCAACGGCACCCTCGGCGTCTACGTCGGCACCCCGGACGACGCGCTGCGCGCGCAGGTCACGGAGCTGGTGGCGCCGTGGGCGGACCCGGAGCGCCTGCACGGCGTCGAGTCCGGTCGCCGGGCCGCCACCGGCAAGCTGCTGGCGAACCTGGCGCTCGCGGTGACAGCGCAGGGACTGCGCGAAGCACTGGCCCTGGGAGAGGCGGCGGGCGCCACGGACGAGGAGACCCTCGAGATGCTCGGCTCGACCGGGCTCGCGGTCATCGCCGGGATGAAGGGCCCGTTCGTGCGCGGGGAACGCAGCACCGAGGGTGGAGACTTCTCCGCGAATGCGATCGCCAAGGACACCCGGCTCATGATCGACACGGTCACCTCCGCGTCGGCCGACGGGCCCGCACGACCCGGCTCCGATCTGCCCGCACTGCGCGGGGCGCTGGCCTCCCTGGAGGCGGAGATCGCCGCCGACCACGGCGAGCACGACTTCTCGACGATGCTGCTGCCGAGGGCCGAGCCCACCGGGCAGTGACGGCTTCGGGCCGCCGGCTCAGAGACCGACGGCGCTCAGCACCGCCCGCGCTGTCTGCTCGGGAGTCGCGGCGACGGGAACGGAGACGTCCTCCACGTGGGCGGCGTCGAGGATCTCGGTGAGCTCGTCGAAACGCTCCAGATGCCAGTCCAGGCCGTCCGGGTCGAGCTCGTGGCGCCGGTGCAGCCGGGCACGGACCAGGTCACGCGGCGCCTGCAGCCGCACCACCGTCAACGGGCACCCCATCGCGTCCTCGTAGTGCGTCCGGTCCGCGCGACGCTCGAGCACGCCGGCGGCGACCAGCACTCGCGCCCCGGCGTCCCGGTAGTTCACGGAGACGGCGCGCAGGTTCGCCAGCTCGAGCCGGCCGTGGAAGCGGTCGCCGTCGGGAGCGGGCCAGCAGCGCCGCAGCCCGTCCAGGTCGATTCCCGCCCCGGGCACGCCGCGGCGGGCGAGTTCGCTGCCGACGGCGTCGGTCACCGTGGTCTTGCCGACGCCGACGGCACCGGTGATCAGCAGGGCGCGCGCCGAGGGAGAGCCCATCTCAGTCCACCGTGATCCGGCGGACCCTCTTGAGGTGGTCGGTGGAGTTGTTCCCGCTCATGGTGCGGGACTTCTGGCGGTTGTTGGTGCCGACCTTCGCGTCGCGCTGCTTGAGGTTGCCGACGGAGACCTCGGTCTCCTTCTCGAAGTGGTGGCGCTTGTCGGTGTTGCGGTAGTAGCGGTAGATGCCGCCGTAGACCGCGGCGAACACGGCCGGCCCCGCCAGGAACGGGAAGGACAGGCCGATGACCCGGGAGTCCCCGTCGGCCAGCAGCATCGTGGTCGCCGGATCCCCGGCCAGCTCAGCGAGCAGTGGCAGCATCGTCTCGGCTCCTTTCCTCATCCATTCTCGACACCCTCATCCTGCGAAGAACCAGCCGAAGCCGACGACGGCGCCGACCGCCGCGGCGACGCTGCCGGCCAGGCACGCGACCGCGAAGATCTTCGGATGCGAGACCGGCACCGACCCCATGGTGTTGCCGTTGCGCGCATTGACGGCGATGTAGTGGGTCAGCGAGTTCTCGCCCTTGGCGGAGTCCGCGTAGCTGTACAGCCACACCGGCACGTACACCGCCACCCAGCGGGTCCCGTGCACGGCGACGCCCTCCTGCTCCCAGCGCACGCCGCGGTCGTACCGGCCGATGGTCGGCAGCGCCTTCGCCCGCGCGATGGCCAGGAACTTGTCCTCCACCGCGTCATCGACGTCCTGCACGTCGAGGTCGCGGCGCTCGGAGGTGAACCCCTTGAGGTAGTTCGAGTTGTAGGCGACCGCGTTCTCCGTGTCGTACGGCTGGACGGCGTTGAGGATGTTGTTGGTCGCCTGGGAGTTGTCGCGAGCGTTGAAGCGCTGGGCGGATTCCACCGTCAGGTCGTCCACGAGCAGGTCGAAGGCACGCTGGACGTTGTAGACGTCGGCGTCGTAGTAGGTCTCGGTGACGTAGTTGTCCTTGCCGACCCGGCGGCGCACCGTGTACTGGCGCGTCGTGACCTCGCCGGTGCCGCCGAGGACGGCGTGCATGTTCCCGTCGACGACCATGTACGGGATGTACACGCCCATCACGTTGTCGGGCACGAACTCCTGCTTGAAGCGGCCGTGCGCGAAGGCCTTGCGCTTGCCGGCGAACTCGTCGATCCGCTCGATGGCCTGCTCGCGGGTGAGCTCGAAGGGCAGCACCGCGTCGGGGACCGCGCCGTTGGGGATCTGGGTGTTGACGGACAGAGTCTGACGGCACCAGTGGCAGCGGGCCTGCAGCTCCTGGTCGACGTTGATGACGACTTCCGCGCCGCAGCCCTGGCATTTCAGGGTGACCACAGAGACGTCCTCACGGATGTCCGCCGTGCCCGAGGCCATGGTGTGGCCCTGCAGCTCCGCGATCGAGGAATCCAGGCCAAAGGCCTGCTCGGCGTTGTCCTCGTTCCACTGATGGCGGCAGTACGCGCAGACCAGCGCCTTGGCGCTCAGTGAATACTTGATGTCCGTGCTGCCGCAGCGGGGGCACTTGCTCAGTCCGTCGCTGCGGCCCGAGCTGGTGTCGATGATCCGGTGTGCGGCGTGCTGGCGCGCGGCCTCCGTCGCTCCGGCGATCTGATCGTCACCGAGCATCTGCGCAGGGGACTTCCCCTGCTGCGGCGGCCCGGACTGCTGGGGGGAGCCGGACTGGTGCGGCGGCCCGGCCTGCTGGGGCGGCCCGGATTGCTGGGGGGAGCCGGACTGGTGCGGCGGCCCGGCCTGCTGCGGCGGCCCCTGCACGGCCGGCTCCCGCCCGCTCTCGGCGGGTGGCCGGGCGGGCTGGTCCGGGCGCGCCCACTCCGGGTGCTCGGGAGGTACGGACATCTCAGAGACCGAGGGCGGCCTTCTTCGCCGCGTCGTAGTCCTCCTGAGTGATCAGGCCCTGATCCAGCATCTCCTTGTACTGGGCGAGCTTGGCCACCGGATCCTCCTGCTGCGGCGCTGCCTGCTGGCCGCCCTGAGGCGCCTGCTGGCCGCCCTGCTGCGGGGCGCCGCCCTGGGGCGCACCCTGCGCCGGGCCGCCCTGCTGCCCGGGCGGCGCCCAGGGCTGTGCCGGGTTCACCAGGCCGCCGGTGGCTCCCATGCCGGCACCGAACATGGCCAGCCCGGCGCCGCCGCCGTTCTCGCCGGCGTTCTCCACGCCGCGGGCCACGGACTGATTGAGGAAGGACTGCGAGCGGGCACCGGAGAGGGCGTCGGCCTTCTGCACGTCGGTGAGCAGCTCACGGGTGCGCTGGTCGTACTCGATCGAGGCGATGGCGGTCTTGACGATGGCCAGGCCGCGGTCCGTGGACCAGCGGTAACCCTCCTCGACGGCGGCGGAGAGGGACTGGGCGAAGCCCACCGAGTCACCCTGGATGCGGGAGATGCGGTTGCCCTTGTCCGGATCGTTCGTGTAGCGCGAGAACGCCTGGGCGAGGGAGCCGACGACCTCGCGGAACAGCTGGTTGCCGGCGGCGTTGTCCGGATCGGAGAAGTCGAAGACGGGGGCGTTCGGGCCGATGAAGGTGGCAGGCACGAAGTTGTGCACGAACAGCAGCGGGTCGATGATCCGCATCGTGTAAGAGCCGCGCGCGACAGCGCCCACCTGGGCGTTGAGGTAGGCGTCGTCCCAGTAGATCTCCGACTGGGTGCCGAACTTGTTGTCCGGGATCTCCTTGAGGCTGACGTAGAAGCCGAGCTGCTGCGAAGTGGGCCGGCCGCCGAACTTGAAGCGCTCCCAGGACATGCCGACGGTGGAGGCGAGGATGCCGTCGTCGGCGAACACGGACCGCGAGTCCGGGGACTGATCATTGAACTCGTAGCCGCCGGCCTCGGTGATCAGGCCCGTGGCCCGCCCGTCGACCACGGTGATCAGACCGTAGCCCTGGGGCACGAGGATCCGTGAGCCATTGGTGATGACGTTCTCCGAGCCGCGGACGTTGGAGCCGCGACCGGCATTGGTGCCGCGCGGCACGGCCGGGAACAGCGCCGCGGTCTGCGGCAGCCCGTTCGGGACGGTGAGGAAGTCCTGCCATTGGTCGGCGAACATCCCGCCGATCGCGCCTTTGAATGCCTGGATGAATCCCATGTGAGCTCCTTCGTCGCCCCCGGACGTGTGACGGGAGACATGCTATCCCGTGCCCCCGAACGCCCCCTGAGCCGCTCGCACTACCGTAGCGACCCATGGACGGGAGCCGAGGTGTCGAGCCCCGCGAGCGGAACGCGCGCGGTGCGACGAGCACGCTCGCGGCCTGGGCCGGCCGTCTCGAGCGTCGCCAGGTGCCGATCTATCTCGCGGCGATCGCGGTCGGCGCCGTCCTCGGCGCCCTGCTGCCCCGCGCCGCTGGAGCGATGGAGACCGCGGTCGAGCCGTCCATCGCGGCCCTGCTGCTGGTCACTTTCCTCGGGGTGCCGCTGACACGCTTCCGGGTCTCTGTGGCCGACGGCCGCTTCCTCGCGGCGCTCCTGGTCCTGAACTTCGTCGTCGTCCCCGTGGTGGTCTGGGCGATCACGCGTCCGCTGGCCGCCTCCCCGGCTCTGCTGATCGGTGCTCTGCTGGTGCTGCTGGCCCCGTGCATCGACTACGTCATCGTCTTCACCGCCCTGGCCGGCGGCGACCGGGAGCGTCTGCTCGCCGCGACTCCGGTGCTGATGCTCGCCCAGATGCTCGCGCTGCCGGTGCTGGTGCCGCTGCTCGGCGGCGGCGCGAGCGGTGTCGCGGATCTGATCGACGTCGGCCCGTTCATACGCGCTCTCGTCCTGCTGATCCTGCTGCCGCTGGCAGCCGCGATGCTGATCCAGCGCGTCGCACCGCGCTGGGATCTCTCGGCGACGATGGTGCCGCTGATGGTGCTGGTCCTCGTCACGGCGGTCGGCTCCCAGGTCCCCTTGATCCGCACCGGTGGGGTGCAGCTGCTGGCGCTGGTGCCCGTCTATGCGGCCTTCCTCGTCCTCGCCACGGCAGCGGGCCTGCTCCTCTCGCGCGTGGCCCGCCTCGAGGTGCGCGCGGCGCGGGCGCTCACCTTCTCCGGTGCCACTCGCAATTCGCTGGTGGTCCTCCCGCTGGCCCTGGCGATGCCTGCGCAGCTGGCGCTGGTCCCGGCGGCGGTGGTCACGCAGACGGTCGTGGAGCTCGTGGGCATGGTGGTGCTGGTGCGGGTGCTGCCGCGACTGCTGAAGGGGTGAGTCGGCTCGCGATGGGAGCTTCTGTCCCGTCGAGACCCTCTCAGTGGTCGCTATGACCCTCGGTCAGCGACAACTCAGGCGGTCTCGACGGGGACGACGGCGGACACGAGCACGGCGGAGACGGGGAAGGCGAGCGTGGCGCAGGAGATGCCTGGTGCGTCGGCCACGCCACCTCCGCCATCCGTGGCGTACGCGCTCCACAGCTCCCGCGCTCGCCGCTCGATGGCGGCGCGGACCTCTGGCTTCTGGGCGCGGTGAGTTTGGCCAGGGGTGGCGACGCCTCCCGCGATCCCGGCCATGAGGTCGTCGGCGGTGATGTGCCAGGTCCAGGTGATCTCCTCGGCGCTCTCGACGCGCAGCCCGGCACCACGCGCCAGGTCTGCCAGGCCGTGCGGCGTGCGCGGGAAGTCGAGCTCCGGAGGAAGGCGCGTGCTCGCGACGGGCACGGCACCCGCGTTCCGGGCGGCCTGCCCATACGCCGCGAGATGGGGCCCGGGCTCGGCCGGCCAGATGGTCATGGCGAGCCGTCCTCCGGGTGTCGCGACCCGCGCGAGCTCCGCGATGGTGGCTCGGGGCTCCGGTACGTGGTTGACGACGAAGTTGGCGGTGACCGCGTCGAATACCGCGTCCGGCAACGGCAGTCCCGGGGCCCCGGCCCCCACGACGCTCACGCCCGCGCCGTCGGCCTCGACCGTCCGACGGGTCAGCGCCACCATGTCGGGCTCCGGGTCCGCCGCGACCACCCGCCGCCCGGCCCGGGCCGCGGCGAGCGCGAGATCACCGGTCCCGCAGCCGACGTCGAGATGCGAGACGGCCGGTGCCGTGGCCTCCAGCAGAGCGGGCACGGCGCCCCTGCAGAGGGTCGCGAACGACCACCGGTACGCCTCTGCCACGCCGTCCCATGCCATGGCTCCATCTTCTCCTCCCCTCTCCCGACCTCTGGCATATTTCACCGCTCGTCAATATCATCGCGTCATGACGTCCTTCGGCCTGCTCGCCGATCCCGTCCGCCGTCGGATCGTCGAGATCCTCAGCGACGGTGAACGATCGGCGGGCGAGATCGGGGAAATCATCTCGGCGGAGTTCGACATCGGCCAGCCGGCAGTCTCCAATCAGCTGAGGGTGCTGCGCGAGGCCGACGCCGTACAGGTCGCCGCTGCCGGATCCCGCCGCCTCTACACGCTCTCGCCGGACGCCTTCGACGACATCGTCGCCTGGGTCGACCGCTATTCACGGCTCTGGTCCCGACGCCTGGATGCGCTCGAGACCGAGCTTGCCCGCGCGAAGCACCACAGCCTCCGCGACTCACAGGAGACCCCGTGCACCGATCGACGTCCCGCGCTCTGACCGGCACCCGCGATCGCCCGCAGCTGACCTTCAGACGCAGGTATCGGACCAGCGCCGAGAACCTGCGCGGCGCTCTCTCGACCCCCGAACGCCTCGCCCGCTGGTTCGGCCGCATCGAGGGCGAACCGTCCGGAGTCGGGGACTCCTTCACGGCCGATCTCTCCGGCGACGGATCCGACCCTGCCGGCGGCAAGGTCCTCGCCTGCGAACGCGATCTGGTGCGCGTGAGCTGGAGGTGGCAGGGGGAACCCGAGAGCGTGATCACCGCGCAGATCATCCGCCTCGCGGAGAACGACACCGAACTGCGCGTCGACCACGCTCTGCGCGAGTCGGAGCACGTGGCCGGATACGGCGGCGGATGGGAGCAGATGCTGGAGTCGCTGTCCCGTTCGGTCGCAGCGTCGACGGCAGATGCACCCGCCGACGAGGTGATCGAGCGCGAGGCGATTCAGCGGTGGGAACTGCTGCGTGCCGCACCGCTGGAGTTCCGGGAGCGAGTGCCGGCACCTGTCCATCGAGTCTGGGAGGCGTTCGCCTCGGCGCACGAGATGCGCACGTGGTTGCGACGACGATGCCCCGACCTGCACGTCGAGGCCGACGTCCGCCGTGGGGGCGGCTACCGCATCACCGCCCCGTCGGCCGGGTTCGCCCTGGAGGGCACCTATCTCGAGGTGGAGGCGCCCGAGCGCCTCGCCTTCTCGTGGACCCGGGCGGGGCACGGGGGCGAGAGCAGTGACGAGGCCGTGGACCTGCGTCTGGAGCCCGCCGGGCCGAACGCGACGCTGCTCAGCATCCGCCACTGCGGCCCCTGGACCGGCGATGAACCGGCCGGAGATCGCCGGCGGCACTGGGCAACCGCCCTCGACGGCCTCGCGGAGAAGCTGTCCTCGCCGGCGTGAGACCGGTCTGAAATCTCGCCCCGCGAGGCCGAATCCGTCTCTCGGCTCAGCCCGTGATGTCGTACTTGGCGAGGCGCCGGGTGTCGCCGGAGCTCTGGAGTTCCAGCAGCTGGGCGTAGATGCCCCCGGTCTCGGCGAGCTCGGACGGGGAGCCGATCTCGTCGATGACGCCTTCGCGCAGGGTGATGATGCGATCCACCTCGGCGATCGTGGACAGGTGGTGGGCGATGATCAGCGAGGTGCGGCCGGCCATCAGTTCGTCCAGGCCCTTCTGCACCTGGATCTCCGCCTTCGTGTCCAGCGCCGAGGTGGCCTCGTCGAGGACCAGCACGGGGGCGTCCTTGAGGATCGCGCGGGCCACGGCGATGCGCTGGCGCTGACCGCCGGAGAGCTTCAGGCCGCGTTCGCCGATCACCTGCTGGTAGCCCTCGGGGAAGCGACGGATGAAGGCGTCGGCGTTGGCGCGGCGGGCGGCCTCGCGGACCTCCTCCTCGCTCGCCTCGGGGCGACCGTAGGCGATGTTCTCCTGGATCGTGCCGGAGAAGAGGGAGGCGTCCTGGAAGACGACGCCGATGTGGGCGCGCAGCTGGTCCAGGGGCAGGTCGGCGCTGGGGTGGCCGATCACCTCGATGCTGCCGGTGCGCGGCTCGTACAGTCCCAGCAACAGGTTCACGATGGTGGACTTGCCGCCTCCGGATTCGCTGACCAGCGCGATCTTCTCGCCGGGCTCGATGTGGAAGCCGATCCCGTGCAGCACGTCCTCGCCGTCCTCGTAGGCGAAGCTGACGTCCTCGAAGGCGACCACGGGCGCGCCGGGCACCGGCTCGATCAGCGGGGACTCGGTGAGCGTGGCGACGGCGGAACCGGCCGCGGGAGCAGAGCTGGGACCAGAGGCGGAACCGGCCGCGGGAGCAGAGCTGGAACCCGAGGCGGAACCGGCCGCGGGAGCAGAGCTGGAACCCGAGGCGGACCCGTCGGCGGGAGCAGAGCTGGAACCCGATGCGCCGGCACCGACGAGCATCGGGGCCTCGGCCGCCCGCCCGTCGGCCGAACCGGCGTCCGGAGCATCGGCCGGGCGTGCAGCCATCACGGCGGCGGTGCGCGGATCGACCGGGGTCTCCATCACCCGGAAGTAGTCCTTGGAGCCCGCGATCGCGCGCTGCGCGGAGTCGATCACGAAGCTCATCGACTCCACCGGTGCTTTGGCCATGGTCATCAGCTGGACCAGCAGCACCATCTCACCGAGGGAGAACTGACCCTGGACGGTGCGCACGAAGATGATCGCGTAGATGCCGAAGAAGATGAGGTTCAGGAATGCGCGGCGGATGATGTCCATCCGGTGCCAGTGCGAGGACTGCTCCCGGGTGGTGGCGTCGGTGGAGCGGAAGCGACGGGAGAAGTCCGCCAGTTCCCCGCGCTCGCGCACGAACGACTTCACCACGCGGATCTGCCCGACCACCTCCGCGAAACGGCCGGAGGCGATATCGACCTGCTCATTCTTCTCCCCCTCGAGCCGCTGCCATTTCACCGACGTGAGCGAGGTCAGCCACACGTAGACGGGGAAGACGATCAGCAGCAGCAGCGCCAGCGGCCAGGCGTACCAGGCGCTGATCACGAGGACGGCGAAGGTCGTGATCAGCATCGACGCGAAGTTGTTCGACATCATCTTCACGAAGTTCGTGATCTCGGTGATCGACCTGTTCAGCCGAGCCACGATGGTGCCGGTGACCTCGCCGTCGAACCATCGCTGGGGCAGGTGGAGCAGCTTGTCGTAGTAGCGCACCGAGAGGATGGTGCGCATCCGGTTGCTCATCACGTCGCCGAACCAGCCGCCGACGTTGGAGACCACGGTGTTGGCCAGCTCGGCCAGCAGCACCGCGCCGGCGATCAGCAGGACGGTGCGCACAGCGGTGCCGGTGGGCGTCTCCCCGTTGACGGCGGAGGCGACGGTGTCGGTCGCGTTCCCGATCAGGAACGGCACCACCAGTCCGGCGACCGCGGTGAGGACCGAGGCGAGGATGACCGCGGCGTACAGAGGGGCGAGGGAGCGGGTGAAACGGATGATGCGCAGGAGGGACGACACCCTGCCAGCCTATGTCGCCGACACCGACGAGCCCACTGGATTCCGCCCCGAGCTGAGCAGAACGCGACCGCGGGATCCGCGAGGTTGTTGGTATGGGTGCCCGGATCCAACCGGCTCACGGATCCCGGGGCGCTCCGGCGTGAGGAGGCGGGTGCCACGAGCGAGCGGGTACGGCCCGGAACGTGCGACGCGGCCGCGCCTCAGTCCGTCTTGGGGCCGACGACGCCCAGCAGCACCCCGACCGAGCTCTTCTCCCCCGCCCGGCGCCGCCGGGCCAGTCCGGTGACCAGGGCATAGGGCACGAGCATCACGAAGCCCACGGCGCTGAGCAGGAGGATCGCGATGGTCACCGAATCGGTGACGCCGTCGGAGCGGGCCACCAGCAGGGCGGCGGCGATGTTGCGCTGGCTGGAGAGGATCGCGGGTCCGTCGGGCACCGTCAGCACGTCCCCGGCGAGATCGCCGGCGACCCGGCCGGCGACGAAGGCCAGCGCCACCAGGCCCGCGGCGACCAGCAGCACCGGGGAGAGGATCAGCTGCAGCACCAGGGCGGAGTTGGAGCCGAAGCCGGAGAGGAACATCAGCACCGCGGCGACGGCGGCGACCGTGCCGGCGGCGCGCGCGAATCTGTCGGCGTGGTGCGGGAAGACCGCAGCGATGGCGATACCGGCGATCATCGGGGAGAGCATCGTGCCCAGCAGCAGCCGCGCCACGGCCCAGCCGTCGACCTCGATGTCCTGCAGGAGCAGCGGCACCACCAGCGGCATGAAGACGATCGAGCCGAGCAGCAGCACCGCCATCGGCCCGGCGGTCTCGCCGTAGGGGATGCGGGCCATCGCTCCCAGCTGCAGGACGAACGGCGCGCCCGCCGCGCACAGGGCGATGACGAAGCCCTCGCCGGTGTGGTGGGGCAGCAGCCCGTTCAGGAGCCAGACGATCAGCGTGCCCACCGCCGGGATCACCACGAAGTTGGCACCGAGCACGGAGAAGACGGTGCGCCGGTCCCGCATCTGGAGGGCGAAGGCGCGCAGCGGCGTGCGCAGACCCATGGACAGCATCGACGCGATCGCGAATGCGGGGACGCTGACGTCGATCAGCAGACTCAGCAGGGATCCGATCGTGTGCACCACGAAAGGTTACGCGCGCACGGCGCGTGATGGTCAGATCCAGCCATTGTCCGAGGCGGTCCTCACGGCCTCGGCGCGGCTGCTGACCCCGAGCTTGCCGATCGCGGCGGAGACGTGGTTGCGCACGGTGCCCTCGCTGAGGAACAGCGTGGCGGCGATCTGCGCGGTGCCGGCGCCGGTCGCGGCGGCCTGCAGCACCTCGGTCTCCTTCGGGGTCAGCGGGCTGGGGCCGACGGCGAGGGACTGCGCGGCCAGTTCGGGGTCGACCACCCGCAGCCCCTGGTCGACGCGGCGGATCGCGTCCACCAGCCGCTCGACGGGGGTGTCCTTGACCATGAAGCCCTGGGCCCCGGCCTCCATGGTGCGGCGCAGGTACCCGGCGCGACCGAACGTGGTCAGCACGATGATGCGGGGGCCGGTGCCAGGTGCTTCCCGCAGCGCCTCGGCGACGGCGATGCCGTCCTCGGGGCCGGGCGTACCGTCGGCCGAGGCGCCGGCAGGCATCTGCACATCCAGCAGCAGCACGTCGGGGCGGTGCTCGGCCACGGCCGCGAGGGTGCTCGCCCCGTCGGCCGCTTCACCGACCACCTCCAGGTCCGGTTCCAGGCGCAGCAGAGCAACTAGGCCCGAGCGCAGGATCGACTGGTCGTCGGCGACCACGAGCCGGATCATGCCGCCTCCCCCGCGGTCACTGCCCCCATGGTCGCGGTCAGCCGGGTGCCGTCCTCCCCGGAGTCGACGTCCAGGTGCCCGCCGGCGATGGCGACACGGGCCTCGAGGCCCTGCAGCCCGGAGCGGCGGGCGGTCTCCGGGAAGCCGGTGCCGTTGTCGCTGACGCTCACCGAGTTCTCGTCCACCGCGATCGTGGCGCGGGTGGCGCCGGAGTGGCGCACGATGTTGGTCACGCCCTCGCGGATGACGTAGCCGAACAGTTCGGCGCGCTCGTCAGGCAGCGGCGGCAGCGCCGTCGGGACCTCGGCCTGGATGCCGACGGTGGCGAGCACGGAACGGGCCGAGGCGATCTCGGAGGCGGCGCGCACGGCCTGCATCCCGCTGGCGGTGGCGCGGACGTCGGACAGCGCCTGACGGACGGTGTCCTCGATGTGCACCAGTTGCTCGCGGGCGGCCTCGGGGTCGCTCTCCAGCAGCCGGCGCGCCAGCTGGGCGGAGATGGTCAGCGAGGTCAGGGAGTGGCCGAGCAGGTCGTGGAGGTCGCGGCCGATGCGCTCGCGCTCCGCGGCGACGGCGAGCACGGCGTTGCGCTGCTGGGCCGCCTCGAGCTCTTCCTGCAGCATCTGCTGGCGGATGCCGTAGCCGATCCCCCAGGCCATCACCATCCCCATGATCGCGAGCCCCGCCGCGACGTACTCCCCCACGGCGATCGCGGTGGAGCCGACCAGAATGCACATCACCACCATGGAGGGCACGGCCCACCGCCACGGCAGCAGCAGCACGTGCGTCATCGCCTGGAACATCACCATGTACAGCACGTACACGCCGAGGATCGGCACGAGCACCAGCAGCAGCCCCGTGCACACCGCGAACCACGCCAGCCGCACCCGCTGGGGGTAGAGGCCGACGCCGGTGGCGTACATGAACAGCGCTGCGTAGACCATGAGCAGCAGCGTCACGGCCGCGGCGCGCGGCCCGGGGCCGTCGATCCATGCCATGACGATGGGGACGGCGGTGAACATCACCGGAGGCAGCGCGAAGGGCAGCCCACCGGAGTCGACGGCCGCCCGGTGTATCGCCCGCGGCGTCAGGGGCCGGGCGGCGGCCTCGCTCTCGCTGCCGCGCGCCCAGGATCCCCAGCTCGGCGCCTCGGTGGTCTCCATGCGGGCCATTGTGTCAGCGGCCACCTCAGCGGCGGGTCAGGCCCACGGCCCGGGTCATGCTCACCGCGCACAGCACCGCCAGCACCACGGTCCAGGCGCCGATCACCAGCAGCCCGGTCACCGGCAGGTCGCCTCCGTACAGGGTCCATTCGCCGAGGCTGGAAATCCAGTAGGTCGGCAGTGCGCGACCGAAGTCCTGCATCCACTGCGGGAACATCTCCAGCGGCATCCACAGCCCGCCGAAGATCGCCATCGCCATCATGGTGACCACGCCGCCGGCCATCGCAGCGCCGCCCTTGAGGACCATGCCCAGCACCAGTCCGATCAGGATGGTGGGCAGCAGTCCCAGCCACAGCACGGCCAGGGTCGCCAGGAGCGGGCCGACGGCCGTCTCGACGCCGGTGACGGCCCCGACCAGGCCCACGGCGATCAGCGCAGGGACGATCACGGCGCTGGCGGCCATCACGGAGCCGACCAGGAACGAGCGCGGAGACAGCCCGGCCACGATCAGCTGGCGCAGGAATCCGTTGCGCTGGTCCTCCTGGATCTGGGTGCCGGCGGTGACGGCGGCGCCGAGCCCGCCGTAGGCGGCCATGTTGATCATGACCATGCCGCGGGCCTGGCCGCCGTCCATGTCCCCGAGCATCATCGAGAACAGCAGGTACATGCCGACCGGCAGGGCGATGGTGAAGACCATGAAGATGACGTTGCTGACGGTCATGCGGGTGGTGTGCAGCGCGTAGCGCACGGTGCGGGTGGCCGCCGACGGGACGGCCGAGGCGCGGACGGGGAGCGTGGGGGCTGCGGTGCTCATCGCTGGGCTCCTTCGGGATCATCGGGGTCCGTGTGGTCGGTGATGTGCAGGAACGCCTCCTCGAGGCCGGGCGCGGAGACCAGCACCTCGTGGACGTCCTCGGCGAGGGGGCCCGTGAACAGGGCGGCCAGTGCCGCGTCGGAATCCGAGCAGACCGCGCGGACCCGCCCGGGGTCGGTCTCGTCGACCCCCGCGCTCTCGACGCCGGGCAGCTGCGCGAGCTGCTCGGGCCCGGCGCCGCGGAGGGTGATGACGCGGCCGGCGACGATCGCGCTGATCTCGGCTCCGGTGCCGTCGGCGACGACGTGTCCGCGGTCCATGACGACCACGCGGGCGGCTTCCCGCTCGGCCTCCTCGAGGTGATGGGTGGCGAAGACGATGGTGCGGCCGGTGGCGGCGACGGCGCGCATCTGGACCCAGAAGGCGCGGCGGGCACCGACGTCCATGCCCACGGTGGGCTCGTCCAGCAGCAGCACCTGCGGGTCGCCGAGCAGCGCGATCGCGAAACGGACCCGCTGCGCCTCGCCGCCGGAGAGGGCGCCGATGCGGCGCGTGAGGAGATCGCCGACGGCGGCCTGCTCGACCGCGTCGGCCAGCGGCATGGGGTGGGGCTGGAGGGCGTGCAGCATCTGCAGCATCGCCCGCACCTTCTGGTCCGGCAGCAGCGCCCCGGCCTGGAGCATGGCGCCGATCAGCCCGGTGCGGGTGGCGGTGACGGGGTCGGCGCCGAGGACGCTGACCGCCCCGGTGTCGGGACCGGCCAGGCCCACCATCATCTCCATGGCGGTGGACTTGCCGGCGCCGTTGGGGCCCAGCAGCGCGACGATCTCGCCGTGACCGACCTCGAGGTCGAGGTCCTGGACGGCGCGGACCTGGCCGTAGTGCTTGGTGACGCCGCGCAGGCTGATGGCGGCGGCCGGAGGGGGCTCGTGCGGTGCACGGCCGGGGGCGGGAGCAGTGGGGCCGGGAGCGGTCGTGGTGTTCATGGCAGCGAGTCTTGCGAGCCTCGGCCCCCGGCCCCAGACCCTGCGATCACCCTCGACCCATGACAGTCGTCATGGCGCGGGGAGCTACGCTGGATCGGTGCTGATCAGACAGGTGCGGCCCCTGGATGCCGCCTCCGGCGAGGTCCCGGCCCGGCCGGTGGACCTGCGCGTTCGTGACGGCGTGATCACCGAGGTGGCCGCCGAGCTGACCCGCTCCCCCGGGGAGGAGGTCCTCGAGGGCGGCGGGGCGCCGGCGATCCCCGGCCTGTGGGACCAGCATGTCCACACAGGTCAGCTCGCCCAGGCGCACTCCCGCCTCGACACCAGCGGTGCCGGGAGCGTCGGCGTGATCCTCGAGCTGGTCCGGCGCGAGCTCGGGCGCCGCCGCGAGACCGGCACCGATCCTCGACAGGCGCTGATCGGATTCGGCCACCGGCTGATCGACTTCGCGGTGCCGCCGACGGTGCCGGCTCTGGATGAGGCCACCGGCCCTGTGCCGACCGTGCTGATCGGCGGCGACGCCCACCACGCCTGGCTGAACTCCGCGGCGCTGGAGCTGCTGGGGCTCCCGGCGCGGGACGGAATCGTCGCCGAGGACGAGTGGTTCGACCTCGCCCCGCAGCTGACAGCGCTGCCCGGCGTCGCCGAGTCCTTCGCCACCGGCGCGGCGATGATGCAGCGGCAGGCGCTCCAGCGCGGCGTCGTCGGCCTGGTCGACATGGAATGGGGGCGGCCCTGGCTCGAGTGGCCAGCCCGCTCTCCCCGGTTGCGGGTGCGCACCGCCGTGTACATCGCCGAGCTCGAGAACGCTCCGGGGTCGACGGGCACCGTGCTCGACGAGACCGGACTGGTGAGGATGGGCCCGCTGAAGGTGATCGTCGACGGCGCGCTGGGCTCCCATTCCGCCTACACCCGCGAGGCCTATACCGATGGGCACGGGTACGCCGGCCGCGGCGTGCTCAGCGTCGGCCCCGAGCAGCTCACCGCGGCACTGGCCCGGGCGAAGGCGCTGGGGCTGACGGCCGCGATCCACGCGATCGGGGACGCCGCCGCCGCGGTCGCCCTCGACGCCGTCGAGCAGGTCGGCATCGCCGCCCGCATCGAGCACGCGCAGATGCTCACCGACCGCGACGTGGCGCGGATGGCGGCCCTGGGAGTGACGGCCTCGGTCCAGCCCGCGCACCTGCTCGAGGACCGGGACGTCACCGAGAATCTGTGGCCCGGACGCAGTGGCGAGGCCTTCCGACTGCGGGACCTGCTGGGGGCCGGCGTCCCGCTGGCGCTGGGGTCCGACGCCCCCGTGGCGCCGCTGGATCCGTGGCTGGCGATGGCCGCCGCCGTCCACCGCAGCGCCGACGAGCGCGAGGGCTGGCACCCTGAGCAGCAGCTGCAGCCGCTCGAGGCTCTTGCCGCCTCGACCGACGGGATCACGGCCCTGCGCCCGGGCGGCCCGGGAGACGTGGTGCTGCTGGCCGAGGATCCCTTCGCCGACGTGCCGCTCGGGCCCGACGGGCTCATGGTCGACACCGCGGCGCGCGAGGCGGCGGAGAAGCTGCGGGCCGCGGAGGTCCTGGCGACCGTCGTCGGCGGGACGATCGGCACGAGCTGACCGAGCCGGCCGGGCCGGTCAGCGCGCGTCGGACTCCGGGAGCTGCCCGGTCTCGGTGACGTCGCGGGCGATGTCCCGCAGCTTCCGATTCAGGTGGTTGCTGGCGTGTTTGAGCAGCTCGAACGCCTCCGGCTCGGTGACCCGATGGACCGACATCAGGATTCCCACAGCGGCCCCGATCTGCCGGCTG
Source organism: Brachybacterium sp. GCM10030252 (assembly GCF_042666535.1). Lineage (NCBI taxonomy): Bacteria > Bacillati > Actinomycetota > Actinomycetes > Micrococcales > Dermabacteraceae > Brachybacterium > Brachybacterium sp. GCM10030252. The sequence goes on along the minus strand of NZ_JBHTDM010000003.1, from coordinate 87,695 downwards.
GTGCTCAGCGCCGCACCCAGCGTCGCTGCCTCATGCGTGCTGTCCGCGAGGGCCATCAGCACGGAGGCGTGGGTCGCGAACAGGGCACCGAGCGTGACGGCGTCGTCGTCGAAGGCCTCGCCGGTGCCTGCATAGAGGTTCAGCGCGGTGGGTGAGGGCGTCTCCATCAGGTGGAAGGCGAGCACACCCCGCACCGGTGTGTCCTCCAGGGCGAGAGCCGTGAACTCCGGCCAGCGGGTCTCCGTCGAGAGGTCACTGCTGCGCACGGACTCCGATCCGGCGGCGGCCTCCAGGCACGGTCCCTGGCCGGTGCGGTCCTGGAGCTCGTCGAGCCGGCGGGCGATGTCATCGCTGCAGGCGACCAGGCGCGCCTGGCCGTTCTCGGGACGGGCCGTGATGCCGGCCCAGTCACAGCCGGGGATGGACGTGGGCGCGAGATCGACCAGACGCTGGCGAGCGACGGCCGGCGAGCCCCCGGAGGTGAGGTACGTGCTCAGGCGACGGAATTCGAGTGCCAGCTCGTGAACAGTCCTGCCAGGCATCCGCGCGCCTTCCTTCCGGTTGTGCTCCCACAGTCACGTACCTGCGTTCGTCGAGTTCCCGTTCGGCCGCCATGCGAGGCCGGCGAGGTCCAGGACCTCCTGGACAGGCGTGTCCTCGCTCGCGAGCAGATCGAGCTCGTGCCCATAGGCGACGAGCCGTTCCCGCATCTCGAGCAGCACCCGGACTCCTGCCCTGGCCAGGAACTCGACAGCGGTCAAGTCTACGGTCAGGGGGTGCAATCCGCCCCGGCAGGCACCGTCCAGATGGTCGGCGAACCGCTGCGAGTTCGTGGTATCGACCTCGCCGGAGGCAGTGACCGTCGGCGGCAGGCCGTCGACTCGCAGGCGCAGCTCCGGCATGTCCAGGCGCGTCCGCTCGGGACGGAGAGAGGACCGCGGCGCCCGCCGCAGGCGTCGATGCAGGATCACGACGGTGCCGTCCTCGTCCCCGTCAGATTGGCCGTGCCGGATGTCGAGCGCGTCGGTGAAGGTCCGAGCGATCCACAGGCCGCGGCCACCGGCGGCTCCGGGCGCAGCGGGAACCTGCCACTGTCCGTGATCGCCGACGACCAGCGTGAGCACCCCGTCGACCTCGAGCGTCCCCTCGACGCTCACGGTCCCCGCGGCACGGTCGCGGTACGCGTGCTCGATCGCATTGGTGACCAGCTCGACGGCGGCCACGTCCACGTCCTGCCTGTCCGCATCCGAGCATCCCAGCTGTGCGAGCCAGTCCGCGAGCGCGGTGCGCACCTCGCTCAGGCCGGCGGCCGAGGCGACGACGTCGCAGCGCAACGGCGGGATGGCCTCCTCTCGACGACGGGCCGCAAGGACGGCGATATCCCCATCGGGGCCGGGGCCGGCGAACCGCTCGATCGCCTCACGGCAGATCTGCTCCGCCGTCGACTCGGGGTCCTCGACCGTCCCCATCGCTGCCGTCCCCTCCGGCGTCGTGGCATTTCCCGGCAGATCGCGGATGTTCCCGGTGCAGAGCACCACCGTCTCACCCGGCTCGAGACGCACCGTGGTCACCAGCGGCGGGCATCCGGTGCCCAACGGGGGCGATCCGCTCGCCACCAGGGAGCGCCGCGACCCGTCGGCCGAGACGATCAGCGGAGGCGGATGTCCTCCCGTGCAATAGGTCAGCTCACCACCTGCCGGGTCCAACACAGCGAGGCACACCGTGGCGGTGCGGATCGTGCGCACCCGGGAAGCGACGGAATCGACCTTCCCTACCGCGTTCCGCACATCGCCGGTCTCGAACAGGGTCTCGGCGAGCAGCAGGCGAAGATGACTTGCCGCGACCGCAGCCCCCAGCCCTTGGCCGGGGCTGTCGCCGACCATCAGCGCGACTCGGCCACCGGCGAGTGGCACGGCGTCGAACCAGTCGCCCCCGCGTTCCTGCTCACCGGATTCTCCGTCGTGCGCAGTCGTGTACTGCACGGCGATGTCCACCAGTGGCAGCACCGGGAGCTCGGCGGGCAGCAACGCCTGGTCGAGCGCGAAGTCGGCCTCCCGGCGCCGGCGCACCCGCTCGCTCACGTCGATGTGAACGATCAGGACGCTGTCGATCCGCCCCTGGTCGTCGCGCCGGGGCCGGAGATCGACGTCGACGAACGACTCCCCTGTGCCCCCGGAGGCACCACGGGGCACGAGCCATTCCCTGACCGTGACGCTTTCGGCGGTGGACATGACCTGCTGTGTCGCCTCGAGCAGCCGCTGTCCCTGCGGGGATGGGAGAACCTCGCCCAGTGGGACGCCGAGCAGGTCGTCCCGGCCCGCGAAGCACCGGTAGGCGGCGTTCGCCGCCGCGATGAGGTGAGCAGACCCGTGGACGATCACGACGGGGTACGGAAGACCCTCGAAACCCTCGCGGGCGATCTCGTGATCGCCGATGCGCCGCATCGGATCGGCGGGGTCGCCGGAACCGGTCATCGTGCAGTCCTCTCGTTGGCGGGCAGGTTACGACAAACCCCGCCCGACGGCGCAATTCCCCGCCCTCACCCGCCCGTCGTCTCCTATCGGTCGCGTCCGTGCGTGCCCGCTGTGGGCTTGCGCACCATCGCGAGACGAAGTACTTTCACCAGTAGGTCCGGCAAGTGGCCAAGAGTTTTCGTCCTGCGCGAATCGAGGCTTGCCATGAACCCTCCGCTACTCGTCAACCACCCCGCCGATGGCGGGTGGAGACCCCATACGCAGTCGCCCACCGGGATGAGTTCCACCCCGGGGCCCGCGACCGCAGGAATCCGGCCGGCCCAGCATGGCCCGGCCGACACCGCGGGGGTGCAGTCATGACGCGCGCACCCTCCACCGATGAAGGTTCCCTGGTCACGTCCAGCCGAACCACCGCGACCACGGCCACCCCGGCGACCGGGACCACGTCCCCGCGCTCGGCGACCCCGGCCGGCGCCCGGTCGGGACGGCCCGATCTCAACGTCGTCGGCGATGCGCCGGCACAGGCACCGGCGAAGATCGAGCACGGGTCCCGGCGTGAATCCATTCTGGACGGCGCGTCCGAGCTGTTCGCGGAGTACGGCTACTACGGGGCCAGCCTGCGCGACATCTCCCGCCGGGTCGGGCTCTCCCATCCCGGGATGCTCCATCATTTCTCCTCGAAGGATGAGCTGCTCGGAGGCGTGATCGACCGGCTCGAGGCGCATGCTCAGCAAGCGCTCGATCGCAAGGAGGAGTTCTGCTCCGACGGTGACGCGCTCCTGCGGGGCCTGACAGAGATGTGGAACCCGGGCTCGCACCTCATCCAGCTCTTGGCGACCCTCGACGCCGACGCCATCAGCGACGACCATCCCGGCCGATTCCGGATGGCTCGGCTGCGCCGCGTGCACGAGCACGTGCTCGAGCACTGTTTCGTCGCGCTCGAGAAGAACGGCCAGCTGCGCAGCTGCGTGGATCCGGAGTTCGCCAGCCGCGCCATGCTGGCGCTGATCCTGCGGGACGCGGTGCGTGAGCGCACGGTGCGGACGCTGCAGCGCGAGGACCACAACGACTCCCCCGTCAAGGACGTCTGCGACCTGGCGCGTACTTTTCTGCTGGACCGCACGGAGTGAGTCGGGCGTAGCGGGTCCCGCGACCGGGGCTCGCGCGTCCGAGTGCGGCGATCGGGGGCTCGGCTGTCCCCACATCGGCACCTGGCGGTGCGCTCCATGAGAGCGTGCCGGGCAGGTGCCGATTCGCGTCCCGGGAGACGGAGGAGCCGGTGCTGGGCCGTCCGCGGGAGACCTACCGGTTGCCCGAGCACGAAGCCCACCGCTCCGAGGCCGAGTGGATCATCGAGAATGCCACCCTTGAGCGCGCGTCCATACATATGTATGCTTGAACCCATACAGACGTATGGCTGGAGGGTGCCGTGTTGCGAATGATTCAACTCGTCGGGCTCGCCGCTCCGATCATCGGAGCCGCATTCCTCGTCCTGTTCCGGCAGCGCGCTCCCGGCCCGGTCACCGTCGGGCTCCTCGCCTGCGCAGCGGGCATCGCTGCATCGATCATCGGCCTCCTCAGCGAGAAGTCCGTCTTCCTGGGCAGAGACCTCGAGGGGATGACGCATCACCTCGAAATGTGGGGCATGGTGCGTCTGACCGTCATCGCTCTGACCGTCGTACTTCTCATGACGGCAGCGGGCCTCGGACCCCATGTCTCCCCCACCTGGATTCCTCTGCTCCTGACCGGCGGCGTCTCCTCGGCGGCCGGAGCGGCGCTGCGCTTTGTCCCTATCGATCTCGGCCCCGAGCACGAGGGGCTGACGTTCCTCGCACTGATGGTCAGTGAGGCGTTGCAGTTCGGACTGATCGGCATCGGGATGATCCTCATGTGTCTTGCGGTGGTCGCCTCGCGGCCCGCCAAGGATGGCCGGGATGAGCCCCTGGCCCTGGCCCGGCGCATCGCCGGCTCGCTGTGGCGGCTACGCCGGAGCCTCCTGCGTTCATAGTCCTAACATCGGAAGATGTCCCGAGAACTCATCCAGCGCGCCATCATCGACACGATCGCCGAGGGGGGCATCGCCGGGCTCAGCGTCCGCGCCGTCGCCTCCCGTGCTGACGTCGCCATCGGAACAGTGCAGCATCACTACCGCAGCCGCACCGACATGCTCCTCGCCGCGATGGAGAACATCATCGCGACCACAGGGCTGGAGCACGGGAGATCGCCCGACAAGACGACAGAGAGCCAGCTTCATACTCTGATCGATCTGATGCTGCCCTCGCCGGACCGGACCACCGTCGCCCGCGTCTGGCTGGCCTTCGCCGCGCAGGCTGCCGTCGACCCTACTGTCGCCGAGCGCTACCAAGACATCTGGCACCGCACCCGTCGAGGGCTGACCGAGCTCCTCGCCGAGGCGCGCCCGCACGCATCCTGGGCGCAGGCGGAGTCGGCCGCCACTGAGCTGCTCGCTCTCCTGGACGGCCTGACCGTGAGCGTGCTGGCCGAACCTCGGAGCGTGTCGCCTGACACGGCACGCTCCATCGCCGGGACTCGGCTCCGAGCGCTCCTTGCCGACGTCGGGTGAAGACAGGAGCCGCTCAGGGGAAACCGGGCGCGGGCAGCACGCAGAACTCGTTGCCCGACGGGTCGGCGTATACGCGCCATGGGAGTTCGCCCCAGTCGGGATGGAGCTCCCGACCCCCGCGCTCAGCGATCCCCGCAGCGACCTCGTCGGCGTCGTCACCCGGCTCGAGGCGGATGTCCAGGTGCATCCGATTCTTCCCCTCGCCCTTCGGCGCGGACTCGTGGCACAGCTCCAGCAACGGCCCGCGCTGCGAGGGGTGCCGCAGGCTGCGAGGGGCGACACCCGGCGCGTCGCCCCACCCGCTCAGCCAGGACCAGAAGTCGGCGTCCCGCTGCGGGTCCGCTGAGTCCAGCGGCAGAGCCGCGATGGGGCCCGTCTCGACATAGACGTCGCGGTGCTCCATCACGCAAAAGGGGTTGCCTTCGACGTCGCCGAGCACGATCCACGGCACGTCACCTTGACCGATGTCGAGGTCCCTCGCTCCGAGTTCGCGAAGTCTCTCAGCGACCTCGGACTGTTCGGCGCCGCCCGCGAGATCGACGTGCAGCCTCACAGGAGAGACCGGGGGCTCGGGGACACGGACGAAGCACAAGTCCAGGTACGCGTCATCGGTGAGGGGCAGGCGCGTCTCATAGACCTCGTCCTCGACGGTCAGCGCCGTCGTGCCGAGCGCCGCTTCCCAGAAGCGCCCGAGTCGTACCGGATCCGTGGCGTCGATGCCGATGTTCTCCAGAAACATGGATTCAGTCTCGCCCGGCGCGGACCGCTCGGCTACTCGTTTTCACCGAGCACGTCCGCGCGAGCGCCGACGATGCGGTAGCCACGGGGGATGTCGGGGTCCTCGAGCAGGACGAGGACGTCTTCGCCGTCAGGAATCAGACTGACATCGGGATACCTGCCTTCCTCCGCAGGAAGCATCGTGGCGTTCCACGTCTCCCCCGCGTCCAAGCTCGCCCACACGCACGCCCCGACGCCGACCTCCGGGGCCTTCTCGTTCTCGGCGGCGGGCCGATCTATCCACCCGCCCGAGAGCATTGCACCACCGCCGAGGTCGAGAGGAAGTCCCCTGTCCTCGATATCGGTGGACCGATAGTTCTCGGAGATCGAGCCATCGGCTGCCACCGTGGCCACTGACCATCGGCTTCCCCAGCGGCTACGAACCATCGCGTTCCCCGCGACCACGGAGCTGCCGTAGAACGTCGAGCCGGCCGGCGCCCCGTCCACAGGGATGGGCGTCCAGCTCTGTCCCTGCAGAAGGAAGGTGCAGAGCCGCTGGGCATCGGATGCGTCGTACGAGGTACCGACCCCAATGATCTGACCGTCGACGACGGTGACGAACTGGACCCGCGCACCGTTGGCGGCCAGGTCCGGTACGGGGAACGCTGCGTCGAACGCCCCGACTCTCTCCCATGTGAGGCCGTCCTCGGAGCGGTAGACGACCGGCTCGATCTTCGACGCGGATCCGTCCCGCGGCACCCACGACGACAAGGGGAAGTAGTGGATCCCGTCCACACTGACGGCGTCGCCGATCTCGACGTTACCTTCGGGAATCTCGATGCCCGTAGGTTCCTGCCACGTGGTGCCATCGGTGCTCACGCGTACGTAGAGCGATGCGGCGTCGTCGGAAGACGGAGGAACGCCGGTGTAGAGCGTGATGCCGCCGCCGAGGTGATGGATGTATGCCTCACTGGGATCCTGCAGGCCGACGTCCGGGTCGTGCGGGCGAACGACCTCGTCGCCCTCGACACCGACGGGGAGCCGACCCTCGCGGTCCCCCCACGCGATTCTGCGGTCGTCGCGACGCAAGTACCCGGTATCCCAGGTGGACATGGCAACGATTCCGTCGGCGGAGCTGCCGGCCGAGAGCTGGAGCTCGCGCGTCGGGGCGTACGCGAGGCCCGCTGTGTAGCTCGGGTCGTCGCGCTTCTTCACGTACACGCACGCTTCGGTGCGCGCGATAGTGCCCTCCTCGTCGGCGACACAGCTGAAGATTCTCTCCGGCGAGTATGCGTCGACGTCGCTGATCGACCAGGCCCCGTCCGCCCCACGTCGAGCCGTGCGACAGTCGTCAGCGAAGTAGACGGCCAGCGAGATCGACGCATCGTCTGCTGCGACGACGGAGGATCCGAGTTCCAGGTCCGAGAAGTCCATCGGAGTCTCGGGGTCGAGATCGCCTCGAGTGTCGTGCTCGAATCCGTCGATGCCCCACGTCGGAAGGGGAATCTCCTCCTGCGCGAAGGACGATCCGTCTGTGCTCGACCAGGCGATCGGGCGACGGTACCTCTCCCCCTCCGCCCAGTCGGCGGGAATGAGATGGTCACCCATCACCACGAACGCGTCGCCCTGAACCTGCAGGTCCTCGGCGCCCGGACGCTGCGCCTTATCAGGCAAAGCCACAGGCTCGCTCCAGGTCGCACCGCCATCTGTCGAGGTGACGACGGCCGGTTCCCACGCCTCTGTTCCCACCTCGCGCATCACCAGGACGACGACGGTCTCCTCGATTCGCCGGACTGCTTCGGGCTGCCAGGTCTCACCATCGGGAACAGCGAGGGACTCCAGCTCCGTGACTCCCCCGTCCGCGGCTACCTCCCAGATCCGAATCCTGTGATCGCGAGGCAGGGCCATGACCAGCCCGCCGCCGACGACGGTGAAATCGGCATCGATGCCGTCGGCGAGCTCGACCGTCTCCCAGTCGGAGAGGTCGGTGGAGGTGCACATGGAATAGGCATAGACGTCCTCGATGATCCGACGCGAGTAGACCCTCACGCGTTCGCCGGATCCATCGACCCGAATCCCGGTGGCCGCGGGCTCCACGGGAACCTCGATTCCTTGCGGCTCGGCAATGGTCACGACGCTCACCTGAGCTTCGAGCGACTTCTCGCGGTGGACCAGCATGGCCAGCGGACGGTCGGCGGTCGGCGCGAGCCCCCATTCATTGATCCGGACGGGCTCCTCGGCGACGAGCTCCGAGGAGGTCGTCAGTGGCGCGAGGGTGACGCTCGCCCGAGGTTTCTCGACGAAGGGGAGCCAGCTCATATCCGCGTCGCACCCGGCGAGCGCGAACGGGGCGAGCAGGGCACTGGAGAGGAGGAGGGAACGACGGGTGGGGCGGAGCGGGGCTGAGAACGCAGGCACGCTGCCATCCAATCATCGCCGACCTCACAGATTGGGCAACTGTCCACAATCACCTGGACGTTAGCCCGACGGAAAATCACTCGCCCCTCATGGGTGTCCGCAATACCGTGGCCCCAGCTCCGGCCCGGAGCCCTGAGGGAAGGAGGAACTGATGGTTGTCGCCGTGCTGACCCCTGCCGTCCTTCCTACCCTCCAGGAGATCTGCCATGACCCCGTCCTTCGACCGGGACGACTTCTTCGCCAAGTCCCTTCTGACCGCCTACATCGCTGACCTCGACGAGGATCAGCGCTGGTCCACGTGGCCGGAGACCGCTCATACGCTGGATCGCGGCCCGCAGCCCTTCCCCGAGTGGGTCGTCCAGCACGACGGTGCGATCGACACCGAGCTGGGCATCCTCAAATCCGGCAAGGAGGCCGACGCCTTCCTGCTCGAGCGCGCCCTGCCCGAGGAGCACCGCACCGGCGCCGCCGGCGAGACGACCCTCATGGTCGCCAAGCGCTACCGCTCCCCCGAACACACCACATTCCACCGTTCCCACCAGTACACCGAGGGCCGTCGCACCAAGGATTCCCGCGAGGCCCGCGCCATCGCCAAGGGCACCGCGTTCGGCCGCCAGGTCGCGGCCGCGCAATGGGCCCGCACGGAGTTCGACGTGCTCGCCCGGCTGTGGTCCGCCGGCCTCCCGGTGCCCTTTCCCGTCCAGATCGTCGGCACGGAGGTGTGCATGGAGTTCATCGGCACCGATGACGAGCACGGCGCGGTCGCCGCCCCACGGTTGCAGGAGTGCCGGCCCACCCTCGAGGAAGCCGAACGCTGGGCGCGTCGGCTGCGAGACGTCGTGATCGACCTGGCCGAGCTGGGGCTGGTCCACGGCGACCTCTCCCCCTACAACGTCCTCGCCGACACCCGTCTCGCCGAGCCGGATCCGGTGGTGATCGACGTTCCGCAGGTCATCGACCTCGTCGCCAACCCGCACGGGAACGAGTTCCTGCGGCGGGACTGCGAGAACATGTGCACCTGGCTGCGAGCGCACGGAGCGCCGGCATCGGCCGCTGACCCGCAGGAGTGGTTCGAGGCCGCACAGCGCCGAGGAGGGCGACGATGATCAATGAGGACCGCCTGCGACGGGTCGCCGACGAGGTGACAGGAGTGCCCGGGATCGAGGCGGTCGTGCTCGGTGGCAGCCGCGCCCGCGGCACCCACCATGCCGGCTCCGACGTGGACCTCGGGCTCTATTACGAGGCGGCGACCCTCGATGTCGCGGCGCTGACCAGGGCGGCCCGTGGGGTCGTCGGCGCACCGGTCCAGGTCGCGGGGCCCGGTGGCTGGGGGCCGTGGGTGGACGGCGGCGCGTGGCTCGAGGTCGATGGGACGGCCGTCGACCTGATCCTGCGTCACGTGGAACGGGTGCGCGAGCAGCGTGACCGGGCGATCCGCGGCGAGATCGGATTCCACTGGCAGCTCGGCCATCCCCTGGGTTTCCTCGACGTCACCTATGCGGCGGAGATCGCCACCTGCCGCCCGTTGGCCGACCCCCGGCGCCTTGTGCCGCAACTGCGGGCGGGCCTGGACCCGTATCCTGCGCCGCTGCGGAAAGCGCTGCGAGAGAACCTGAGCAGTGCGGAGTTCCTCATGGGCGGTGTCGCAAAGGCGACCTCGCGCGGCGACGTCGGATACGTCCAGCTGTGCTGCGCCACCGCACTGATGTGGTGCGCTCTGTCCTGGCACGGAGAGGCCGACGTGTGGGTCACCAACGAGAAGGGTCTGATCCCGGCCGTCGCCTGGCTCCCACTGGACACGGGCGGCTTCGCGGAGAAGGCCAGTGCCGCGTTGGCTGCGATCGGCGCGGATCTCTCGGCCGACGGGCTCGCAGCGGCGGTCCGCGACGTGTCCGCGCTGGTCTCCGACACGCGCGAGACGCTGGCCGTGTCGGCCTGAGGCCCTCGGTCAGCTCCGGCCGAAGGGCCACCAGCGCCGGCGGGGCCGCGGCTTCTCCTCGGTCTCCGTCGGCTCCGGGGCCGGTCGGGCCGCGGCCGCGGCCTCGCGCAGCTCTCGCCAGCGCTTCGCGGCGTCCTCCGGGTACATCTCGGGCGCGATGGTGCGCTGCAGGGGATTCGCGCGCCGGTCGTCGTGGACGCGGCGCGTGTAGTCCTCCGCGTACTCGCGGGCGGCCTCCTCGGTGGGGAGCTCGGCGAGAGTCTCCTCGCGTCGTTCGAACTCTCGGCGCAGCAGCATGACCACCGGCAGCAGTGCGTCGCGGTCGATGTCCCCGTCCTGGACGCGCTGCCTGATCCACCAGTCCGGGTCGTGGGTGTCCGGCAGGTTCAGCGGCTTGCCGGCGCCTGGCAGGTCGTCGAAATCCCCACGGGCACGCGCCTGTTCGAGCGCGGATTCGACGCGGGCGACGTCCGGGGCCATCGGCGGCCGGCGGGGTCCGTCGGTCTCGCTCATCATCCCTCGCCCTCATCGACCAGCGAGGCCAGACGGTCGAGGGAGGCGCGCAACGAGTCCGCGGTGACGCCCTGCGCCGTGGACACGCGGTGCGGATCGCGCATGTCCGTCCAGTCGTAGGTGTGGATGACGCGCGTGCGATGCTCATCCACCGGCTCGAGGGACAGGGCCCAGATATGCCCTGGTGGATGTGTGCCCTCCTCGGCCGGCTTCCATGCGATCTCGCGGCCTTCCTCGAAGGCGACGACGTGGTTCTCGCGCACGGAGTCGATCGTCAATCTGGTGCGGAACACGTCGCCGACGCCGCGCACGCGCTGGCCGTCCGCGGCCTCGGCGAGGTTGTCGTTGGCGTCCCAGCGGGGCTGCTGGGCCGGGTCGGCGATCAGCTCGAAGAGCACGCTCGCGGGCGCCGCGATCACGCGTGAGACGCTGACGACGCGGTCTGCCTCTGCCCTGCCCTGGGTCATGTCCCTATCGTGCCACCTCAGAGCTGCGGGCGTCCCTGCAGGGCGATCTCGCGGTAGGCGACCTGGTACCCGAGCTTCTCGTTGATGGCGATCATCCACGGGTTCACGTGCGAGTTCCACGTGACCAGCGCCCGCACCTGCGGGGCGCGCTCGCGCAGCTGACGGTGGGTGGCGACCTTGAGCGCCAGTCCCAGTCGGTGCCCGCGATGCTCGGGCATCACCAGGGTGTTCTCCTGCCATGCCACGGTGGTGCGCGGGGACCGTTGGACGTGGATCTCGGAGTTGCCGACGAAGCTGCCGTCCGGGGCGACGGCGACCGCCAGGATCGGCCGCACCCCGATCTCGCGCAGCCGTTTCTCGATGATGCGGATCCGCTCCGGTGTGTACTCCGGCGCCTCATGCTCGACGTCCTCGTCCGGCTCGTCGAGCTCGAGCTGCCGCAGCAGCACCCCGTAGGCCTCGAGGTGTTGCTCGGGCACGCCCTCGTCCCACAGCTCGACCCCGTAGTCGCCCAGTTTCTCCTCGGCCTCCGCCTGCAGCCGGTCCAACAGCTGCTCCTCCAGGGGCAGGGCGAGGGTGCGGCAGACGGCGACGTTCTTGCGCGTGATGCCCAACCGCGCGGCCAGGCGGTTGACCGGCTGGGCGGGGTCGTCGACATCCCCGTCGGCCGGGATCTCCCCGTAGGCCTCCACCAGGCTGCGCCCGGACTCCCGGATCGCGGGGATCAGCGCCTCCTCGAGCAGGGCCGTGGCGACGCCGTGACCGCGGAAGGCGGGGTGCACGGCGACGGCGACGGAGATCGTCTCGAGGTTCTCCTGCTGCGGCAGGTAGACCGAGGCACGGCCGACGATCGTCTCGCCACCCTCCATCAGCTCGGTCACGGCGACCCAGCGCCGGGTGCGGTAGTACGGGGAGTCCTGCAGCGAGGCCCTGCGCTGCTGGACCGTGAACGCCTCGCTGCCGCCGTAGTTGGCCTCGTCCAGCGCTTCGTCCAGAGCGTTGTACTGGACGAGGTCGACGTGGGAGAGAGCCTCCAGGGGCCGGATCGAGAAGCGCATGGAGAAAAGTGGACCACACGCGATCCGTGCAGGTCGACGTAAATTCTCAGCGGACGCGGACCATCCGGATGATGCCCGTCACCACGGCGATCACCGTCACCACCAGACCGACCACGAGCGCCGGCCGGCCGGCACCTCCGGTGACGGACAGAATGATGCCGAGGTAGATCGACTGGAGTCCCAGAAGGATCACGACGAGAAGCCGTTCACCCTCGCGATAGAGGCGCTGAGCGTTCTGCTCGGTCACCGCTATCGGATAGTTCAGCAGCCGAGGCCGCGTCGAGAGCCAGGCGATGAGCGCGGACAGCACGATCATCACGCCGGCGAGCACCAGCACGCTCACCTTGCTGCCGTGCTCATCAGGGTTGCCCTGGGCCCCGAAGTGCGTCGGGACCGTATCCGGGAGGGAGGGATAACGGACCAGGACCCAGCCGGTCAATGCCGCGGTGATCAGCAGTGCGACGCCGCGCAGGACCCGCACTGCCGCCCCGGCGGCCTCGGTCCGTGCCGGCCGCGGGGACGTCACGCGAGCTGCACCCCGGCCTCCGCGAGCTCCGCCTCGAGCTGCTCGTTGCCGGCGGGGTGCACGGCGGCGGTGAGACGGCGCAGGACCCGCACCGGGGCGCCGGTGGCGACCGCACCGAGGGCGGTGGCGCGCACGCAGAAGTCGTAGGCCAGGCCCACCACGTCGACCTGATCCCAGTCGCCGGATCCGATCAGCTGCTGCACACTCTCCTCGGTCCCGACGGTGGCGCCCTCGAGGGCGCTGTAGGAGGGGATGCCGTACCCCTTGCGGGCGATCTCGATGCGGCCCACGTCAGCGACCAGTGCCTCGATCTCGGGATGGAACTCGGCACCGCGGGTGCCGGCCACGCAGTGCACGGGCCAGGTCTCGGAGAAGTCGGGCTCGGCCGGCGGGGTCGCGAAGTGGCCGCCGTTGTCGGTGTCGCCGCGGTGCCAGTCCTGGGTGGCGAGGATCCGGTCGTAGTCGGCGGCGTGCTCGCGCACGAACTCGGCAGTCCGGGCCGCGACGGCCGAGCCGCCGTCCACGGCGAGCGCGCCGCCCTCGCAGAAGTCGTTCTGGACGTCGACGATGATCAGCAGTCTCCGGCTCATGCGGCCCAGCCTGGCACAATCGCCGCATGTCCGCGCCGCTTCCCCGCCCGACCGTCGGCCCTCCCTCGCCCACCGCGCTGTCGAGGCTGCTCTCGCCGCTGGACCTGGGGCGTTTCGAGGTGCGCAACCGGATCGTCATGGGGTCCATGCACGTCGGCCTCGAGGATCAGCCGCGGGAGGCGAAGAAGCTTGCGGCCTACCTCGGCGAGCGCGCCCGGGGCGGAGCGGGACTGATCGTCACCGGCGGCTACTCCCCGGACCGCACCGGCCGGCTCACGCCGCGCGGCGCCCAGGCCGACGCCCGCACGCTGCGGGCCCACGATGTCATCACCCGCGAGGTCCATGAGGCCGACGGGCGGATCATCCTGCAGCTGCTACACGCGGGCCGGTACGCCTTCCATCCGCTGGCGGCCTCCGCCCACGCCGGCCGCTCCCCCATCTCCCCGTTCCGCTCGCGCCGCCTGACCCGCCGCGGCGTCGGCCGCACCGTGGAGCACTTCGCCGCCGCCGCCCACCGGGCGGTCGAGGCCGGGTACGACGGGGTCGAGATCATGGGCTCGGAGGGATACCTGCTGAACCAGTTCCTGGTCCCCGCCACGAATCGGCGCCGCGACCGCTGGGGCCGTGGGCCCGAGGGCCGACGGGCACTGCCGCTGGCGATCGCGGCCGCGGTGCGCGAGGCGATCGGGGACGACGCCCTGCTCAGCTACCGCATCTCGCTGCTGGACCTGGTGCCGGACGGGCAGACGTGGGAGGAGACCGTCGCCCTGGCCCGTGGCCTGACCGAGCGCGGCGTGGATGTGCTCTCGACCGGCATCGGCTGGCACGAGGCCCGCGTGCCCACCGTCGTCACCTCGGTCCCGCGGGCCGCCTTCGCCGAGCAGACCGGGATGCTGCGCGAGGCGGTCGACGCGCCCGTGATCGCCTCGAACCGGATCCACGACCCGGCGGTCGCCGAGCGCGTGCTGGCCGAGGGCCGGGCGGACCTGATCTCCATGGCGCGGCCGCTGCTCGCCGATCCGCAGCTGCCGGCGAAGCTGGCCGACGGCCGCGCCTCGCAGGTGGTCGCCTGCATCTCCTGCAACCAGGCCTGCCTGGACAAGGTGTTCGAGGGCAAGCGGGCCAGCTGCCTGGTCAACCCGCGCGCCGGCCACGAGACCGAGCTGGAGCTGACTCCGGTGATCCAGCGCCGCGCCCGCAAGGTGGCCGTCGTCGGCGCCGGGCCCGCCGGGCTCGAGGCGGCCGTGACCGCCGCCCAGCGCGGCCATGTGGTCACCCTGTTCGAGGCCACCGAGGAGATCGGCGGGCAGCTGCGACTGGCCGCCCGCATCCCCGGCAAGGAGGACTACGCCCAGGCCCTGCAGTCCTGGCGGATGCGGCTGGCCGCGGCCGGCGTGGGGATCCGGCTCGGGACCCGGCCGTCGGCCCGGGACCTGACGGGCTTCCACGATGTCGTCGTCGCCACCGGGGTCGAGCCGCGCGTGGTGGACCTGCCCGGCTTCGCCCCGGGCAGCTCCGAGGGCGGGCCGGACGTGGTCAGCTACGCCGATCTGCTCGAGGGCCGCGCCGAGGCCGGCGAGCGGGTCGCGATCATCGGTGCCGGCGGTATCGGCGTGGACGTCGCGGAGTTCCTCTCCTCCCCGCGCCCGTCGCCGACGCTGGATGCTGCGGCATGGAAAGCGCATTGGGGCATCGTCGATCCCGATCAGCAGCGCGGAGGGGTGGTGCCGCGCCGGCGCGACGGAGACGGTGATCCGGCCGACGGGCGGCTGGCCCGCGAGATCCACCTGCTCCAGCGCAAGCAGACCCGGATCGGGGCGAGCCTGGGGCGGACGACCGGCTGGGTCCACCGCGCCGAGCTGCGCCGGGCCGGGGTGATCCAGCATCGCGGCGTCTCCTACCGGCGGATCGATGCCGACGGGCTGCACCTCGTGGAGGACGGCGAGGAGCAGGTCCTGGAGGTGGACACCGTGGTGGTCTGCGCGGGGCAGATCAGCGTGGACGAGTTGGCCGGCGAGGTCCGCGAGGCCCGGCGGGGTCGCACGCCGCGGGTCCACGTGATCGGCGGGGCCGACCTCGCCGTCGAGCTCGACGCGGAGCGCGCCATCCGCCAGGCGGTCGAGGTCGCGGTGGCCATCTGAGGGGATCGCGCATCTGAGGGGATACTGGCCACATGAACCCTCCCAGCACCCTCACGCCGTACGACGAGGAACTGCTCGCCCGCGCCGTCGACCTGGCGAGCGCGAACGTCGCTTCCGGAGGCGGCCCCTTCGGAGCGGTGGTCCGCACCGCCGACGGCCGCCTCGTCGACGGCACGAACCGGGTGACCGCGACGCTCGATCCCACCGCGCACGCCGAGGTGATGGCGATCCGGGCCGCCTGCCAGGAGCTCGGCACGTTCGAGCTGACCGGCGCGGTGCTCTACGCGAGCTGCGAGCCGTGCCCGATGTGCCTGGCCTCGGCGCTGTGGGCCCGCGTGGACCGGGTCGTGTTCGCCGCCGATCGGGCCGACGCCGCTCGCGCGGGCTTCGATGACGCCGCGTTCTACGAGTTCTTCGAATCGCCCGGCCACCGCGCCCTGCTGCCGACGGAGCAGAGCCGTCCCGCGCAGGCGCTCGAGCCGTTCGAAGCGTGGCAAGCACTCGAGGACCGCACCGAGTACTGAGGCTAGGTCTCGGGGTCACGAAGTCTCGGGCTCCGGGGACGCCGACGCCCTGGTCTCGGGGTGCTGAGGTCGCGATCAGCTCGCCTGGGCGCCCTCGAGCACTTCGCGGGCGATCGGGCCGGCGGTGACCGAGCCGTAGCTGCCGTCCTCGACGAAGGCGGCGACGACCAGGTCGCCCTGGGCGACGATGACCCACGAGTGCAGCGCCAGATCACCGTTCTCGTCGGTGTACTCGGCCGTGCCCGTCTTGCCGATGACCGGGTCGCCGGGCATGTCCGCGAAGTCGTCGAGGCTGCCGTCGGTGACGACGCCGCGCAGCAGTTCCTGCATCTGGGACGTCTCGTCCTCGGTCAGCGGAGTCGGCACCTCGGCCGGGGCGGAGTCGTCGTCGGCGAGGATGCGGGGGCTGACGGTACTGCCGTTCTGTACGCTGGCCAGCACGGTCGCCATCGCCAGCGGCGAGGTCAGCACGCGGCCCTGGCCCATCATCGCGGCGGCGTGCTCGGTGCCGGTGTCCTCCGGGTCGATCGAGCCCATGAACGCCTCCAGGCCGTCGGGGGCCTCCTGGCCGATGCCGAGGGTGGTCGCGGCGTCGGCCAGCGAGCTCTGGTCGACGGTGTCGTACTGCAGCAGCATCGCCGTGTTGCAGGAGTGGGCGATCGCCTGGCGCAGCGGCATCGACCCGAACAGGTCCGGCGAGAGCGAGTCGGCGTTCTTGAAGCTGCGGCCCTCCACGGTGGCCGTCTCGGGGCACTCGACGGTGGAGTCCGGGGTGAGCCCGGCGCGCAGCAGCGACAGGGCGGTGACCGTCTTGAACGTCGATCCGGGCGCGTACTGGCCCACCAGGCCGATCGGGTATTCCTGGCCCGTCGGGCCCAGCGCGGAGGCGAGGACGTCCCCGGTCGAGGGCTGCATCGCGATCACCGCGCTGGGGGCGTCCTCGTCGGCGATGGCGTCGGTGGCCAGGCGCTGCAGGTCATCGTCCAGCGTGGTGGCCACGTCGGTGCCGTCGGTCGGTTCGACCGTGTGCAGGGAGCGCTCGCTGCCCGTCTCGGAGTCGACGGCGACGACGTCCACGCCGGGTGTGCCGACCAGTTCGTCGTGGCGAGCGGAGACGACGCCGCCGGTGGCCACGTAGTCGCCGGCCTCGATCTCCCCGTCGGAGCCGTCGATGTCCTCCTTGGTGGCCTCCCGCAGGGAACCGAGCACGCCCGGGGCGTAGTCGCGCTCGGCCGCCAGCGGCTGGCTCTGCTCGAGGGCGCGATAGCCGGTGATGTCCTCCGCCTCGCCGAGGGGGTAGTTCCCCTCGTCCTCGGCGCGGATGGTCAGTGCGGGCACGAAGGCGTCGTCCCCGTAGTCGGCGACCTTCTGGGCGTAGTTGTCGGCGTTGATGCCGAGCAGTCCGGCGAGGTCCCGCGCGGTGGCCTCCGGGTCCGCGCCGTCCAGGAGCGTCTTGTCCAGGCCGAGCACGCGGACGTCGCGGGGACCGTAGAGGTCGGTGCCCTCGCGGTCGGTGACGGTGCCCATGGTCGGCTGGAGGGTCTTCGCCTCCAGGTGCTCGGTGGCGGTCAGGCCCGGGGCATACGTCTCCGGGCTGAGGTCCGCGGCCCAGCCCTCGCCGGTGCGCTCGAGGGTGGCCTCGGTGGTGTAGCTCCAGGTCCCGGCCTCGTGCGGGAGTGTCCAGGTCCACTCCAGGGTGGCGGTGCGGGTCCCGTCCTCGGCGGTGCCGGGATCGGTGAGCTCGACCTGCGGCGGGGCGTCGGTGGCCTCCAGCAGCGGCCCGAGGATGCGCTCGTGCTCCTCCGCGGCGGCGGCCGGGTCATCGCCGGTCAGCGGGACGTCGGCGAAGTCGCCCGCGGGCAGCGCCGCGGCCAGGGCGCGCGCCTCGTCCTCGCCGCTGCCGAAGCGGTCGCGCCACAGGATGACGGCGAGCACGAGGGCTGCGATCACGGCGAGGGCGATGAGCAGCGGCGCCCGGCGGCGGGAGCGGGCAGGTGAGGCGTCCATGGTCGTATCGTCCAGCTTCCGGCGCCGTCCGTCCACACGGGCCACGCCGCGGACACTGCGCCGCCTACACTCACCCCATGGCCCGCGTCCTGCACACCGCCCAGGCGCTCGTCGACGTCGTCGTCGAGGTGGACGAGCTGCCCCCGCGCGGCGGCAACGCCAACGCCCGCAGCGAGCACCACTACGCCGGGGGCGCGGTGACCACGCTGGTCGCCGCCGCTCGCACCGGTGCCGAGGCGGTCCACGGCGGCGCGCACGGCGTCGGCCCCCATGGCGACCTGATCCGCCGGGCACTGGCGGCCGACGCGGTGGCGCTGTCCGACGAGCCGCGCCGGAGCCAGGACACCGGCCACTGCCTGGTGCTGCTGGAACCGTCGGCCGAACGCACCTTCGTGACCGTCTACGGCGCGGAGCGGGAGATCACCGCGCAGTCGCTGGGGACGCTCGCGCCAAGGCCGGGCGACCTGCTGTGCCTGTCGGGGTACAGCCTGTTCGAGCCCACTCGGGAACCGCTGCTGGAGTTCCTGGAGACCGTGCCCGCGGGCGTGGAGGTGGTGCTGGATCCCGGCGCGCCGTTTTCGACGTTCCCGCGCGAGGTGCAAGAGCGCGTGCTCGCGCGCACCACCGTGTGGACGTCCAACGCCGAGGAGGCCCGGGCGCTGACCGGGCTCGACGCCCTGGAGGACACCCCGGAGGCGCTGCGGCGGCGCATCGGCTCGCAGTGCGTCGTGGTGGTGCGGGACGGCGCGCGCGGCTGCATCGTCTTCCACCACGGCCGGGGCACCGAGATCCCCGCCTTCCCCCGCACCCCCGTCGACACCAACGGCGCCGGCGACACCCACACCGGGGTGCTGCTGGCCGAGCGTGCCTGCGGCGCCGACTGGGAGTCCGCCGCCACCCGCGCGAACGCCGCCGCCGCGATCGCCGTGACCCGGAGGGGACCGCAGAGCGCCCCCACCCGGGACGAGGTCGACGCGTTCCTGTCCTGAGCCCCGCCCGCCTACGATGATCCGATGGGCACCCTCGACGCGTCGACGTTCCACGACTTCCGGGCGCGGACCATCGACGGCGAATGCCGTGAGATGAGCGAGTACCGCGGGCAGCTGGTGCTGGTGGTCAACACCGCCACCGAGTGCGCCTTCACCCCGCAGCTGCAGGGCCTGCAGTGCCTCCACGACCGCTTCGGCGAGCACGGCTTCACGGTCCTCGGCTTCCCCTCGGACCAGTTCCACCAGGACCCCGGCACCGATGCGGAGACCCGGGAGTTCTGCACCTCCACCTACGACGTCAGCTTCCCGCTGTTCTCCAAGGTCGACGTCAACGGCCCCGACGCGCACCCGCTGTGGCAGTGGATCCGCCAGCAGAAGGCGGGCGTGATGGGCGGCCGGATCGCCTGGAACTTCACGAAGTTCCTCGTCGCCCCCGACGGCAGCGTGCTGCGCCGCTACGCCCCGCCGGTGCCGCCGGTGCGCATCGCCCGGCGGATCGAGATGGAGCTCGGCCTGCGCTGAGGCACGGTGCGAACGCCCAGGTTGGTAACCTGGGCCACAACACCATCCCTCGTGAAAGGGGAACCCATGGAAGGCGTCATCATCTTCCTCGTCCTGGCCGTCGGCGTCATCATCGCCCTGGCCATCATCGCGGCGCTGCTGTTCGGCGGCCTGCGCACCTCGTTGATGTTCACGGTGCACTCCCGTGAAGCGGTCATCGTCGAGCGCTTCGGGAAGTTCCGCCGAGTCGCGCACGCCGGTCTGAACTTCAAGGCGCCCTTCATCGACAACATCACCAAGCCGATCTCGCTGCGCGTCCAGCAGCTCGAGGTCAACATCGAGTCCAAGACCAAGGACAACGTGTTCGTCACCGTCCCGGTGGCGGTGCAGTACGTGATCAAGGAAGAACAGGTCGTCGACGCGTACTACAAGCTGTCCAACCCCGAGGCGCAGATCCGCTCCTACGTGTTCGACACCGTGCGCTCGGCCCTGTCCAGCCTCGAGCTGGACGCCGCGTTCGAGTCGAAGGACGACATCGCCTACAGCGTCGAACAGACCCTGTCGGCCCGCATGCAGGAGTTCGGCTTCAACATCATCAACACCCTGGTCCAGGACATCTCCCCGGACCAGCGGGTGCGCGATTCGATGAACTCCATCAACGCCGCCCAGCGCGACCGGGTCGCCGCGCAGTCCCTGGCCGAGGCCGACAAGATCAAGCGCGTCACCCAGGCCCAGGCCGAGGCCGAGTCCAAGCGCCTCCAGGGTGAGGGCGTGGCCGGCCAGCGCAAGGCGATCGCCCTCGGTATCGCCGAGCAGTACGAGATGCTGCGCAAGGTGGGCATCGAGAACTCGGCCGAGCAGCTGCTGCTGATGACCCAGTACTTCGACACCATGCAGGACGTGGCCCGCAACGGCCGTTCCAACGTGCTCTACCTGCCCTCGAACCCGGGCGCGGTGGGCAACATGGGCGAGGAGATCCGCACCGCGATGCTGCAGTCCCAGGCCGCGGCGCAGGCCGATCAGGACGCCGATGTCGCCGACGCCGCGAACCGCGAGCGGATCTCGGCCGATCAGCTGCGCGAGCAGGAGCAGGCCCGCGCCGAACGTGCTCGCAGCGAGGCCGAGCGCCGCGCCCGCGAGGCCCAGAACCAGGCTCGCCGCGCGGCCGAGCAGGCGCAGGACTCCGGCTACCCCGGTGGCGACCAGCCGCCGTGGGCGCACCCGGGGTCCGCGAACCAGGGCTGACCCACTCGCCGGCCGGGCCCGGGACGCTGCATGCGTCCCGGGCCCTGCTGTGTCCGGGCCGTGTTGCGCGGGCCGTGCTGCGTCCGGGCCCTCCGTCGAAAGTCGAGGCCGGCCGGTGCCGGATGCCGACTGCCGACGGTCCGCGCCGCACCCGTCGGCAGATGACTCGCGCGCCTGGGGGCGATGAGATGCAGGCATGACCGCTCCCGCTGCTGAGACCACGACCCCTCCCCTCGACTCCTCCCCGGCCGACGGCGGCGACTACTCGGCCGAGAAGCGCATCGGCCGGCTCGCCGTCATCACGCTGGGCTGGTGGGCGCACGGCGGCGTGCGCTTCCTGCTGGCCGCCGCGATGCTGTACTACGGCTTCGCGAAGCTGGTCCTGGGCCAGTTCGGCGTCGCGGACGCGGGCGGCGCCCTCATCGCCCAGGGCGAGATGAGCCCGATGGGGATGCTGTGGCGGATGGTCGCCTTCTCCCCGCTGTTCCAGGTCCTGGCCGGGCTCGCCGAGTTCGGCGCCGCCATCGCCCTGCTGTGGCGCCGCTCCGTGCCGCTGGGTGCCGCCATCGCCGCCGGTTCGATGGCCCTGGTGTTCGTGCTGAACCTCGGCTACGACGTGCCGGTCAAGCAGATCTCGCTGGCACTGCTGATCATGGCGCTGATCGTGCTGATCCCCTGGATGCCGCGGCTGACCCGGGCTTTCGTCGGGCGTGGGGAGATCCCGCGCGGCCCCCTGCCGACCCTGGTCCCGTGGCGTCCCCTGGCCCGGGTCACCGACGTCTTGGGACCGATCGCCGCTCTCGGTCTGGTGGCGCTGATCGGGTACGGGGTGAGCCAGATGTATCCCGAGCGCACCACCGACGAGTCCGCGCCGGCCGGGGTGTGGAGCGTCCAGGAGGACACCGCCGAGCCCGCCGCCCAGCTCGCCGATGACGACCGCTGGAGCCGGGTGGCCTTCGGCTCGACGCTGTACGGGGACGCCGCCCAGGCCCAGCTGCGACTGGCCAGCGGCGACCTTTTGACCGGTCAGTACCGGCGCACCGGGGACTCCGCCGTCGAGCTCGAGCTGCGGCCGCTGCGGGAGGCCGGCCAGTCGGTGGCCGACTATGCGGACACCGAGCCCCGGACCCTCACCCTGGCTGTCGAGGAGCGGGCCGACGGGACGCTGCACGTCACCGGCGACGGCGTGGACCTCGTGCTCGCCCCGGATCCCTCCGGGTCGATGCTGTACGACCGCGGCTTCAGCTGGGGCATCCGCGCGGACGACCCGTTCAACCGGTGAGCACCGACCGCTGATCGGCCCCGGCCGGGTCGCGCGCTGAACCGTCGGCCCGCTCCTCTACTGTGGAACCGCACGCGCCGGCCCGGGCGTGCGAGGAGCCGAGGAGCAGGAAGCCCAGATGCAGATCGAGTTCGGCTGGTCCCTGGACAACGCCGCCTGGGCGGACGGCTCGGCGGCGACGGGGACGGTGCGGATGGGGCCGCGCTCACTGGTCCATCTGCTGCAGACGCGGCTCGCGCTGACCCGCCCGGACGTCCACCCGGCGGTGCGCATCGCGCAGTACTCCCGGGCGATCGCCGCCGCCGATCACCCCTGGCCGCGCGCCTCCTTCGCCGCGGACCCGTGGGCGACCTCGGCGACCCTGCTGACCTGGCGGGACGCCGCCGTGGTGGCCGGGGCCGAGCTCCGGGGCCATTCTGAACTGCCTGCGCGCATCGATGCCCTGCGCAGCATCGAGGAGCAGATCCGCGGGGCCGACGGGTCCGCGAGCGGGGGCCCCGCTCTCGCCCTCTCCCCCGGTGCGTCCGACGATCTGCGCGAGCTCGTCGACCTGCTCGAGTCCGTGGTGGCGAGCGGGTCGCCGTGGCCGCTGGGCATCGAGATCATCCGCTGCCACGAGGATCCGCAGCGGCTGCCCGGGCTGTGGGGACGCCTGCTGATGCTGCTGGAAGCCGCGGGCGTCGCCCTGGTGCGGCCGGCCCCCGGTTCCGGTGCCGGCGACGCGGGCCGGCCGGAGCTGGTCATCGTCGAGGCGGAGGACGAGTGGGCGGCCGCCGAGACCGCCGCCCGGTACCTCGCCGGCCGCGCGGCCGAGCCCGCTCCCGTCGGCAGCGCCCCGTCGCTGCAGGTCCTCGCCACCGCGGACACCGTCCTCCTGGACCAGGAGCTGCATCGTCGCGGCCAGGCGGCCCTCGGGGTCGCCGAGCCGTCGGCCGATCGCACCGCGCTGCAGATCCTCCCCCTCTACCTCTCGATCGCCATCGCCCCCGTGGACGTGCAGCAGCTCGCGGCCTTCCTCGATCTGCGGGTGCTCGATGCGCCCGAGGACGATCGCGACCCCGTCGGCCTCGTCCCGCGGCCCGTGCGACGCGGCTTCCTGGACGCGCTCGCCCAGGAGCCCGGCACCGGCGGCCCCGCCTGGAACGCCGTGCTCCAGCAGCTCGCCGCCGACGTCCAGGGGGCCGGCCCCGAGGAGCGGCCCCGGGCCGAGACCGCCCTGGCCACCGCGCAGTCGCTCTCCGACCTGGTCACCTCGCCCCTGCAGCCCGAGACGCTGACCCCGGCCCGGCTGCGCGAGGCGACTGCGTGGCTTCAGACGCGGCTGCGCAGCCTCGGCCAGGGCGATGCCGGACTGCTGCGTGCCTCGGCGCATCTCGCGGTCTTCCACGACGTGCTAGACACGCTCCCCGCCGGCCACGTCCTGGGCCGCCGGGAACTCGCCCAGATCCTCGAGGCCGCCGGCGGCCGCGCCGCCTCCCCCTTCGCCCGGCCGGAGGCCACCGCCGCGTGGCGCACCTGCACCCGGCCCTCCCAGCTGCTCCCGCGCGGCGGGGACGTGCTGTGGTGGGGAGCCGACCGCCACGATGCCGCCACCGGCGTGACCTGGGACGACGCCGAGGTAGGCGCGCTGGTGGAGCTGGGGGCGCGCATCCTGGACCCGGCCCACGTGGCCGCCCTGGAGACCGAGGCCGGCCTGCGCGGGCTCTCCGGCGCCGACCGCCTCATCGTCGTGCGCACCCGTACCCGCGCGCAGAAGGCCACCGCCCCGGCCTCCCTCCTCGCCCACCTCGCGGCGGAGCGGGCCGGGGTCGGCGAGGATGTCGCCGCGGTGCTGTCCCGCCACACCCACGCGCCCGCCGATGCCATCGGCCACGGGGTCTGGGAACTCGCCGGGGCGCGCCGCGAGCTCAGCATGCCCGCCCGGACCCGGCCCCCGCAGCTGCCCGGGACGCTGACCAAGCACGCCGGCCCCGCGCCGCACCTGCTGCCGCGCTCCCTGTCGTACTCCCAGGCGGAGAACCTGCTGGGCTGCCGGCAGAAATGGACCTACCGCTCCGGGCTGGGGATCCGCCCCGCCTCGGTCTCCAGCGTGCCCACCGGCAACCAGATGATCGGCACCCTGGTGCACGCGGTGGTCGAGGATCTCGTGGACACCGCCCGAGCCGCGGGCCGGATGGGCCCGCCCACCGGCGAGGAGATCGGCGCCGCATTCGACGCCAAGGTCCCCCAGCTCGCCTCGGAGCTGCTGCTGCCCGGCCGCGAGGTCGAGCTGACCACCACCCGCGAGAACGCCGTCACCTCCCTGCAGGAGTTCTTCGCCCGGCTGGTCGAGGCGGGGCTGACCATCACGTCGGTCGAGTCGAGATTCGAGGAGACCCTCACCCTGCATCTGCGCAGCGGTGACGTGGACGTCCCGTTCACGGGCTTCCGCGACGTGGTCGCCGAGGACTCCGCGGGCCGGCCCACGGTGATCGACCTGAAGTGGACGGCCGCCGCCACCAAGTACCCCGACCTGTTCGAGACCGGCGAAGCGCTGCAGCTGGCCTCCTACGCCTGGTCGCTGCACCGCCAGGACGCCGAGGTCGGCTACTACCTGCTCAAGCAGGGCGAGTTCGTCTCCGCCAACCCGGCGCTGGATCCCCACGGCCGGCCGACGCTCGACATCGACGCCGCCTGGTCCACGACGACGACCGGCATCACCGAGGCGCTGGACGCGATCCGCGATGGCGAGGTCGACGCCGCCTCCGGACAGATCCTGCTCGATGCCGGCCAGGATCTCGCCACCGCGCGCACGACCGCCAAGAAGACCTACGAGAAGGCCCGGGAGGCGGCCCGCGCCGACGGTGGGATCGTGGTCGACGCCCGCTGCGACTTCTGCGATTTCGCCCTGCTGTGCGGGCTGAGAGGCGACGACTCATGAGCTTCACCCTGATCAATGCCTCCGCCGGCTCCGGCAAGACGTACACGCTGACCCGCGAGCTCGCCCAGCGGATCGCCGCGGGCCTGGATCCCTCCCAGGTCATCGCGACCACCTTCACCGTCAAGGCGGCCGACGAGCTCGCCCAGCGCGTGCGCTCCACCCTGCTGGACCGGGGCCAGATCGAGGCGGCGCGCGGCATCGACAGCGCCCTGCTGGGCACGGTGAACTCGGTGGCCGGCCGCCTCGTGACGGAGTACGCGCTGGACGCCGGGATCTCCCCGGACGTCGAGGTCCTGGACCAGACCACGCAGAAGGCCGCGTTCTCCGCCGCCATCGCCCGCACGGCCGCCGTGGCCGGGGCCCGCTGGGCGGCGATGCTCGCGCGCACCGAGCACGACGGCGACGAGAACGACACCGGGTTCGGGGTGCGCAAGCAGGCCTGGCGCGGCCGGGTGAAGGACGTCGCCGACGCCGCCCGCACCAACCTCCTCGGCGCCGAGGAGCTGCGCGCCGCCGCCCCGGCCTCGTGGGAGGAGTTCCGGGCCTCGGCCGGGCTGCCGGAGCCCGGCGAGGACCTGCGCTCTCGCTGGCTGCACCGGCTGGGGCAGTGCCTGGAGGACCTCGAGGCGGACCTGACCGCCTCCGTCGGCCCCGACGGCGAGCCCGTGCGCGGCGGGCCCATCGCAGCGCGCAGCGTCCCCGGGGCCCGCAGCGACCTCGAGGCGCTGCGGACGCTGCAGCGCCGGCTCGCCGATCAGGGCCGGGCCCCGTGGTCGAGCTGGCTGAAGCTCGCCCGCGGCGCCGAGACCGATGCGAAGGGGAAGTCCCGCGGAGCCTTCCGCGCGCCGGCGAACCAGGCGCTGATGCCGCTGTCGATCGAGATCTCGGAGACCTTCGCCCAGAACCCTGCCTGGCAGCAGGACCTCCGGGATCTGATCACGCTGATCCTGGAGACCGCGGCGGAGTCCCTGGAGGCCTACGAGGACTACAAGCGCGAGCTGGGCCTGATCGACTTCATCGACCAGGAGGTGCGCGCCCTGCGCCTGCTCCAGGAGTCCCCGCGCGTGCGCGCCTCCGTCGCCTCGAGGTTCCGCCTGCTCGCGGTCGACGAGTTCCAGGACACCTCCCCCATCCAGCTCGCCCTGTTCCTCGAGCTCTCCCAGCTGATCGAGGAGAAGATCTGGGTGGGTGATCCCAAGCAGGCCATCTACGGGTTCCGCGACGCCGACCCGCGTCTGATGGGCGACATCATCGCCGCGCTCGAGGGCGGTGGCACCGTGTTCGGGCAGGGCACGGTCGAGAACCTGTCCCACTCCTGGCGTTCCCAGGAGCTGCTGGTGCGGCTGACCAACGCCGTGTTCACCCCCGTGTTCGCACCCGACGGCGGGGACACCTCGCGCATCACCCTGTCGATCCCGCCGGCCCGCGCGGCCAGCGCCGGCGACGGCGCCCTCGAGGTGTGGGAGGCCAGGAAGCAGCGTCGAGGTGTGCTCGGGGCCGACAAGCATGCCGCGATGATCGCCGAACAGATCCGCCGCCGGATCGAGGACGGCACCTTCACCCCCGCCAGCACAGCTGTCCTGGTGCGCAGCAACGCTCAGCGCAGTGCCGTCGTCGCCGCCCTGCAGAGACGCGGTGTGCCCACCGCCGGTGCCGCCCATCCCCTGCTGGCCACCCGCGAGGCGCAGCTGGTGCGCGCGGCCCTGGCCGTCACGCTCGACGGCAGCGACACGCTCGCCCTGACCGAGCTGGTCACCCTGCTCGAGGATCACGCTGCCCATGACAGCTGGTTCCGCGACCTGATGGCCGCTCCCGACGCGGAGGCGCGCCGGGCGGTCTTCGCCACCTGGTGGAACGACGACTCCCTCGCCGGTCTGCGCGAGGTGCGGCGGGCCTGCATCGGCTTCACTCCCGCCGAGATGATCAGCGCCCTGATCGACGCCCTCGACCTGCCCCAGCGACTCAAGAGCTGGAGCGAGCAGGGCTCGCGCCGCCGCACCCTGGATGCCCTGCGGTCGCTGGCCGAGGAGACCACGGCCCGGCGCCGCGCCGAGGGCTCTCCGGTGACCCTGACGGGCCTGCGGGCAGATCTGGACGCCTGGGAGGAGGGCCCCGATCTCTCCGGGCTGCCCGACGCGGTCTGGGTGGGCACCATCCACGGCGCGAAGGGCCTGGAATGGGACCACGTCGTCACCTACCTGGCCGCTTCCGAGAAGGAGCGCGACCACGCCCACGGCGTGCTGGTCTCGACCCCGGGCGACATCGACGTGACCTCCCCGCTGGCCGGCCGCACCTTGCGCTTCTGGCCCGAGGTCCCCGCTCCGCAGGAGATCGCCGAGAATCTGGCGGCCTCCGAGTTCGCCACCCGCCGCGCGAGGGCGGAGGCCGAGGAGGCGGGCCGCCTGCACTACGTCGCCCTCACCCGCGCCGCCCGTACCGCGGTGCTGGCCGTCCCCGGTCCGGCGACGGTGCTGGACGGGCTCGTGCCGCCGCAGGCCGCGGCGGCAGCCTCACCCTCTGCCGCCGCCTCCGGCGGCGCAGCAGGAGGCTCCGGCGCAGACGCAACCGGCGCAACTGGGGAAGCTGGGGTAGCCGGGACAGCCACCGTCGGCGAGCCGGCGCAGCTGGTGCGCTGGTCCGACGACGCCATCACGGTCCTCGGCACGGCGGACCCGCTGCCCGCTCGTGTGACCCGGGTCGACATCGACGAGCTCATGGATACCGTGCCCACGAAACTGCCGCCCGGGGAGGACCCGCTGGCCGCGACCGATGTGCCCCTGCGGCCCGAGCAGACCGCCGCAGCAGGTGTCGTGCACTCCGCCGCGCGCTTCCAGGCCTCGGCCACAGACTCGGCCGACACCCTCGGCGAGGTGGCCCCACCCCGGTCCATCGGCCCCGCTCTGGTCTCCGGCGGCGGCCCGCAGTGGGAACGGGTCGGCGAGGCGGTCCACGCGTACCTGGCACTGCCGCTCGCGGCGCTCTCTGCCGAGCAGCGCGAGGCGGCCGCCGAGCGGCTGCTGGAGCGCTGGTCCGTGACCCGCACCGTCGGCCCATCGGTGCTGCTCGAGGCCGGTGCCTCCTGGGCTTCGTTCCTCGCTGCCGAGTTCCCCGGCGCCGTGCAGCTCACCGAGCAGCCCATCACCTGGTGGAACGAGGACGCGCAGGTGATGGAGGGCTGGATCGACACCCTGCTGCGACTTCCCGACGGTGACGTCGTCCTCGTCGACCACAAGAGCTACCCCGGCACGGACCCCGTCACCCACGTGCGCGAGCAGTACCTCGGCCAGATGTCCACCTACTCCCGCGCCCTCACCGCAGCCGGCACCCGGCCCCAGCGCATCCTCATCCACCTGCCCCTGCGCGGAGAGGTCGTGGAGGTGATGTTGCATGAGCACGCCCGCTGACCGCGGCAGGTCCGCTGACCGTGGCAAGCCCGCCGTCCGCAGCGAGCCAACTACCCGCGCCAGACCAGCAGAAGGCGGCGGAGGGCCGCCCGTGCTGTCGATGGAGGAGGCGACGGCCCGCGCGCTGACCCTGCTCGATGAGGCGATGCGGTCCGGGACGCGCCGTCTGCTCGGCATCGCCGGGGCACCCGGCGCCGGGAAGTCCACGCTCACGGATGTGCTGATCGAGCAGCTGCCCGCCGGGTCCTGCATCGTCGTCCCCATGGACGGCTTCCATCTGGCGGACGTCGCGCTCGAGCGACTGGGCAGGCTGGAGCGCAAGGGCGCTCCGGACACCTTCGACGCCGCCGGCTACGTGGCGCTGCTGCAGCGGCTGCGCACCGCGCGTCGGCAGGATCCGCCGGTGTGGGCGCCGATGTTCGAACGCGACCTCGAGCAGCCCCTGGCCGGAGCGATCGAGGTTGCCGGCCACGTGCCGCTGGTGATCACCGAGGGCAACTACCTCCTGGCCGACGATGCCTTCGCCCATGTGCGCACGATGCTCGATGCCCGCTGGTTCGTGGAGACGCCCGACGAGGTACGTCACGAGCGCCTGATCGCCCGCCACGAACGGTTCGGCAAGAGCCCCGCCCGGGCCCGCGACTGGGCGCTGGGGCCGGACGAGGCCAATGCCCGCCTGGTCGCCGCCACGCGGGACCGGGCCGATGCCGTCGTGCGCTGCGGCTGACCGGGCCTGCCGATCAGCGCCCGCCAGCGCTCGCCGAGCCACGAGCCCGGTCCTGCCCGAGCCAGTTGTCCAGCACGTTCCGGTCGGTCTCCCCACGCCCGCCGGAGCACCCCCTCTGAGTGGCCGTTAAGGGCACCTCAAAGCGGCCTCACTGCGGGGGTGCTCGACGTGGAGCGGCCTCACAACGAGGATGCTCGACGTGGAGCGGCCCCACAACGAGGATGCTCGGCATGGGGGCACGTCGGTGCCGGCCCTGGCAATGGCTCCGCGGCGTGCGCTGCGGCTGACGCCGGTCAGCGGGTGCGCACGGAGCGCACGAACGCTGCCGAGCGCTCCTGCAGCCCCGCGATCTTCTGCTCGCGGTAGTACTCCAGCAGTGCCGGGTCCTCGGTGCGGATCTCGACCGGGGTCGGCGCCCGTCGCACGTTCTTCGAGCAGCGGAAGTCCGCGCAGATCGCGGTGCCGATGGAGTTGCCGCGCCGGCCGGAGTCCCCGGCGAGCGGGGCCACGAAGGACGCGGCGTGGAGGCCGTCGATGACGTCCTCGCACCACGCGCACAGCATCTTGCGGGTGGGAGAGGTGTCGTTGCCGCGCAGCAACAGGCAGGCCACGAAGCCGTCGACCTCGAGGGCGACGTAGTGCAGACGGGGACGCTTGGCGTCCTGCCAGCCGAGGTAGTCCAGCTGGTCCCACCGGACCTGGGCGAGGTCGGGCAGGCTCGCCCGCTTGGCGTCGCCCTTGCTGGCGTTGACGAAGGAGCTGCGGATCTGGGACTCGGTCAGGGGGTTCATGGGTGTGTCCTCACGACGGGCGCGCGGGACCGCCCCGTACTCGGACGGGTGTCCCTGCGCGCGGGAGAGTGTTCAGGTGAGCGTCGTGGTGGCGTGCGGGCACGCCGAGGTCACACCGAGCAGGCCGCGTGGGCCGCCCCGCTTCCTGCATGCGTCGTGGGCATGCTGTGCTCCTCTCCCGTCATGGACGCGGACACGCTACGCCCGGCGTGGGCAGCCGGCAACCCGATTGAGGCGCGCATCGCCCCGCCAGGGCCCGAAGGTTCCGTTGCTGCTGCCCGCCACGGGTCGACACCGCCGTCGTTGTCGTTATGGCGTACGCATAGCGACCACTACGGCGGTGTCGGCGCCAGGATCACACGGACAATCCCCGGGACCAGGCGATGATCTCGCCGGGATCAGACGGACATCCCCCGGGATCAGGCAAGCATCCCTGGGGATCAGACGGACGCTGCCCGGGGTCAGGCGATGATCTCGCCGAGCTCGGCGAGATCGGTGTCGGTGAGCTCGAGCGTCATGGCGCGCGCGGAATCGACGATGGACTCCGGGCGGCCCGCGCCAGGGATCGGGACCACGTGCTCGCCGAGGGAGAGCTCCCAGGCGAGGACGACCTGCTGCGGGCTGACGGCGTGGGCCTCGGCGATGCGCTGGATCTGCGGGAACCGCTCCCCCACGGCGCGGGCGCCGCCGCCGGTGCCGCCCAGCGGCGACCACGGGACGAAGGCGATCCCGTGCTCACCGCAGTGGCGCAGCTCGCCGGCGCTGGTATGGAAGAACGTGGGCGAGAACTGGTTCTGCACGGCGGCGAGACCGCCGTCGCCGAGCACCTCGCGGGCCACGTCGATCTCCTCGACGTTGGCGTTGGAGATACCGATCTCGCGGATCAGGCCCTCCTCGCGCAGGGCGGCCAGGGCCTCGACGCCCTCGGCGTAGCGGATGCTGCGGTCGGGCCGGTGCCAGTAGTAGAGGTCGACGCTGTCGGTGCCCAGAGCGTTCAGCGACTTCTCCAGCGCGGAGCGGAGGTAGGCGGCGGAACCGTCGCGGCCGCTGACCTCGCCCTCGCTGCGGGTGATGCCGCCCTTGGTGGCAAGGGTGATCGCGGAGCTGTCCCCGCTCCAGGAGCCCAGGGCCTCGGCGACCAGCTTCTCGTTGTGGCCCATCGTGTCCCAGCTGGGGGCGTAGATGTCCGCGGTGTCGATGAGGGTGATCCCGGCGTCGAGGGCGGCGTGGATGGTCGCGATCGCCTGCTCGTGCGGGACGGGCTCGGAGCGGCCGAAGGAGACGGGCATGGCGCCCAGTCCGAGGGCGGAGACGGTCAGGGATCCGATGCGGCGCGTGGGTGCAGTCATGGGAGGATCCTATGTCTCAGCTCACAGCGCGGGGACTCAACTGCGCGGCTGCGTGGACTCGCGCTCGATGATCCGTGAGCGCAGCAGCGTGGTGGAGGGGTCCTCGTCGGGGTTGGCCATGCGCTGTCCGAGCATGCGAGCCGCGGCCCGGCTGGTGGCGCGCACCGGCTGGTGGACGACGGAGATCGACGGGGTGACCAGGCGAGTCCACAGATCGTCGTCGGTGGCCAGCAGCGCCGGCACCTCGCTCTTGCCGCGCACCGCCTCGAAGGCCCCGGCGGACATGCGGTTGTTGGTGACGTAGACGCAGTCCGCCGCGGCGCCCTCGAGGATCTGCTCCATCATCGCGGTGCCGGATTCAACGTGGAGGTCACCGCGCAGCACGGCGGAGTCGTCCACGTCGACGCCGGCCTCGCGCCATGCCGTGAGGTACCCGGCCACGCGGTCCTCGGTGGTGCGCAGGTCCGTCGGCCCTGCGATCACGGCCGGGCGGCGGAAACCGCGCTCGTGCAGATGGCGGGCGGCCTGGCGGCCGGCGTCGAGGTTGTCGGTGGCGACCAGGTCCGTGTTCGCCCCCTCGATCCAGCGATCCACGAGCACCACCGGGATGCCGGCATCGGCCAGCGGCGTCAGATCGGTCAGGGTGCTGTGGACCGGGACCAGCAGCACCCCGGAGACGTGCCGACCCACCAGCTGGGCGAAGCATTCGCGCTCGACCTCGAGGTCGTCCTCGGTGTGGGCGACCGTCACCGAGTGGTTCCGGCCGCGGGCGATCCGCTCCACCTCACTGATGATCTGGGTGAAGTAGGGGTTCTCCGCATCCGGCGCGACCACGGCGATCTGCGAGGTGCCGCCGCGGCGCAGGGACCGGCCCATGGCGTTGGGCACGTACCCGGTCGAGCGGACCGCCGCCCGCACTCTCCGGGTGAGCTCCTTGTCGACCGTGGAGGCACCGTTCATCACCCGCGAGACCGTCGCCGAGGACACCCCCGCTGCGCGCGCCACGTCCATGATCGTCGGCCGTGGCGTCACCATGTGCTTCTCCTGGGTCGTTCCGGTGGTCCGGTCGGTTCATGCCCTCTTCGGGCGGCGACGGGAGAGCCCGTGCCCGTCGCTCGGTCCCGGACGTCGCTCAGTCCTGGACGATCTCGGCATCGCCGCACAGGTGCACGATGACCCCGAGACGCTCGAAGAAAGCTGCCTTCGCGGTCAAGGCGCGGTCGGCCGCGCCCTGGTCATCAGCGTAGACGAGCTGGGCATGGTTGGCCTTGTGCCGGCCCATGAACTGGTCACGGCTCACGCCGTGCAGCACCACGTTCGCGATCGGCCACTCGGGGTTGGTGAGCTCCTTGCGGCGGCGCACCTCCTCCTCGGGCAGCTCGACGACGCTGCCGCGGCCGAGGTCGACGTGCAGGCCGCCGTCCTGGATGTAGACGCGGGACCAGACGATCTCGCCGGGCTTGGAGACGCCGTTGATGGTCGAGCCGCCGGCAGGGAAGAACGCCGGGCCCTGCCGGCAGCCTTCCGCGTCGGCGTAGCCGCGAGGGAAGTGACTGGGCGGGACGGAGCCGGAGATCTCGTAGACCCACACGTACTGCCCGTCGTACTCCTCGCCCCAGCGGACGTCGTGCAGCGTGGTGGCGGGGTCCATGCCCATCGCGGTCCACAGGCGATTAGTGACCAGCGCATCGACGGCCACGCCCTCGTCGACCTCGTTGAAGTTCGGCAGGGCCTGGCCCTCCCACAGCACGCGGGAGCCGTCACGGCTGGTCACCGGGGGGCGCTGGACGTTGTTGAGCAGACCTTCGACGAGGTCCGAGGCCGGGGTGACGTCCTTGAGTCCCTGCTGGTACTGGATGCCCACGGCGTCCAGGCCGAAGTCGTCGCTGATCCGCAGCGCCGCGATGTACATCTTGTACTGCCCGCGCAGCTGGTTCTCGGTGAGCTCGGTGGCCTCGTCGGTGCCGAGTCGGAACGTCATCCCGGCCTCCTGCAGCCAGGCGCCGACGGCGTCGGCCTCCTCGTCGGTGACCGTCTGCATCTCGGCCCACAGGGCGGACTGCGAGAGCCGCTCCTTGTAGATGCCCAGCGGGTTGAGCATCTCGTCGTCGATGATCGCGTTGTACATGCCCATGCAGCCCTCGTCGAATATGCCGATGATGGCCTTGTCGGCGCGGAGCTGATCGGCCAGGGCCCGGCCCAGCTCGACCTCGGCATTGGCGGGCAGGGGCGGCAGCGGACGCACGTGGCGCTCGTCGTGCTCGAGGCGGCCGGTGGAGAGCCAGGTGGCCACGCCCTCGCGGAACCAGTCGTCGGTGCCGTCGACCGTCCAGAGGGTGGAGTACTCGCGGCCCATCTTGGTCAGGCCGCCGTTGAGGTTCAGCAGGCCCACCAGGCCCGGCCACTCGGGCGCGAAGTTCGCCACCGTCAGGATCGGGCCGCGGTGGCTGCGCAGCCCGGCGAGGACGTGGTGGCTGTACTGCCAGTTGGCGGTGGCCACGATCAGCGGCGCCTCGGGCGGGATGTGCTTGAACACCTCGATGCCCATGCGCTGGGAGCGGATGAAGCCGTGGCCCGCCTCCGGGTCCGGTTCGAAGCCGCGCCGCACCTGCCCTCCGGCGGCGCCGACGGCGTCGGAGACGAGACGCTCGAGCTCCTGCTGGAACGGCCAGGCGGGGAGGTTCGCGCTCTCGCGCGAGTCACCGCTGGGGATGAGGTAGACGGTGTTCTCCGGGGCGGGGGCGACCTCGCGGGGCGCCGGGAGGTCGTAGTTGCGCTGGGCGGCGGTGGTGGTGGTCATGAGCGCTCTCCCGAGTTGTGGTCGGTGCGGGCGGGACCGGCGGGGCTGTGGGGAGCGGCGCCGGATCCCAGGTGGATCTCCATGTCCTCGAACGTCGGGGCCGACGGGCGGGCCGTGGCGGGCCGGTCGAGGTAGAACACGGCGGTGGAGGCGATGTCGTCGCGCAGCGGCAGGTAGCGCCCGGCGGACTTCCACCCCAGCGCCTGGATGTCCACGCGCGGCAGGCCGGTGGAGAAGTGGATCGGGTCGGCGATGTGCCAGCGGTACATGCCGAAGCGCTGCTGGGCGATGTAGAGACCGTCGGGCCGGATCACCTGCGGCATGCCCAGGTACGGGGTGGAGAAGGCGGTGTACCCCTGGCCGGGGATGTCGAAGTTCCAGGCGCCGCCGAAGTAGTCCTCGGTGCCGGTGCCGGCGATCGTCGGGAAGCCACCGTCCCGGCCGCTGGCGAGGTCGTCGTCCATGTAGAACTTGATCTCGCCCTCGCCCCACCAGCCGTTGGAGTTCACGCCCCAGGCGATGTAGGTGCCCACGTACTGTCCGTGACCCTCGACGTCCTCGAGCAGCACGTGCTCGGTGGCCTCATCGAGGGGGTTGGAGCGCCGCCATTGGGCGTGGAAGTAGGCGTCCTCGCTGTGGTCACCGCCCAGCTCGTAGGTCACCTGGTAGTAGACGCGGGCGTCGGCGTCGGCCGTGTTCTCGAGGGTCAGGCGCGCGCCCTCGCAGAAGGGCATCGGCCAGTACGAGTTGAAGCCGCCGTGCGGATTGGCGGCGACCATCTGCGAGTCGACCTGCGAGAACACGCCCCAGCCGTTGCAGAAGAAGTCGCCGTAGGGGACTTCGACCGCGGGCTCGTCGCTGCCGTCCCAGTAGGCGCGCACCACCAGGTGGCGCCAGTGGTCGGTGTGGGTGGTGATCCAGATGTGGGTGATGACGCCGGCGGAGTCGATGTCGGCGAGGGTGAAGGTCTCCCCCGCCTTCACGTCGACGCTCGGCGAGACCTTCCAGCCCTGCCCGAGATCGCGCGCGGCCTCCGCGCCGGTGCCGTCGGTGGCGCGGCCTCCGCCGCCCGGGGAGCCGTCGAAGTTCTCGGGACTGATGGAGCGGGTCTGCACGGGACGCAGGCGGGCGACGGGGCTGGGAAGGTGGGTCACGCGGGTACTCCCTGGGAGTCGGATCAACGGTGATTCGTCGTCGGGGCCCCACCCCGCCATATCGCAGGGAGGAACCGGAGCAGAGGACGGCGGGTGGGAAACGATTACTGGCACGATACGAGAGGCGGCGCGCACCGTCAATCCACCCGGGCCCGGGTGCGGGGGGGTGGAGCCCGACAGTGGTCCACGAGCCGTGGTTGACGCCGATCGCCCCTGCCTCTACCGTAGCGATAAATCGATTACTGACGACGGCCGGGCATAGACGCCGGAGCGGACGCCCATGCTCCCTCCTCCAGACGGCCGAGTCGAGACCTCCGCAGCTTCGCCACCGCACCGCGGCTGCGCCACGACGACGTGTTCCGAGGAAGGCCACGTGCAGACCTCCCCACGCCACGGAAGGCGACCATGAGAACCCACCCTGCGAGCAGAGAACCTCTCCTCAGCCGGCGGAACCTGCTGCGCGGCGGGGCCGCGACGGCCGCGGGCGCCGGCGGCGCGCTGACCATCGGCGGCTGCGGCTCCGCCGGCGGTGCAGGCGCGTCCGACCCGATGCAGTTCTGGCAGTTCTACGCGCCCATCGATCAGCAGGATCCGAACCTCGTCGCCCAGAACGACTGGTTCCTGAACGTGCTGAAGACCTGGGAGGACGCCGGCGGCCGACCCGTCGAACCGGTCTACATCCCCGGCTACACGGATCCGACCAACACCCGGTTGGTGACTGCCTTCGCCTCCGGGGCCGGACCGGACATCTTCCTCATCTCCCCCGGCGATTTCCTGCGCTACTACAACGGCGGCGTACTGGTGGACCTCGCTCCGTACATGAGCCAGGAGGCGATCGACGACTTCTACCCCCAGGCGCTGGCCACCCGCACCGTCGGCGACGGCATCTACGGGCTGCCCATGGAGCAGGAGCCGCTGGCGATCTTCTACGACGTCGCCACCTTCGAGGAGCACGGGCTCTCCGAGGGCGACCTGCCGACGACCTGGGACGAGATGCTCGAGCTCGGCAAACGCATGACCGGCGGCGAACGCGCCGGCCTGGTGCTGGAGACCCTGCCGGGCTACTACCAGAACTTCACCTTCTACCCCTGGCTGTGGCAGGCCGGCGGGGACGTCATCGACGTCGAGAGCCAGCGCCCCGTCTTCGACAGCGAAGCCGGCATCCAGGCTCTCCAGCTGTTCCAGGACGCCATCACCAGCGGTGCCGCTCCCCGCACACGCCCGGCCAACGGCGACATCGTCAGCGCTCTGACCGGCGGCTATGCCGCCATGTGGCAGGGCGGCATCTTCGACGTGGAGGCGCTGCGCCAGAACGCGCCGGACTACGAGTACGGCGTCTTCTCGCTGCCCGCCCCACCCGGCGGCGAACCCGTGACCACGCTGGGCGGCTGGGCCTGGTGCGTCAATGCCCGTGGCCGCGACCCCGAGGCCGCCGCCCAGCTCACGGTCGAGGTGATGGGCTCGATGAGCCAGGACTCGATCGACGCCGGCGTCCAGTGGAATGGCGTCGCCAAGGGCAACATCCCCGCCCGCACCTCGGTCACCGAGGCGATCGGGGATACCGGCGCCTTCGAGGAGCCGATCCTCCAGCAGTTCCGCGACGAGATCCTCCCCACCGGCCGCGCCGAGCCGCGCTTCCCACCGGTCATCTACAAAGCCGTCTCCAACGCCATCCAGGCCACCCAGCTGGGCGGCGCCGACCCTGCCGAGGAGGCCGCGACCGCACAGGACGCGATCGAGAGCTACCTCGAGACCTACGAGGGAGGGCCCCTGCTGTGAACACCGTCCGCCTCGCCCGCACCGCGGGCACCGCCACCGGGACGGGGACCTCCCGGCCCTCCACCCTGGGCAACACCCGGGCGCGCCGGGAACGCCGCGCCGCCTTCTGGTTCCTCCTGCCCGACACCCTCGGCCTGCTGGTCTTCGTCGCGGTGCCGATGGTGCTCGCCATCGTCCTGGGTTTCTTCCGGGTCGACGGCTTCGGGTCCTTCGACTTCATCGGTGTGGACAACTACGTGCGCATGATCGGCGACCCGCAGTTCTGGTCCAGCGTGCGCGTGACGCTGCTGTACCTGGTCGCCGTGGTCCCCCTGATCTTCGTGTTCGGCCTGGGGCTGGCGCTGCTGGTCCAGCAGAAGCTGCCCTTCGTCGGCCTCATCCGCAGCGCCCTGTTCGTGCCCTACGTGGTCAGCCTCGTGGTGGTCGCGATGGTCTGGCAGTTCATGCTCGCCGACCGGGTCGGCGTGCTCAGCCGGATGCTGGGCCTGCTCGGCTTCGAGAACATCTCCCCGCTGGGACAGCCCAACCTGGCGCTCGGCACGGTGGTGGTGGTGACCGTGTGGTTCCAGATGGGCTACTACATGATCATCTTCCTGGCCGGGCTGCAGGACATCCCCGGCGAGTACTACGAGGCGGCACGCATCGACGGCGCGAGCGCCTGGCAGCGCTTCCGCCGCGTCACCCTGCCGCTGCTGCGGCCGACGAGCTTCTTCGTGCTGATCACGTCGACCGTGGCCGTGATGACCGGCGGGCTCGACCTCATCTTCGTCCTCACCGGCGGCGGCCCCGCCGGTGCCACGTCCCTGCTGATCTTCTACATCTACGAGCAGGCCTTCCTGTTCGGTGAGCTCGGCTATGCGGCCGCCATCGGCTCCGTGCTGGTGGTCGCCATGCTCGCCTGGTCCGCCGTCATGTTCGCTCTGACCAAGGGAGGTCGTTTCGAATGAGCGACGCAGTCTCCACCCCGCACCCCTCCCCCGCCCACCGGGCCGAGCCGCACCGGGCAGGATCCGTATCCGACCGGCCCGCGATGAGCCCGAGCCGCCGGCGACGCTGGACGCCGACGACGACGCTCCTGTTCATCCTCGGCGTGCTGCTGGCGCTGATGACGATCTTCCCGCTGGTCTGGATGGTCACCGGTGCCTTCAAGCCCGCCGCCGAGGTCAACGGCTCCGCGCTGCTGCCCTCGGAGCCGACGCTGGAGAACTTCACCTACGTGTTCACCCAGGTGCCGTTCCTGCGGTACATGTTCAACAGCTTCATCGTCTCGGCCGCGGTGACGGTGCTGGCGCTGTGGTTCCACTCGATGGCGGCCTACGCCCTGGCCCGGCTGCGCTTCCCCGGTCGCGAGACGATCTTCCTGCTGATCTTCTCGACCCTGCTGGTGAGCCTGCCGGTGATCCTGATCCCGACGTTCGTGGTCGTCCGCACCCTCGGCATGGTCGACTCCTATGCCGGCCTGATCATCCCGGCGATCTTCAACGCCTTCGGCATCTTCCTGCTGCGCCAGTTCTACGTCTCCCTGCCCGCCGAGCTCGAGGAGGCGGCGCTGGTGGACGGCGCCAGCTACTGGCGGATCTACCGCAGCGTGATCCTGCCGCTGTCCCGCCCGATCCTCTCGGCCCTGACCGTGTTCTTCTTCCTCACCAACTGGAACTCGTTCGTATGGCCGCTGACGATCACCTCGGATCCGGACCTGCGCGTGGTCCAGCTCGGCATCGCCACGTTCCAGCAGCAGTACGCATCCGACTGGAACTACGTGCTGGCCGCCTCGACCGTGGCGGCGATGCCGACGCTGCTGATCTTCTTCTTCTTCCAGCGCCAGATCGTGGAGTCGATCAAGTCCTCCGGGTTCAAGTAGGCCCGGCGCGGGTCGGGCCCCGGCGATCGCGTCAGAAGGCCGAGACGATGAGGTAGATGATGCCGACGAGCGCGAAGGCGATCACGGACTGCAGCGCCTGCTGGACGGTCCAGGTCTTCAGCGTCGTCTTCACGTCCATGTCCAGCAATCGGCCCACCAGCCAGAAGCCGGAGTCGTTGACGTGGCCGGCGAAGACCGAGCCCGCCGCAGTGACCAGCACGATGCAGGCGACCTGCAGCGAATTGAAGTCGCCCGCGATGACCGCCGGGGATGCGAGGCCGGCGGCGGTGACCAGGGCGACGGTCGCGGAGCCCTGGGCCAGTCGCATGATCACCGCGATCAGGTAGGCGGCGATGAAGACCGGCAGCCCGATGCCGCCCAGGGAGTCGGCCAGGGCATCTCCGATGCCGGAGGCCTGCAGCACGCCGCCGAACATCCCGCCCGCGCCGGTGATCAGCACGACCGAGCAGATGGGGCCGAGCGCGGAGTCCAGCACCTTCTCCAGGGCGGAGCCGCTCTCGCCGCGCCGGTGGCCGAGCACGAACGTCGCCACGATCACGGTGATCAGCAGCGCCATCGCCGACGTTCCGAGGAAGGACAGCACAGCGACCCACGTCGCGTCGGCATCCACCGCGCCCACCGAGCCCAGGGCGTCCAGACCGGTGTTCATGAGGATCAGCAGCATCGGCAGCAGCAGGAGGGCGATGACGGTGCCGACGGCCGGCGGGGCGGCGGGCTGGTCGTCGTCGACGGTGCCGAAGATGGTCGGCACCGGGAGCGGGACGCGGGCGGCGACGATGCGGCCCCATACGGCGCCTGCGGCGTACCAGAGCGGGAAGGCGATGAGGGCGCCGATCAGCAGCACCAGGCCCAGGTTGGCCTCGTAGAGCTCGGTGGCGGTGACCGGGCCGGGGTGCGGGGGCAGGAAGACGTGCATCACCGAGAACGCCGCCGCGGTGGGGATGGCATAGAGCAGCACGGAGCGGCTGGAGAGCCTGCGAGCAACGGCGAAGACGATCGGCAGCATCATGACCAGGCCGGCGTCGAAGAACATCGGGAACCCGAGGATCAGTGCCGAGATACCCAGCGCGAAGGGGGCGCGCTTCTCGCCGAAGGTGTCGATCATGCGGTCGGCCAGAGCCTTGGCGCCCCCGGAGTGCTCGACGAGGCGGCCGAGCATCGCGCCCAGGGCGACGAGGATGGCGACCGAGGCCAGCGTGGACCCGAATCCCTCGGACATGGTCTCGTAGACCGCCGCCATCGGTACGCCGGCGGCGATCGCGGTGAGCGCCGAGACCACCACCAGGGTGATGAACGCATGTACGCGGAAGCGCATGATGAGGATGAGGATCAGGGCGACCGCCGCGGCGGCGATGCCGAGCAGCGGACCTGCTCCCAATGTCTGTGTCCAGTCGTCCATGTGAATCTCCGTCGATCACCAGCCGGACGGTGTGCTGCGAGCCCGCTGCCTCACACCGGATAACACGGTGAGCCTGTCATACGGACCGGACACAAGTCGCGCATTCGGCATCGACACGTCAGCCGTCGCTCAACCGCCGCCCCACCGTTCCCGGACGATCGCGAAGAGCGAATCGCGACGGCGCCGGCGGTGCTCCCCCAGCAGGGGCAGAGTCGGATTGTGCGGCAACCGCGCCGCGTCGACGAAGAACCCGAGGATCCCGACGAGGACATCGGTGCCCATCCTCCGGGGGTGTCCGTGGCGAGCGAGCACCTCATCGACACGATCGTTGACCCGCAGGGTGCCGTCGACGTCGTCGATGCTGGAGAGCAGCTGGAGGGCGTCGGAGACACGGCTGCCGCGGGAAGCGTGGGCCCAGTCCACCAGGCTCACGTCGCCGTCGTCGGTGATCAGCATGTTGTCGGCGCGCACGTCGGAGTGGGAGAGCGTGTCTCCCGCCAGGGCGTCGATGCCGCGGAGTGCTGCGGCGCGCAGGGCGTCGAGACGCTCGGCGAGCCACGGATCCAGGTCCTCCGGCGGATTCTCGGCGACGCGCTCGAAGCCGAGCATGTCCGGCCCGAGATGCTCCGGCACCGTGGGCAGGCCGGCCACCGGGCACGGCGTGGTGGCTGCCTGCAGTGCCTCGAGCGCCGCGAGCACCTGGTCCAGCTGCCGGGCTGTCCACGGCTGCTGCGGCAGGGAGCCGGGCGCGGCCTCGGTCACCAGCACGAACCAGTCGCCGTGGTCGAAGGCGTCCACCAGGCGGGGCACCGGGGCCTGCGTCGGCATCTGCTCGAGCACCGCGGTTTCGGCGCGGTTCAGTGCCGGTGAGTCGGGGTTGTCCTGCTCGCGGACGGCTTTGACGAACAGGCTGCGGCCGGAGGCTCCGCTCAGGATCTCGGCGCTGCTCGGGGAGAACCCGCCGCGACACGAGTGGGTGTGGACCACGGGTTCACCGAGCAGCTCCTCGAGGCGCCCGCGCAGCGAGATATCGAGGTCCGTCCAGGTCAGTCTCGGGGTCATCGGCCCACCTTTCCACGGGCCGGCGAAGACCGCACCGTCTTTTCGGCGGACCGCGTCAGACGTCGACGATGCCGGCGGCGGTGGGCCGGAACAACTCGTCAGCCAGGTAGAACGGCCCCGCAGCGACCTCGAAGTCGACGTGGAGCCATTCGACGGGGCCGGCTCGGCATTCTTCGATCGCCCGACGGACCAGCTCGCGCCCGATGCCTGAGCCCTGATGGTCAGGGTGCACGGAGGTGTCGAGCAGGAACGCGTGCCGGCCCCCATCGGTGACGACATTGCAGAAGCCCACCAGGTCCGAGCCTCTGCGCGCCGTCACCCACCCCAGCGAGTGCCGTTGCAGCCGTTCGACCCACGGCTCCATCTCCTCGGCGTGCGCGAAGGCTGCGGCGTGCAGGGAGGCGACCTCCTGATCGGAGACGTCGTCACGCCAGGCGTAGTTGAGCGGCTCCATCGTTCCCATGGCGATCAGTGTTCCGCAGGCCGGCCCCGCGACCTGTGGGCCCCTCGATGTTCGGCGCCCGGCGGGCATACCGAATCAGGGGCAACGGCGGATGCTGCGCGGTGGCGTGCGCGCCAGGGACGGCCGTACCGGTAACCGGTCTGTGCTGCCTCGTGCGACGGATCGAGATCAGCGAGGACGACCTGGGGCGCCCCGTCCTCCGCGCCGCGAGCCAGCCACCGGGCGTCGGCGGAGGCGACGCCCGAGCGAGGGTGGCCGGGTTCGAGGCCGGGCGCGGCGAAGGCGATCCACATCTGGGTGAGCAGGGCGTGCGCGAGCGGGCGCTGTTCGTCCAGCGAGTCCGGGTCCGTGCTGTAGCTGGCCAGGAGCACGCAGTCAGCACCCATCGCTTCGTACTCGATGAAGACCTCCGGGAGCCCGGCCTCGATGCACAGCGCGCACCCGAATCTGAGCCCCTCGACCTCGAACGTCGTCGGCCGAGTGCCCGCGGCATAGAGGAACGAGCTCTCCGTGGTCGAGAGGTACCGCTTGTCGTAGCGGTCCACGATCACCCCGGCGTCACTGATCACGTGCAGGCTGTTGGAGGGACGCCCGCCCTCAGACGACGGGTGAACAGATCCGACGACCGTCCACAGCTCGAGTTCGCCGGCCAGCTGCGCGGTCAGTTCGAGTTCGCGCGCGAGGACGTCCCACGCCACGAGTGCCCAGTCGGCGTCCGCAACCTGCGCGGGATCGCTGGAGATGAGCCGCTTGTGGGGATACCCGGACAGCGCCCCTTCAGTGAACAGGACCAGGCGCGCCGAGCCGGCTGCCGCGACGCGCATCAGCTCCCGGACCTCGCGCCCCTGCGCGGCGATCGAGGCCGCGTCGAACCTCTGGGTCCCCAGTCCTTGCGCCACTGCAATGCGAACCATGGGCCCATGGTCGCCGACTCGGACCGTCTCCGCCCCCGTCCCGCGTCTCACCGGGTGCATGCCCGTCCGAGTCGTGTCACCAGCTCGTGGCGGACTCCCTCGATATCCAGCGCCCGCACGATCCGGTGCGGCCCGTCGGGATCCGGGTCGAAGTCGGTGCAACCGTCCGCGCCGTCGATGCGGATCCGGCCGCGCTCGAACCGGAACAGCTCGGGCGCGACCATCGTCAGCACTGCAATCGGGTCGTGCGGCGTGTTCCAGTCGTGCCCGATCACGGACCAGTACCGGTGCACCTCGCCAAGGAGCAGCTGTCCAAGTTCACCGTCGAGACCGGTCAGGTCGGCCTCCGTCAGCCGGACCTGCTCGGTGATCTCGAGGCCGACGGCGGTGAGCTCGACACCGGCATCGAACACCACGCGGGCGGCGTCGACGTCGGAGCGGATGTTGTGGTCCGTGCGCCCGTCGAAGGCGCCGCCCATCATGGTGATCTCTCTGATCGCGCACCGAGGATGCTCGAGAGCCGCGGCCACGTTCGTGAGAGGGCCGATCGGGACGACGTGGCCGCCGGCTGCCAGCACATCCACCGCGCTGACGTTCTCCGCGAACTCCTGCTCGTCCAGGTCCTCGATGGTGGAGCCCTCGTGCC
This sequence comes from Brachybacterium sp. GCM10030252, assembly GCF_042666535.1. Lineage (NCBI taxonomy): Bacteria > Bacillati > Actinomycetota > Actinomycetes > Micrococcales > Dermabacteraceae > Brachybacterium > Brachybacterium sp. GCM10030252. Next base: position 44,430 of record NZ_JBHTDM010000003.1, on the reverse strand, counting down.
CGGCCCACCACGCGGGCTTGCCGGACCGGGTCTCGGCGAGGCCGGCCGCGATGATCGGGGCGGCCCGCCCGGCGGAGGCGAAGACCTTCGCCACCAGGCGGGCCCGCAGCTCCACGTCGCCGTAGACCGTCGTGACCGCAGTGGCGTTCAGCTCGGGGAACCCAGGATGACCGCGAGCGCCAGGAGGTCGTCGACGTCGGTACCGATGTCGGTGTCGAGCACCAGCGACATACCGTCGGTCTCTGCCATCAGTCAGTCCCTCTCCGTTCTTCGGCCCGACGGCAGTCTGCTATCGGTCGTAGGCATCTCGGCGGTGCGCTGCCCGGACGATCGTCACCGTGAGCTCTTCGTCGAGCACGTCGTAGATGACCCGATAATCACCGGCCCTGATCCGCCACGCCGTCCGCTCACCGACCAACTTCGTGGCCCCGTGGGGCCGTGGATTCGCAGCGAGGTCCTCCACGGCCGCGAGGACACGTTCCCGCGCCGGCCTCGGCAGCTTTTTCACCTGGCGCGCGGCAGCGCTCGTGAAGACGACTCGGTACCTCACAAGGCGATGTCGCGGCGCAGGTCGTCGAGGTCGATGCGCTCCCCGTCATCAGCCGCCTTGGCTTCTCGATACGCAGCGACATCCTGAGCCATCTCGTACTCCTCGAGCACCTGGAAATCTGCAGGGCTCACCAGGACTGCTGCGAGCTTTCCATTGCGCGTCACGCCGATTCGTTCCCCTCCGTACATCGTGCGGCCGAGCACGTCGGCAAGCTGGCGCCGGAGCTCTCGTGTGGACACTTCACTGCTCATGCTGTTCTCACCGCTCGACATGCAGCCACTGTAGCGCTACCGGTCACTGTGTACACACGGAACGCAGCGATGGGAGGCCTCAGTTCTCGAGCATCAGCCCGAAGCCCGGGGTCTGCGGGAGCACGATCTGCCCGTCCTGCAGCGAGTACGCCGAGGCGTCGACGCCCTCGGTGGTGCCGGGAACCGCCTCGACCACGGGCACGCTGCCGAGTCCGGCCGCCAGGTGCGCGGCGTACAGCGTCTTCAGCGGGTGCCCCCACGCGTGGGGCGAGGCGACGACGCCGATCTCGCGGACGGTGGGCATGAGGCGCCGCCAGGCGGTGAATCCAAAGGAGAGCACGTCCATCAGCAGTACGTCCAGCAGCCCGTCCCGGGCGAGATCGAGCACGTGGTCGACGTCGGGGTCGTACTCCCCATCGGCCACCATGACGTTCGAGCCGCTGCGGTCCCGGTGCGCTCGAACCTGCTGCAGACCCTCGGCGTGCTCGGCGAAGGGCTCCTCGATCCAGTACAGGTCGCAGTCCTCGACCTGTTCGAGAAACCGCAGGGTCTGCTCGGGGGTATAGCCGTCGTTCATGTCGACCAGCAGGCGGGCGTCCGGGTACGCCTCGCGCACCGCGCGGACGACCTCGAGGTCCCGGGCCAGCCCCGCCTCGGAGGGCATCCAGCGGTTGCCCCGGCCGATCTTGAGCTTGAAGGCGCGGTATCCGGCGTCCCAGTCGGCGGCGCAGGAGGCCAGCACGCCGCTTACGCCGCGCGGGGAGTCGTCGGGGTCGAGATCATCGAAGTAGATCGCGCCGGAGTAGCAGGGCACGGGCGCGGTGCCGAGCCCGCCGAGCATCTGGTGGACGGGCACGTCGAGGATGGTGGCGGCGAGGTCGTGCAGCGCCACGTCCAGCGGCAGTGCCGCCGAGTCCAGCACGCCGATGGCCGGGTCGAAGATCTCCTCGATGGGCGCGCCGACGCACGCGGTGAAGTCCGCCTCGGGCCCCTCGTACATGCCCCAGCCGACGTGCCCGGAGTCGGTGCGTGCCACGACGGCGAGCGCCGTCGGCCCCTCACCGTGCGCGCCGAGGCGGGCATTGCGGCCGATGGGGCGCGGGTAGCGGCTGCGGATCGGCCGGGTCTCGACGGCGGAGAGGCGGCGGCCGGTCAGATCGGTGGGGTTCATGCGCGGATCTCCAGGTCTCGGATGGTCAGCCCGCCACGGTCCCAGCCGCCGCCGGTGATCCAGGTGCGGGCAGGGTTCTCGGGGTCGGTGACGATCTCGGCGCAGTGCTCGTCGAGGTCGACGTCGACCTGCCCGGCGTCCTCGAAGTGCAACGGGTCGCGCGAGTAGTAGGCCAGGGTGCGGTCGTACTCCCCCGATTCGCAGACGAACAGCAGCCAGCCGTCGCCGGCGCGGATGACGAAGGGCGACTCCGTCGGCCCGCCGACGGTGCCGGAGACGGTCGAGCGGTAGGCGACCGAGGGCTCCGACCAGGTCACCAGATCAGTGCTGGTGCGCACACCGACCTCGTGGAAGCCGCCGGTCGGCTCCGAGGTGCGGGTGCAGTAGAGCAGCCAGCGCTCGCCGTCGCGGAGGACCATCGGGTCGCGGGCGTCGTAGCCGTCGGCGAAGAGCGACCCGCCCTCGTGATGGGTCCAGGTGAACAGATCGGCGCTGATGGCGAGCTCGATGCGGTAGTCGGCGTGGTCTGCGCGGCCGCCGCAGTAGAACATCCAGTAGCGGCCGTCGTGGTGGATCACGTGGGGTGCCCAGACGTGCGTCTCGCCGATCTCCGTGCGGGCGTGGAGCACCGGGTCGTGGATCGTCCACTCACTGCCGGTCAGGTCCGGGGCGGTGGCGTGGAGGAAGAGGTTCTCCCCCAGCGGATCGGCGGGTTCGGGATGCCAGATCCCGAAGACATGCCAGGTGCCGTCCGCGTCCCGGATGAGGGTGTGGTCGTTGATGTACCAGGGGTCCTCCGCCGACGGCGAGGCGTCGAGCAGGCGACGCTTGGTGCCGGGGATGAGGCGGACTGGTGCTGGGGGCACGGATGCTCCTCGTCGAGCAGGTGGCGGCGGGGAGTACGACAGCAATCGTGTACTCGTCCCGTCGACCCTAGCGTCACCCTCGCCCGGCGTACATGGCCGCCCACCTCAGAGCGGGGCGATGTTGAGGGCGGAGAAGAACGTGTTGTCGGGGTCGTAGGCGCGCTTGACCTCGCGCAGTCGCGTCAGCGTCTCGCCCGGATACGCAGCCGCCACATCCTCCTCGGTGGTGGGGTCGGAGAGGAAGTTGGGGTAGCGCCCCGTCAGGCCCAGTGCCTGCTCGGTGGCGTCGGCCCACTGCCTCGCGGGCTCCAGCTGCCCGGGATCCGCGGTGGCGGCGACGACGGCCACGGTGGCCTCGCGCTGCCGGTGGGCGAAGGCGGTCGCGTCCTCGGCCACCTCCGCCACGGCGCCGCCGAGGAAGCGAATCTGTACGGCGGCCATATCTGTAGCGCGCCGGCCGAGGGCCTCGAGCGCGGCGGCCGCCCAGGACGCGTCGGCGCCGTCGACGAACCCGGAGCGCACCACCGGATGCAGCTTCGCCGGCGCCGGAGGAGGGCCCTTGATCAGTTCGGGGTAGGGCGTGGGGCCGACCGTATCCAGCGCGGGCTCGCCCAGCTGCCTCAGCGGATCCAGCACGGACGGCGCATCCTCGGGGGCCCCGGAGTAACACAGGGCCATCACCAGCACGGGGGTGCCGTGGAGCCGTTCGGGCAGCCACGGCACGGGAGGGGCGGCCATGAGATTCAGCATCGCCCCGAGTTCCCGGGGCCCGGTGCGCACGGCCCGGATCGCGCCGGCGAGCACCTCGGCGGTGGCGGGCACGGCGAGCATCCCGCCGGCGACGGTGCCTGCCGGGTGCAGGTCGAAACTCAGCTGCGTGACCACTCCGAAGTTCCCGCCCCCGCCGCGCAGTGCCCAGAACAGCTCGGGGTGCTCGTCGGGGCCCGCCATGATCACGCTGCCGTCGGCCAGCACCACCTCGGCCGAGCGCAGGTTGTCGATGCTCAGCCCGTCGCGCCGGGTCAGGAAACCCACACCGCCGCCCAGGGTGATGCCGGCGATGCCGACCGTGGGGGCGTCGCCGAAGCCGGTGGTCAGGCCGTGCTCGTGTGCGGCGGCGAGATAGTCGGCGGCCAGCACCCCGCCGCCGACGGTCGCGATACGGGAGTCGGGGTCCATGGACAGCTGATCGAGTCCCCGCATGTCGAGGGTGAGGGCCCCGTCGACGATGCCACGGCGGGAGTGGCCGCCGCTGCGCACGGCCAGGGGCGCCCCGGCCTCGCGGGCGCCGCGCACGATCGTGGCGACCTCCCGCGTGCTGGTGGGTCGAGCGGCGGCGAGCGGGGAACGTCCGGGGGTGGCGAAGGGGATGTCGGTGGCGAGGTCATAGCCGGGCGAACCCGGCCGGAGGAAGCTGCGGCCGAGTGAGCGGGCCAGAGCGGGCACGGCGGTCATGGTGGCTCCTGCGGGGTTCGGCAGACGAGTGCAGAGTTCACTTCGCTCCCTGAACGTTAGGGCCCGAAGTGATATGCGTCAAGGGCTCGGGTGACGGCGAGTGGCCTCTAAGCTGTCCGGCATGATCGACTGGACGAGGAAACCGGTGGCGGCGCTGATCCGGCACATGGATCAGCACACCAGCCAGGCGGCGGAGACCCTCTTCGCCCGCCACGGCGGCAGTCGGCCGATCTACTTCATCCTCCTCGCGCTCCACGAGAAGGACCGCACCACTCAGCGCGAGCTGGCCGCGGTGGTCGACCTGCGCGAAGCCACCCTGAGCGAGCACCTGCGCGTGATGGCCGAGCGGGACCTGATCACCCGATACCGCCCACCCGAGAACCAGCGCACACAGCAGATCGCGCTGACCGAGCGCGGCACGGAGCTGTTCACCACGCTGCGCACGGCGATCGAGGATTTCGATGCCCACGTGCGCGCGGCCGCCGGGACAGAGGCCGACCTCGCGCTGCTCTACGAGATGGGGCCCCGCATCGCCGCTGCGGCGGACGAGTACATCGGCCGCACGACCGGCAACTGACGCCCCGGCTGCTCAGGGGGCCGCCGGGCCCCCACGAGATTGCAGGGAGACGCAGGTGAACACGGCCCCCTGCGCATCCCGGGCACGGTAGAGGTAGTCGTCCTCGGTGACCACGCGGCCCGAGCCCCCGGCCTCGATGAGCTGGACATCATCTCCGTCGACGATCTCGAGAGCGCCCTCGATGACGTGGATCATCGTGCCCGGCGAGGGCACGCCGGAGCCGCCCTGGTAGACGTCATCGCCGGTCAGCTTCCACTTCCACGTCTCCACCGACAGCCCTTCGGTGTCGATCGCGTCCAGCAGCACCGACCAGCTGCCCCCGTCGGTCGACCACACCTCGACCCCGTCCGGCGGGGCGTCGGAGCCCACCCCCATCAGCGCCGCGAAGGTGGTGCCGAGGCCGGCGGCGATGCGGTCGAGGATGAAGACGCTGGGGTTGGCCTGGCCGAGCTCGATCTGGGTGAGCATGCGGCGACTGACGTCACTGAGGTCCGCGAGCGCGCCGACGCTGAGGTCCTGGTCCTGGCGCGCGGCGCGGATGCGCTCGCCGAGCTGGGCGACGACCGCGGGACGCATACCACCGGGCATGTCGGACCTCCTCTCGGTGATGCACGCACGCTCGAAAGACTGAGACGTGACCAGAAGCGTATCGGGAGGCTCACCCGGAACGGACGTGACGGGAACTATATTGCGCATCGGCGCGGGTGGGCATTATGTTGCCCAGGGCCCCGCTGTGGCCCCGCCTGCGCTCACCCGCCACCGCAAAGTTCCATCCCGTCGAAGGAGGTCGTCCCCGTGACCAACCACGCCCCCGCGTCCACCACGCAACCCGCGCCGGCCTCCCGCCCGGATGGCCGTCTGCTGCGCTGGTTCATGTCCTACGGCTCCTTCGCGGTGCCGCAGGCCGCCGCCCCGATCGCCTTCGCACTGATCGCGCTGCCCCTGACCGGGGATCCCGGCAGCGGCGCGGCGATGATGCTCGCGATGACGATCGCGCAGGTACTCGGCGCCGTCCCGATCACGCGCCTCGGGCGCCGCTTCTCCCCGCTGCCCTTCCTGCGAGTGCTGATCGGGTTGCGGACCGTGGCGCTCGCGGCGATCGCCGTGTGCGCCGGGCTGGGCGCACCCTTCGCCTTCGTCGTGGCCGGGGCCGCACTGGCGGGCCTGGTCAACGGCGCCGCCTACGGACATCTGCGCGCGGTGCTGAACCACCTGGTGCCCTCGGGCCGGCTGCCGCGGGCACTCGGCGTCGCCGCCACCCTGAACGAGGTCACGTTCGCGGCCGCGCCGCTGGTGGCCGCCGCCCTGGGGAGCGTCTCCCCGCAGGCCGCCGCGTGGGCGATGGTGATCCTCGGGATGGGGCCGATGCTGCTGCTGCCGCGGATCCCCACCGCGACCGCTCCGGGGCCGGAACAGCGCCGCGATCGCCTCACCCTGAGGCCGATGATCATGCTGTGGCTGGTGTGCGGAGGCGCGAGCGCGGCCTCCATCTCCGCGATCGAGATCGGGGCCGTGTCGATGGCGGTCTCGTTCGGCATGCCTGCAGCGTGGGGCGTCATCTTCCCCCTCGCTCTCTGCGTCACCTCCGTCGCCGGTGGGGTCTGGGTCAGCATCCACAACCGGGTGCCGCGCCGTCGCACGGTGCTCGCTTGGCTGGCCACCACCGCCCTCGGCGTCGCCTGCGTGGGGCTCGGCCACTCGGTGACAGCCACTCTCGTGGGCGCGCTGCTGGTCGGGGCGGTCCTCGCCCCGCTGGCGACGTACTACTCGCTGATCCTGGACCGGCTGGTCCCGGCCGAGCACCGCGCCGAGGTCTTCGCGCAGCTGCGCACGGCCAATGCGCTCGGGATCATCACGTCCAGCGGCCTGATCTCGCTGGTCTCGCTGCAGGCGACGTTCACCGTCGTCATCACGGTGATGACGGGCGTGATGCTGATGGCCGGCGGCGTATTCACCGCAGCCTGGCTGCACGGGCGTCGTGCCCGCGCAGCGCGGGAGAGCGAGGACCGGCGGCTCGCGCGGGTCGAGGCGCCGACGGGCCAGGACGACGCGCCCGCCGAGGGGCACGCCGTGCCGGCCACGGTCGGCTCCGCTCCGGCGGCGGCCAGCTCGGTCCCGGCCGCGAGCGGCACGCGGCCGGGAGGCACCTCGCCCTCCGAGGGTGCACGGATCCCGGAGTTTCACGAGTAAACGATTGCCCAGCGGGGAGCGACTCCGTACGGTGGGAACGGAAACGTGCGAGCGGGACCGCGGCAGAGCTGGCCGGCGCCCGCCGCGACCCCGCCCGTGGATGCGCGGGGGCATCCGGACCTGGAGGAGGTCCCGCTGTGATCACTCGTTCCACCTTCTTGCGCGGCGCAGTCGCTGCGGCCGGCGCCAGTGCGCTGACCCCCGTAGCCGCCGGCGCCCATCCCGGCGGCGGCGCGAGTTCGCCATCCAAGCCCCTGGGTGACGGCCCGGCCGGCACCTCGCCCGCCGAGTCCCCGGGCTTCGGCCCCGTCCCCGACACCTGTCCCCGGATCGAGCGGATGGCCCCGGTGACCGGCCCGGGCGTCACCACCCGGTTTCGGATGGAGGCCACCGATCTCGGTGCCCCGGCGGTCACGCCCGACGGCCGCTCGCTGTTCATCTTCGGCGACACCTTCGAGGACGCCGTGGTCGGTGGCGGGTTCTGGCGCTCTCCCGTCGGCCTGTACGCCGACCCCGACGTCCCGCTGGACGGGGGCATCCGCTGGACCAGCGCGGTCGGCGGCGAGACCGCCGAGCAACTGGTCCCCTACGAGCACGACGACGATCCGGTCTCCACGATCCTGCCCGGGGACATCATCACCATCGGCGACACCATGTACCTGTGGATGATGGTCAACCACGGCTTCCCGACCGTCGGCAGCACCGAGATCTGGACCTCCACCGATTCCGGGGAGACGTGGGATCGCACCGCGGAGATGTTCCCCGGCGACCACCTGGGCGGGTTCATGCAGCAGTGCACCTGGTTCCGCGCCCCCGCCGAGCACTACGTCTACCTGCTGACGACGGGATTCCAGCGCGACAAGGGCGTGCTGCTCCACCGCGTCCCGGTCGATTCCGTGCTGGATCCCGGCGCCTACGAGACCTACGGGCCGGGCGAGGAGAGCTGGGGCTGGGGCGAGGAGCCGGCGCCGGTCATCGACGGCGCCATCGGCGAGATGTGCCTGCGGATCGTCGACGGCGAGTGGGTGCTGACCTACTTCGACGCCGGCAACTACCGCGTCGACATCCTCGCCGCCGACTCGCCACTGGAGGTCCGTGACGCCACCGCCTCGACGCTGCTGCACGGCGGTGACTGGGGCGCCGAGGAGCACAACGTCGTCGCCCAGCTGTACGGGCCCTACATCGTGCCCGGCTCCACGCTCGAGGTGATGCATCTGCTGTGCTCCCAGTGGCGCACCGGGCCCGACTGGCCGTACCACGTCGAGCAGTTCCGCATCGAGGATCCGCTGGGACGGCACTGCGGGGACTGACCCTGCCGGCCTACCGGACGCCGGCCCGTGCGGCTCGCTCGGGCCGGCTGTCGGCGTCCCGCTCAGCCCAGCTGCAGTCCGTGGCCGATCGGGTAGGCCTCCCCGCTGCCGTCGGCCGCGGGGATCGCGACCGGGAGGGTGCCGCGCGGCTCGACCGCGCCCGCGACCACACCGGCGACCGCGCGGAGGTTGCAGGCGGAGTTGCCGTAGGCGGCCAGTGACGCGGCGACCTCGCCGACGTGGACCACGTCGTAGGGGTTGCGCAGCGACGCGTGGATCACGGGCACCTCGGTTCCGGCCAGGGCACCGACGAGGGCGACCTGAGCGGCCGGGGTCTCGAATGCCGACGACGAGGTGAACACCAGCACCGCGTCATGGTCCGCAGCGGCGGTGGCGGCTTCCTCGGCGGTGGTCTCGTCGAGCGGGTCCAGCACCAGAGCCGTCGCCTCGAGGCCGTGCTCGTCCAGCGCCTGGACGGTCACCTCCAGCTTCTCCTGCGTGCCGACGCCGGTGACCAGCACGCTCGTGCCTCCCGCGAGGGGCAGGGTCTCGTCATCGGTGATGACGGTGACGGCGTCGTCGGCGATCTTCTGCGCGGTGCGCGCCGAGCGCTCCGTACCCACGGCGGCGACGGCATCGGCGACGTCGACGTGAGCGTCCTCGAACAGGCCCCGGCGCAGCTTCTGGGCGAGGATGCGCCGCACGGACTGATCCAGCCGCTCCTCGGTGATCTCGCCGCTGGCCACCGCCTCCTGGACGCCGCCGATGGCGACGGCCAGATCCGGTGGCATGAGCATCTGGTCGGCGCCGGCGAGGATGGCCTCGACCGGCACCCGGTCGTCCCCGAACATGGTGCGCACACCCTCCATGGCCAGCGAGTCGGTGACGATGACCCCGTCGTAGCCGAGCTCCTCGCGCAGCAGACCGGTGAGGATCGGCTGGGACAGGGTCGCGGGCCGGCCGGAGTCATCCAGCGCCGGGACCACGATGTGTGCGGTCATGATGGCGTCCACGCCCTGCTCGATCGCGGCGATGAAGGGTGGCAGATCGATCTCGTCGATCTCCTCGCGGGTGTGGTCGATGACCGGCAGGCCGACGTGGGAATCGGTGGCGGTGTCCCCGTGGCCGGGGAAGTGCTTCGCGGCCGCGGAGCAGTTCGCCTTCTGCAGTCCCTTGATGTGGCGGGCGGCGAGGTCCGCGACGGCCTCCGGGTCCGCGCCGAGGGAGCGCACCCCGATCACCGGGTTCTGCGCCGCGACGTTGACGTCGGCCACCGGGGCGAAGGCCTGGCCGATGCCGGCCGCGCGCAGCTCGGAGCCGATGATGTCGCCGGCCTTGCGGGCGTGGGAGCCGGAGCCCGTGGCGCCCAGGGCCATCGCCCCGGGCAGCGGGGTGGCCGGGGCCGGCAGCCGGTAGACGACGCCGCGCTCCTCGTCGGTGCTGATCACCAGGGGGATGCCGCCGGCCGCGAGCGCCGCGTCCTGGGCCTCGTTCGAGAGGGTCGCGATCTGCTCGATGCTCTCGAGATTCTCGCTCCAGACGAAGTAGATCAGCCCGCCGACGTGGTGGGTGGAGATGATCTCGGCGATGGTGTCCACCCCGGTGCTGGAGGTGTTCGAGGGGTGGGGCTCGTCGGCCGCAGAGCCGTAGCCGACGGCGACGAAGAGCTGGCCGATCTTCTGCTCGAGGCTCATGCCGGCCAGCAGCTCGTCGAGACGGGCGTCGTGCTTGTCGCCGCCGCGGGCGGGGGCGCTCCGGGTCCCGGCGGCGTGCGCGGTCGCGGGCAGTGCGGTGGCCGTGCCGGCGAGGGCCAGGGCACCGAAGCTGCGCCGGTCCAGCAGGTGGCCGGGCCGTCGGCGGCTGCTGGAGGCGGCGTGGTTGCTGGAGGCGGCGTGGTTGCCGGAAGTGGCGTCGTCGGGGCCGGAGGGGGTGGGGATGCTGGGGGTCATCGGGGGCTCCTGCTCAGTAGAGGCGGTAGCGGCGAGCGGTGGCGACGAACTCGTCGAGCTCGTCCTGCCAGGCGGCGACGATCTCGTCGGCCGGGTCGCCGGCCTCGAGCATCGAGCGGGTGCGCTTGGTGCCGGAGAGGCTGTCGATCCAGCAGACGTCGGACTCGGTGCGGCAGTCCTCGCCCTCGCGCCAGTCGACCTCCGGGACCTGCCTGAAAAGGGCGGCGAGCACGTGGATGCCGGTGCGCACCGGTTCGTACTCCTCCGGATCCGTCACGTGCAGCTGCAGCCCGCCGCAGAACTCCCCGGCGTGCTTGCTGGTGGTGGGAGTGGCGAACATGGGCCGGGCCAGCACACCGGGTAGGTCGGCGAGGTCGGTGATGATCGCGTCGATCTGGGACTCGGTGATGAACGGGGCGCCGAACCACAGGAACGGGGTGGTGGTGCCGCGACCCTCGGAGACGTTCAGCGACTCGATGAGGCCGGTGCCCGCGTAGACGATCGCGGTCTCGGCGGTGGGGATGTTCGGCGAGGGCAGCACCCACGGCAGGCCCGCGTCGGCCGGCTCCTCGGGATCGTAGCCACTCATCTCGATGACCTCGAGATCCACTGCATCGCCGAGGAACTCGCCGTTGAACAGGCGGGCGAGCTCGCCGACGGTCAGGCCGTGGCGCTGCGGGATCTCCTTCAGGCCCACGAAGGAGGACAGCGCCGGTTCGAGGATGAAGCCCTCGGCCTCGGCGCCCAGGGGGTTCGGGCGGTCCAGGACGAGGAACCGCTTCTCATTCTCGGCGGCGGCCTCCATCGCGTAGTAGAGGGTCCAGATGTACGTGTAGAAGCGGGCGCCGATGTCCTGGATGTCGAAGATCAGGGTGTCGACGTCGGCGATCATCTCGGGCGTGGGCTTCTGCGTCTCTCCGTACAGGGAGCGCACCGGCAGGCCCGTCTTCTCATCGATGTAGTCGCCGACCTCGCCGCCGGCCGGCTCTGCACCCCGCACACCGTGCTCGGGGCCGAACAGCGCGACCAGGCTGAAGCCGCCCTCATCCTCGGCACCGATGAGCAGGTCGATGGTGGAGGTCAGCTCCCGGTCGGTGCCGGTGGGGTTCGTGATCAGGCCGACGGTCGCGCCGTCCAGCGTGGACAGCTGGTCGGCCTCGAGGAGATTCTCGACGCCGAGGGCGAAGCGCCCCTTGCCGTGACCTTTTCCGTGGCCGCCGCCGTTGCCCTTGCCGTGTCCGTTGCCCTTGCCGTTGGTGCCGCCGCCGTTGTCCGCCGGGAGGGCGCTCGCGGCGCCGGCGGTGGCCAGCACGGCACCGGCCGGGAGGGAGGCGAGGACGCGCCGGCGCCCTGGGCGCTCTGCTCCTGCCTCGGAGTCTCGGTGGTCGCCCGTGGAGGGCGTACGCGGGGGCTGGGCAGGCTGGAGCGCCGGGTTGTTCACGATGAGAATTCCTCCGTCGTCGGGTCCGCCGCGCGAACGCTCGTGCTGGTCAGCTCTGCGTACCGTCCGGCGCGGACACTGCGCCGACGCCGTGCGGCTCCATCGCGCGCGACTGACGACGCTAGCAACGATGGCGTGCCGTGACAACCGTCACACAGAGTGGGCGCGGTGGAGCCATGCGCCGGCCCGGCTACCGTGGAGCTCGTCGCATGACGCCGTCCCACCGGCCGAATCGCGCCGCCCCACCGGCCGAGCAGAGGAGCGCAGATGCCCGCACAGCCCCCGTCCTCCGCCGGCGCGGACGGCGTCCTGGTGATCGGATCCGCGTCGGTCGACGTGACCGCGTTCGCCAGCCGGATGCCGCGACCGGGCGAGACGCTGCTGGGCGAGTCCTTCTCCGTCGTGCTGGGAGGCAAAGGGGCGAACCAGGCCGTTGCCGCGGGGCGCGCCGGGGCACCCGTCCGCTTCGTCGGCTGCGTGGGCGATGACGTGTTCGCCCCGCTGGTGCAGGAGGGCCTGCGCGAGGCCGGCGTGGACATCTCGCACCTGCATGAGGTCCCCGGCCAGACGGGCGTGGCGCACATCCGTGTGGACGGCGCCGGGGAGAACGACATCGTGGTGGTGCCCGGCGCGAACGGCCGCCTCGGCGCCACGCTTGTGGACGCGGCCCTGGAGGAGTTCGCCGCGAGCAGCAGCGTGCTGCTGACCCAGCTGGAGACTCCACTCGAGCTGACAGCGCACATCATCCGCAGCGCCCGCGAGCACGGCCTCACGGTGATCCTGGATCCCGCCCCCGCCCCGCCGGGCGGCCTCGACGAGTCGATCTGGCCCCTGGTGGACGTCGTGACACCGAACGAGACGGAGGCGTCCTTGCTGACCGGCATCGAGGTCGACTCCCGCGAGACCGCCCAGCGTGCGGGCCACTGGTTCCTCGAGCGCGGGACGGGCCACGCGGTGATCACGATGGCGGGCGCGGGCAGCGTCCTCGTCGATCGAGACGGCACCACCGACCTCGAAGCGCGCCCGGTCGACGTCCTCGACACCACGGCGGCGGGCGACGCCTTCGCCGGCTACCTCGCGACCTCGCTCGCTGCAGGCCAAGACCTGGCCACGGCCGCGGACCGGGCGGGGGCGGCCGGGGCGCTGGCGGTCACCCGACGCGGGGCCTCCCCCAGCATCCCCGCTGACAGCGAGGTCACGGACCTGCTGGCGCGACGCTGAGAGAGGTGGCGGACCTGCCCGGGCCGGTTCAGCTGCCGTCGGGATCCGTGCGGAAGGCAGACACTTCGCCGTCGGCGGCCGGGAAATCGTCCCCGTCGCCGGACGCGAGGTCGTCGCGGATCGCCTGCAGGCGTTCGCGTGCCCCGATCGCGCGATCCCGGTCCTCGACCGAGAGGCGGGCGATGAGGACGTCGATGAGCGTCCACAGCACGAACGTCTCCGAGGTGGGGGTATCGCTCGTGCCCGGCAACCGCACCCAGTCGATGCCCGGTGCGGCGCCGTCGGGCTCGTCGAGCTGGCTGATCATCACCGAGCGGTGCGCGCCCCGGGCGGCCGCTCGGGCGAAGCGGCGCAGGTCGGGGCCGACGTTGATGGGCGCCAGAGTGAGGACGCAGTCGCCAGGCCGCAGGGCGAAGACCGCATCGGCGAGGCTGTGCCCGCCTCCGGTCAGCGCTACGGCCTCGACCCCGTTGCGGCGGCACTCCAAGGCTGCGTAGGTCGCCACGGAATAGGCGGTGCCGAGCCCGAAGAAGACCAGCCGCGAGGCGGACAGGCACCCCTGGAGCAGGGCGGCATAGCCGGGAGCGGTGAAGGTCTCGGAGAATCCCTGCTCAACCTCCGAGTGGCTGCGGAGGATGGAGGCCTCGACGTCCTCGCCCAGCGCGTCGAACCGCCCTTTGATCACTTCGGGCAGCGCCGCAGCGGTCCGATGTGAGGCCAGGCAGGCGGCCTTGAGCTCGGGCAGACCGGCGTATCCCAATCGTCGGGCGGTTCTGACGACCGTCGCCTCGCTGACCTGCGCGCGCTGGGCGATGACCTGGACCGAGCTGGTCGCGAATCCCAGCGGGTCGTGCCGGGCGAGCAGTGCGACCTTCTGCTGAGCTGCGCTCAGGGGGCGCTCCGTGCCCGGGCGGACCCCCTCGGCCGTGCCCGACGTTCCGGCGTCATCCCTCGCCTCATCCATTGTCCTGCCTCTCTCCTGCGCTCTCCGGCTCGCCCCATCGTCGTCCACCATGTGGTGAAACATTTCCTTCATAGTGACAGCCAAGTGAAACTATGGTTACCTGCACCACATTGATCTCCGAGGAAGAGGGTCCGTTGAGAGAAGCACAGCACGTCATCGTCGGCGCCGGGGCCCACGGGCTCGCGCTCGCCTCGCGTCTTGCTCGCCGCGGCGAGTCGGTCCTCGTCCTCGAGGCCGCCACGATCGCGGCGGGCGCCTCGGGTGGCCTGGGCAAGCGCGGGGTGCGCGCCAATCGCCGGGACATCCGCGAGCTCGAGCTCGCGCGGCTCGCCCAGGAGATCTGGCCGGGCCTCGCCGAGGATCTCGGCGGGGACACCGGGTACGTCCGCAGCGGCGGCCTGTACCTGCGCGAGGCCGAGTCCTCCGGGTTCGCCTCGAGCCTGGGCGCCTCGACCGTGCGCGCCGCCCACCAGAACTCCGCGGGGATCGCCACCGAGCTCTGGGACCAGCAGACCACTCGCTCGCAGCTCCCGACCGTCACCGAGGACGTGCTCGGGGCGAGCTACTGCCCGCACGACGGTGTTGCGAGCCACGAGGCAACCACCCACCTCTATGCCCAGGACGCGATCCGCCACGGCGCCGAGATCCTCGAGGCCTCCCCCGTGCACTCGGTCCGACGGGATGAGGCCGGCCGAGCCGTCGGCCTCCTCCTGGAGGACGGGACAACTGTCACCGCCGGCAGCTCGGTCACGCTGGCCGCGAACGCCGGGACGAACGGCCTCCTCTCCCGCTCTCAGCTCGACGAGCTCCCTCTCTGGCCGGTCTATCCCCAGGCCGTGCTGGCCAAGGCCGCCCACCCCACGCAGATCCGCTACCTGGTGGCACACGACGGGCGGCCGCTCTCGGTGAAGATCCTCGAGGATGACGTGGTCATGCTCAGCGGTGGATGGCGCGGAGTCCGCTCCGAGGAGACGGGTCGCGGCACCGTGGTCCCGGCCAACGTCGAGGGCAACCTCGCGCAGCTGGCCCGCACCTTCCCGGGACTCGGCGAGCTCTCTCTGCTCGAGGCCGACGCCTCCCGTGCCGAGACGGCCTCGCTGGACGGCATCCCCGTCATCGACACCGCCCCGGAGGCCCCGAATCTGTTCATCGCTGCCGGGTGGAGCGGGCACGGATGGGCGCTGGTGCCCGCCGTCGCAGCCCTGCTCGACCAGTGGCTGGACAGCGGGCAGAAGCCGGCCGAGCTCTCCCCGTTCAGCTGGACACGGTTCTCCCGGAAGGAACCCACCCATGTTTGATGTCGTCCCTCTGAGCTCGGAGCAGCTCGAATCGCTGATGCTCTCGATCGGCTTCCTCGGGGTCCTGCTCCTGGTCGGCGTCCTCCTGCGGCTGCTGATCCCGGCGCTGCGACGGTTCTTCATCCCCGCTGCGCTGATCGGTGGGCTGATCGGCATCGCCGCGGGCCCGTTCGCGCTCGGCCTCGTCTCCGAGGCAATGAACGAGACCTGGTCGGCCATGGGCGGCATCCTGATCGCCTTCGTGTTCGCGCCGATGCTGATGGGCTCCAAGCTGCCCAGCATCAAGGAGGCAGCGGGCGTCGCCGCACCCCACGTGCTCTACAGCTACCTCAGCACGCTGGCGCTGGTGGGCGCCTCCGCCCTGATGTGCGTCCTGCTGCTCACGCCCGTGTTCGGCACCCATCCGCTGGCGGCATCGCTGCTGGAGATCAGCTGGCCCGGCGGTCATGGCACGGCCGCGGGCATGGCTCCCGTCTTCGAGCAGTTCGGATGGCAGGACGGCAGCTCGCTGGCGCTGGGCCTTGCCACGTTCGGTCTCATCTTCGGGATCTTCGGAGGCATGGTGCTGCTGAACATCGCCTCCCGCCGGGGGCAGCTGCGCACCTCGGCGCCGGGCGGTGACCAGGCGGGCCGGGAGGACCTCCTGGTCGACGGCGACGGCGAGGTGCAGTCGGTCAGCCGTCTGCACAAGGCCTCCCTGGACAATCTGGCCTTCCACTTCAGCCTGATCATGGTCGCGATCCTGATCGGGTGGGCGCTCAAGGCGCTCATCGACCTGGTGTTCACCGGGGTGCCGCTGTTCCCCCTGGCGATGATCGGCGGGCTGCTGGTGCAGCTGGTCATCCAGCGCACGGCGCTGTCGCGGATCGTCGACCGGCGCACGTTCAACCAGATCGCCGGGATCGCGTTGGACTTCCTGGTCGTGGCGGCCGTGGCCTCCATCCAGCTGCCCGTCCTGCTCGAGAACCTCGCCGCGATCGTGGTGCTGACGGTGGTGGCGATCGTGATCAGCGTCGTCATGTTCTACGTCGTCGGGCCCCGCCTCTTCCGCACCGACTGGGTCGAGAACAGCATCGTCAATTTCGGCGCCATGACCGGCGTCTCCTCCGTCGGCCTCATGCTGCTGCGGGCAGCTGATCCCGGGCTGCGCACCAAGGCCGGTGAAGGGTTCGCCCTGCGCGCACCCTTCTCGAGCCCATTCGTGGGCGGCGGCCTGGTCACGGCGCTGGTCCCCGTGGTGATCGTGCAGTTCGGGAACCTGGCCGTGGGGCTGGGATGCGTGGCGCTGTGCGCCGCGCTGCTGTTGGTCGCGAAGCTGACCGGGCTGTGGCGCGCTCCCGCGGGCGCAGTGCGGACCGCCGGTTCGCAGGCAACGGCGGTCTGATGCGCATCGTCGTCATCGGTGCGGGGGTGATCGGCCTGTCGATCGCCGACGCCCTCGCGCGCCGCGGCGTACGGGACTTGGTGGTGCTCGAGGCCGGGGATCACCCGTTCGAGGCGGCCAGCGGACGAGGGCTGGGCTGGGTCAATGCCAGCAACAAGACGCCGCGGGAGTACTTCGCGCTGAACGCCGCAGGTCTGCGCGCGCACCGTGACCGCTCCGCCCGGTCCCCGAGCCCGTGGTTCACCGAGAGCGGCACCCTGACGACGGGGCACTACCGGCAGGGATTCGCCGAGAGAACGCGGCACCTCGAGCAGTGGGGATACCCGTTGCACCGGACCCGGCTGCACGAGGTGTTCCGTGACCGGGGCCTGGCCCTTCCGCACGTCGCCGATGAGGAAGCCGTCCTCTACCCCGAGGAAGGATGGCTCGACCCCGCGCTCTATGTGCGCCATTGCCTCTCCGGGCTCGGGGCCGGCACGGTCCGGACGAGCTCGCCCGTGCGCTCCATCGCGCACGAGGCCGACGGATACACCGTGGTCACCGACCGCGAGCGCCTGCACGCCGACGCGGTCGTCAATGCCGCCGGACTCGGCGCGCCGGCGGTGGCCGCGATGCTGGGCAGGACGCTCCCGCTCACCTCACGGCCCGGGCTGGTGGTCCGAGTACGCACCGGCGACCCGGTCACCCCGTTGGTGGTGATGCATGAACTGCTCGACATCCGACCGACCGGCGGCACGACGTACCTCCTCCACAGCGATGCGGTCGATGCCCACCTTGGCCAGGCCGACGGCACCGCCGCCCCACCAGCTGACGCGGTGGAGGAGCTGCTGGGGCGGGCTTCAGCCTTCCACTCCGGGTTCGACGGGGCGGACCTGGTGGCGGCCCGCGTCGGTGTGCGCCCCCTCCCCCGCGACGGGATGCCGATCCTGGGTGGCATGGCCGAGCTGCCCGGGTACTACGAGGCCGTGATGCACAGCGGCATCACACTGGGCCCGGCGATCGGCGATCTGCTCGCAGAGTGCATTCTGGAGCGGTCGATCGCACCGGATGCGCCGGCGATGTTCCACGCCTCGAGGTACTGACCGCCCTCCTCAGGCGGCGCGGCGTCCGTCGGCGAGGTCGAGCAGGTGGTCGAGCACCCGGTCGCCGCCGGCGCGCAGGCCGTTGTGCTCGTACTCGCTGGTGACCCAGGTGCGCAGGCCGGGCAGCAGCTCGGCCGTGGCCAGGGAGTACCGGCGGGGCACGTAGGCGTCCTCGAAGTAGATCGCCGCGGCGCCCGGCACGTCGGCCGCCCGCAGGGCGGCCTCGTCGTAGAGCCGGGGCCATTCGTGCTCGGCCAGCAGGTCGGCGGCCTCCGCCCAGGGGGCGAGCTCGGGATCCTCGTCGAACAGGTCGCGGTGGATGTGCTCGCCGGCCAGCAGCGTCGCATCCTCCCGCACCTCCTGGGGCATCATGCGGTCCCCGGCCCAGCGGGTGGCGGTGCCGTCGGCCCAGCAGGATTCGTGGATCACGGCGTACAGCGGATTGCGGCCGCCGAAGGGCAGCGCCGAGGCGAGGTCGTGCGCGAAGGCGGGCGAGGCCGGATCGAGGTCGAGGAGATAGTGCAGCTTCTCCTGGCCCTGGGAGGCGCCCAGCAGGTGGCCGAGCCGGCGCAGGCGCTCGATGCCGACGCGCTGCCCGTCGGGAAGGCGCAGATGCCCGTCGGCGGCGAGATCGGCGAGGCGGCGGAAGCGGTCCCGGTCGCCGGGGAAGCGGGCCCAGTACCGCTCGCTGCGGGCGTTCATGCCCTGCCAGGTGGTGGCGTAGGCGGCGTCCATGTCCGGCCCGACAGAGGGCAGGCCGCCGGTGAACAGGGCCTTGTCGACGGAGCCGGCATGGGCGCTGAGGTAGCGCAGGGTGGTGAACCCGCCGAAGGACTGGCCCAGCAGCGACCATTTCTCGGCGCCCAGATGCTCGCGCAGCAGCTCGGCGTCGCGGGCGATCGCGTCGGCCCGGAAGTGGGTGAGGTAGGCGGCCTGCTGGGAGGCGGTGGCCTCGCGCAGGGTGGCGGCGCCCGCGATGGCACCCTCAGGCAGAGCGGTGTCGAGCCCGACGGGGGTGGAACGGCCGGTGCCGCGCTGGTCGAGCATGACCACGCGGTGCTCGCGCAGGGCGCGGGCCAGCCAGGGCGGGTTCTCGGCGCCGAGCGGGCGCGGGGCCTCGGCGCCCGGGCCGCCCTGGAGGAAGACGAGATAGGGCTTCTTCTGCCCGTCGGGCTCCGAGATGATCCGCGCGAACAGCTCCAGGCGCGGCGAGCCGGTCTCGGCGTGGTCCAGCGGGACCGGCAGGGTGATGTCGCGCAGCTCCAGACCGGGCAGGGTCCAGGTGGTGCTCATGTCGTCGGTCGTCAACAGCGGTCTCGGCATCTGCCCAGAGTATCGGCGAGCGCAGTGTCGGCGCCGGTGGTACCGCCACGGCGGCGCCGCTGCTGGTGCCGTGCTGGCAGTGCCGGTGCCGGTGCCGGTGCCGGTGTCAGGAGATCTGCCCGCCGGTCAGCAGCTCCAGCGCCGGACCGAGGGTGTTCAGCGCGATGATGGCGCCGACGATGCCGACGGTCCACGAGAAGGCGCCGGCCGCGCTCTTGACCGACCAGCTGTGGACCCGCTCGAGCACGGCGTCCCCGCGCGCCCCGAGGGCCGCGCGCACTCCGCTCAAGAGGATGCCGGGCACGATCATTACCGCGCAGTAGCCGACCAGCACCAGCGAGCCGGTGCCCAGGCCGATGCCCATGTCGGCGATGATGCCCATCGCCGCGAGGTACGGGATCATCGAGGCCGCTTCGATGACTCCGGCCAGAAGAGCCAGGCCGACCAGCGTCGCGGGCCGGCCCGAGGCACGGCGCGCGCGCTCGGTCCACTTCCGCGCCGAGGCCTCCGGATCCCCGCCGCGCTTGGCGATGGACTTGGGGTCCAGGCGGAAGGACCAGATCACCAGCGCCACGCCGAGCGCGGCGAGCAGCACGGTCACCGGTGGCGCGGCCAGCAGGTGCCCGAAGGTCTCCATCAGCGGCAGCAGCCCGGCTAGCAGTGCGATGCCGAGGAGCAGGTAGAACACGGCGATCACCACGAGGTAGAGCAGGGTGCGGCCGGCTACGCGGAGCGCCCCGCCCTCCGCGACGACCAGCAGGATCACCGGGATCACCAGGGTGCCCATCGAGGTGGAGTCCACGAGGGCGAGCAGGAGCAGGCCGAGCGGTCCGGCAGTGTCGACGAGCGATTCCATGCCGTCGATCCTGCCGGGCGGTGCCGCTGCGGTCCTCCTCCGAAGGTGCCGACCGCGCGCGCAGGGGAGGTGGCGTGCGCCACGGCGTCGTAACCTCGGAACATGTCCACTCCCCCGGCGCCGGTGGCGGCCGACCCCTCGCCCGAGGACCTCGGTCGCCTCGGCTCGGAGCGCCGGGACCTGCTGATCGCCGGCGGGTATGCGGCGCTGGTGCTGCTGCTGGCGGCCTCCGGGGCGAGCAACTCCGGTTTCGTCGAGGCCGACGGACGGTGGCCGCTGTGGCTCTCGGTGACGCTGATGCTGGCCGGCTGCGCGAGCATGATCTGGCGGCGTCGCCGTCCGGTGGTGACCCTGGCCGTGGCCGGCCCGCTCGCGGTGCTGGAGATCGTCGTCGGTGGGCAGATCTCGGCGTACTTCCTGCTGTTCGAGGCGCTGTTCGACCCGGTGATGCACGGCAGCCGCCGCCTGGCTCGCGCGACCACCGCCCTCGCGGTCGCGGCCGGCGCGATCGCGCTGATCACCACCGTCGTGATCAACGGCGTCGGGCCGATCCTGCTGGTGGTGCTGATGGTGACGGTGCTCGTGGTGACCACTCCGCTGCTGTGGGGCTGGGAGGTGCGCCACCATCGCGGGGCCCGGGAGGCGGCAGAGAGTCTCGCCGGGCTCGAACGCGAGCTCGCAGCCACCCGCGCCGTCCATGCCGTCGAGACGGAGCGCCGCCAGATCGCCCACGACCTGCACGACGTCATCGCGGGGCATCTCAGCGCGGTCTCTCTGCACACGAATCTGGCCGCCTCCCTCGAGGACGAGCAGGCGCGTGGACGCTCGCTGGTCACGGCCCGGGAATCGGCGCACGCGGCGCTGCGCGATCTGCGCTCGATCATTGGGGTGCTCTCGAGCGAGGAATCCGGCGCCCTGCCCACCGCCACGCTGGACTGGCCCTCGCTCGAAGCGCGGCTGCGAGGCCGGGACCCCGCGGCGCGCGTGGAGATCGACCCCGCCGCCACGGACCCGGCGCGCGTGGACCCGTCGGTGCAGGCCGCTCTGCTGCGCATCGCCGCAGAGGCCGTCACCAATGCGGTCCAGCACGGTCGGGCGCCGAGCTCGTTGGTGGTCCGCGCGGAAGCCGACGCCGTGACGCTCGAGCTGGTCAACGGCCTCGCGGTGCAGTCGGAGCCCGGTGCCGGCGTGGGGCGCGGAGCGATCACCCACCGTGCCACTGCCGTGGGCGGCACCGCCGTGTCCGAGCCGATGGCCTCCGATGCCGGCGAGCCGGAGACGTGGCGGGTCCATGCGTGTCTGCCCGTCGGCCGCACCGAGGTCTCCTCGCGAGCCGCCCAGCCCGCCCACGCCGGTCCGCACCGGCCCACCGTCTCCCTCGAGGATCAGGAGCGCACCTCATGAGTGAACCCATCCGTCTGCTCGTCGCCGACGACCACCCCGCGGTGCGCTCCGGGCTGGTCGCGCTGCTGAACTCGGCGCCCGACGTCACCGTGGTCGCCGAGGCCTCCGACGGCACCGGGGCGCTGGCCGCGGCCCGCGAGCACCGGCCCGACGTCGTGCTGACCGATGTCCGCATGCCCGGCGCGACCGGTATCGAGATCACGCCGCGCCTCCGGGAGACGGGTGCGAACGTGCTGGTGATCTCGGGATTCGACCTCGATGAGTACGTGCTCGGTGCGCTCGCCGCGGGGGCCGACGGCTATCTGGTCAAGACCGAGGACCCGGAGCGGATCCTCGCCGCGGTGCGCGACGTCCACCGGGGTGACGCCGTGCTGTCCGCGGCGGCGACCAAGGCGGTGGTGGGGGCGCTGCGGGGGCGCGCACTGCCGTCCCGGCACGAGGCGACAGCCACGCCGGCCGCCGGTGCGGGCCGCGTAGCCATGGACCGGGGCACCACCGATGCCGGGGCCGCCGAGGCACCCGGACCCGGGCCCGGCTCCCGCTCGGAGATCGCAGATGCGACCGCACAGGCCGCTCCCACCCCGCCGCTGACCCGCCGCGAGGAGGACGTCCTCGCGCTCGTCGCCCAGGGCATGTCCAACCAGCAGATCGCCAGCGACCTGTTCGTCGAGATCACCACCGTGAAGTCCCACCTGTCCCACGCGCTGGCCAAGCTGCAGCTGGACTCGCGGGTCCAGGCGGCACTGTGGTGGCAGCAGAACCGCGGCTGAGGGCACTGCGTCGCGTCGCGCTCTCACCCGGCACGCGACCTCACGCGGCGCGGCGGACCCCGCGCAGGATGAGCCGGACCAGCTCAGCGACGAGGCCCGAGAGCACGCCGACGATGAGCCCGGTGAACAGGCTCGAGAAGACCGCGACCAGGCGGAACACGATGGCCTGGGCCGTCGGATCGAGACCGGAGAGGTTCCCGCCCAGCGACGGGCCGCCGTCGGGGAACGAGGCGCCCCAGAAGATCTGGTGTCCGATCGCGAGGAGCACGCCGTAGCAGGCGCCGATCGCCAGCAGCGTCAGGAACGGGCGGGGCACCCTCGCGGCGATCGCGACGGCGATCCACACGATCACGGGCACGAACACCAGCAGCATGTTCGCCAGCGTGCCGGGGTGGAGCACGCCGAGGTCGTGCAGGATCACGCGCGGAACACCGAGCAGGGCGAGGCCGAGGATCGCGAGGATCGACAGTCCCAGCGGGCCCCGAGAGGTGCGGACAGGAGCGGAGGACGCGGTCTGGTTCGTCATGCCCGGAACACTAGGAATCGGCTGGCCATCTCCACATCCGTCGGCCGTCGCGAGCCGGGTACGCCGCCCGCCGACACCGCGATGTCGCCTCGCGGCCGACGCCGACGTCGCCAGGCCCGGCTTACGCTGTCACCGTGACCACGCCCTCCACCTCCCGCCTGAACGCCCCGACGGGGCCGGCGCGCGGACTGGGCGGCCGGCCGCTGGACATCATCCTGGCGCTCGCGGTGACCGGGGTGCTGGTCGCGATCATCTCCGCGGGCGTCGGCGGGGACACCGAGTCCGATGCCGTCACCTACCTGTGGGCCGCCGGCCTGGGCGCGGTGATGCTGGTGCGTCGCCGCTACCCGGTCCTCGTCCTCGCCGTCTCGGTGCTGGGCCTGTTCGCCTACTACTCCTTCGGCTACCCGGCCATCGGGGTCGCGGTGCCGGTCGCCGCGGCCCTGTTCTCCGCCGCCGAGGCCGGCCGCCTGCGCTGGGCGATCGGCGCCGCGCTGCTCGTCGTCGGCGCCAGCGTGTTCTTCCGCCTCGCCGAGGGCGAGGCCGCCTCCCTGGTGATCGGGTACGAGCTGGCCGGCCACGTGCTGCTGATGGCGGCCGCGATCGCCCTCGGTGACGGGCTCCGCTCGCGCCGCCGCCTGGTGGCCGATGCCCGCCGCATCATCGCCCTGACCGCCGAGGACGAACGCCGACGCACCGCCGAGAGTGCCCGCATCGAACGCGAGGCGATCGCCCGCGACCTGCACGACGCGCTCGGTCACCGCACGACCGTCATCTCGTTGCACGCCGACGTGGCCCGCGAGGCGCTCGATCGAGGAGACCGGGCCGCCGCCGACGCGGCGCTGGGGATCATCACCGACTCCTCCCAGGCGGTGCTCTCGGAGCTGCGACGCACTGTGCGACTGCTGCGGGCCCCGGACGAGGCGCACGCGCCGGCCGAGTCTCTCTCCGCCGTGCTCGAGAGCCTGCCGACGCTGCTCGTGCCCGGCACGGAGCTGTCGACGTCGGTCCAGCTCGATGCCCCACTGCCCGGACCGGTCGACGCGGCGGCCGCCCGGATCGTGCAGGAGTCGGCTGTCAACGTCGTCCGTCATTCTCGCGCAAGCAGGGTGGAGGTGACGGCGCGCATCGTCGAGGGCGTACTCGAGCTGTCGGTGATCGACAACGGCGACGCGGGGCCGCCGGCATCGCACGGGGCGGGCATCGTGGGCATGCGCGAGCGCGCCGAAGCCCTCGGCGGGCACCTCACCGCGGGCCCCGAGAACAGCGGATTCGCCGTCCGCGCGGTGCTGCCGCTCGCCCACGACGAGGAGGCGCGATGATCCGCGTGCTGCTGGCCGACGACCAGGACCTGGTGCGCGCAGGTCTGCGCGCCCTTCTCGAGGGGGCCACTGGCCTCAGTGTGGTGGCTGAGGCCCGCTCCGGCCGAGAGGCCGTCGAGCTGACCCGACGGCACCATCCCGACGTGGTGCTCATGGATATCCGGATGCCCGATACCGACGGCATCGCCGCCACCGCCGAGATCACGGCCGACGGGGACCTGGATGCAGTGCGGGTGCTGATCCTCACGACGTTCGACGACGAGGCCGAGATCCTCGCCGCCGTCCGGGCGGGCGCGGCCGGATACCTGCTCAAGGACACCCCCGCCGGCGACCTGCGCGACGGCGTGCGGACGGTCGCGGCCGGGGAGAACCTGCTCTCGCCGCGCATCACCCGACAGGTCATGGCGCAGCTGGCATCCTCGGCCGTCCCACAGGCACCGGATCCGCGCCTGGCGCGCCTGACCGAGCGCGAGCTCGCCGTGCTGCGCCGTATCGCCCATGGCGAGACGAACGCAGAGATCGCCCGCCGCCTATTCGTCTCCCCCGCCACGGCCCGCACCTACGTCAGCCGTATTCTCACCAAGCTCGACGCCCGCGACCGCACCGAGCTGGCCGTCATCGCGCACCGCTCCGGGCTCTACTCCGAGGACGAGGCCTGACGACCGACGAGAAGCAATGACCGCAGGTCAGAACACCTCGAAGTTGGCCATCATCATCATGTCCTCGTGCTCGAGGTTGTGGCAATGGACGACGAACTTCCCGGTGAACTGCTCGAAGCGCACCAGGATCTCCGCCTCCCCGCCGCTGCCGAGATTGACGGTGTCCTTCCACCCGCCGTTGTAAGGGCCCGGATCGTCCCCGCCGCCCGTGCTGAGCACCTGGAACGGCGAGAGGTGGACGTGGAAGGGGTGGGCGAGGTTCAGCGCACGGATCCGCCACAGCTCCACCTCACCCAGCTGCGGCGCAGCCTCGATGCGGTCGGGGTCGAAGGGTTCGCCATTGATGGTCCACAGGGTCATGCCCTCGTGCTCGGCGCCGCCGCGCTGGAAGACGAACTCCCGCTCGACGGTGACCTCGTCACGGGAGAGCGGCGTGATCTCGGAGAGCGTCTCGGGGATCCGCGCCTCCTCCGGACCTTCGCGGGCGACGACGAAGCGCATCACCTGGCCGGTGCCGTCCTGACCCAGCCGGTTCACGAGCGTCACCTCGTCCCCCACCGAGTATGCGGAGAAGTCGACCACCACGTCGAACCGTTCGGCCTGCGCGATCTCGATCGACTCGTGCGCGACGGGCGCGGCCAGCAGGCCTCCGTCGCTGCCGATCTGGACGAACGATGCCCCGTCGGCCGGCTGCGGATCCAGGGCGAGCTCGTACCGTCGGGCGTTCGAGGCGTTCAGCAGCCGGAAGCGGTACATCGTGTTCGTGACCTCCAGGACGGGCCACGCGGCGCCGTTGACCAGGATACAGTCGCCGAGCACGCCGCTGAGGTATTCCTCCTCGACCCCGGGATGCTCCTGCAGCGTGGGGTCGATCGAGGGGTAGAGGAACGAGCCGTCCTCGGCGAAGCTGCGGTCGACGATCATCAGCGGGATCTCCCGCTCCCCCGCCGGCAGACCGAGCGCGTCCTCCTCGTCATCGCGGACCAGGTGGAAGCCGGCCAGGCCGCGGTGGACCTGCGGCCCGGTGAAGTCCATCCGGTGGTCGTGGTACCACAGCGTCATCGCGCGCTGCCGGAGCGGGTAGACGTACTCGCGGCTCGACCCGGGCTCGACGAAGTCGGTGGGGTAGCCGTCGTGCTCGGCCGGCGTGACCCCGCCGTGCAGGTGCACGACGGTCGGCACGTCCAGCCCGTTGTGGTGGGTCACGACGGTCTCCCGGTCCCGCCGGGTCTCCAGGGTGGGGCCCGGGAAGATGCCGTCATAGCCCCACACCTCGGTGGTGACCTCCGGCAGGATCTGCGCCTGGCCCACCTTCTGGATGAGCTCGTAGCGGTCCGCGTCACCGTCCGTGCCGACCGGCTCCAGCACGGGCGGGATCGGCAGGGGTGCGGTGAAGGGCTCCGGCAACCGGGCTGCGCTCTCGATCACGACGCCGGCGCTGCCCTGGGCGCTCTGGTTGCCGGCGAAGAGCCCGCCCGGCAGCAGCCCGCCTCCCGAGCAGCCGGCGAGGGCGGGAAGGGCGAGGCCAGTGCTGGCCAGAGCGCCGAGGCGCAGGGCGTCGCGGCGCGAGGGTCGCTGTGGTGACGTTCCTGTCTGCATACCGTCGGACGCTACGGAGCCGGGTACCGGTCCGTCATCGGCCTCCCGTCGCGGCCCGGGTCGCTCGCGGGCGACGTCCGGGGTCGACGGGAAGCGACGGGACGGGCCGGGCCGGGCACGCCGGCGACGCAACACGGCATACTCGGGGACACCGGATGGTCCCGCTCTCACGGACGCTGCCGTGGTCTCGGCGAGCGTCGGCCCGACAGCTCGTGCGGCGCACCTTCCCCGCACCGGCTCAGCTTCCCGCGAAGGACACCCCGCATGATCGACGTCCCTCTCACCGACGAGTTCCTCCTCGGCTCCGCAACCGCCGCTGACGGCGGCCTGGAGCGGACCGCACGGGGCGTGCGGCCCCACCGGCTGCCCTCGTGGCTGCGCGAGCGCTGGCCCGAGCCGCAGCTGATGGCCATGGAGGCACAGCCCTCCGGGGTGCGCCTGGAGCTGCGCACTGCGGCAGGGCAGGTGGAGCTGGTCCTGCACCCCCGCCGCGTGGACTAC
Source organism: Brachybacterium sp. GCM10030252 (assembly GCF_042666535.1). Lineage (NCBI taxonomy): Bacteria > Bacillati > Actinomycetota > Actinomycetes > Micrococcales > Dermabacteraceae > Brachybacterium > Brachybacterium sp. GCM10030252. The sequence continues at coordinate 17,761 of NZ_JBHTDM010000003.1, read as the reverse complement.
GTCGGTGCGCCGCGCCCACGGGGCGCCGTGGACGTGGTCGTCGACGGCGAACTCCTGCGCAGCGAGAGCCTCACCGGTGGTGACGCAGTCCAGGTCGACCTCCGGGACGGCAGCACGGAACTGGTCACCGGATCCCCGCACCGGGTCCTCCTCGAGCTCCCCTCCCCCGGTGAGCACCACGTCCAGCTGTGGCTGCCCCACACCGAGGAGGTCGAGATCCTCTCCGCGCGCGCCGACGCACCGGTGCGGCCCGCGGAGCAGACGGGGCCGCGGTGGATCCACTACGGCAGCTCGATCAGTCAGGGCTCGAACGCCACCCACCCGACCGGCATCTGGCCCGTGGTCGCCGCCCGCGCGGCCGGCATGCGGCTGCGGAACCTGGCCGCTGGGCGGCAGCGCCATGGCCGATCCGTTCATCGGCCGCATCGTCCGTGACGAGCCGGCCGACGTGGTGAGCCTCGCGATCGGCATCAACCTCGTCAACGCCGATGCCATGCGGCGCCGCACGTTCGTCCCCGCACTGCACGGGCTGCTCGACACCGTTCGCGAAGGCCATCCCGATGCTCCGCTGCTCGTGGTCACCCCGATCTACTGTGGGATCCACGAGCGCACTCCCGGCCCGGGTGCTATCGACCCCGAGAGCATCGGCAGCGACCAGGTGCGCTTCACGGCGACCGGGGCCCCCGGCGACACGGAGCTGGGGCGACTGACCCTCGAGGTGATCCGGGACGCCACGAGGGAGGTACTCGAGGGGCGCAGCGACGACCAGCACCTGCACCTGGTCGACGGGCTCTCCCTGTACGGCGAGGCCGACGCCGACCGGCTGCCGCTGCCCGACGGGCTGCACCCTTCGACCGCAGCGCATCGCCTGATCGGGGAGCGATTCGCGCAGCTGGCGCTGGGGCGCGCAGGGACGGCAGCTCGCTCGGCTGCGACTCACTGACGCGATACAGCAGCCGCGCGGACCGATCCGCGGCTTCTCTCCGTCATCCTGAGAAGTGATTCATGAGTTCAGTGCCCGTCGCTCACATCCTCACTGCTGACCATCGAGAGCGCGCCGAATAGCCGCGCACGATGCCCCGACGGGGTTCGAACCCTTCGGGGCATCGACGCCGGGCCGGCGGGCCCGTCAGTCCACCGGCGCGACGCGGATGCGGTTCCCGTCGGGGTCGGCGACGACGAAGGTGCGGCCGAAGACGGCGTCGTGAGGGGGCTCAAGCACCGTGACGCCGAGGCCCGCCCAGGTGCGGTACTGCTCCTCGACGACTTCCGGCCCGCCGGGCAGGCACAGGGTCACCTCGCTGGTGCGCACCGGGTCTCCGGCGAGCGCGTCGCCGTGACCGCTCCACAGGGCCAGGTCCACCCCGTCGGCCAGGGAGAAGGCGGCGAACCCGGGGCTGGGGAAGAAGCTCGGCTCGATGTCGAAGAGCTGTCGGTAGAAGTCGACGGTCCGGACGACGTCGCTGACGTAGACGATGAACATGTTCGGACTGGTCATGGTGGAGTTTTCCTCTCTGATCGGGGTGTGTGCCTCCAGGATCAGGCGGCCGCGCGACAGCAGTCTGTCGGGGTTTCGACCCGAACTTTCGCCGTAGTCCCGGTCGCGCTCTCTACCCTGAGAGGATGCGCCGCAGTGAACGTCACCACGCCGTGCTCGACGTGCTGCGAGCCAACGCCGAACGCCCCATCTCGGTGCCGCGGCTGGCCGCGCGATTCGGGGTGAGCACCCGCACCATCGAGCGGGATGTCCGCGCGCTGCAGGAGGCCGGCGTCCCGATCTACGCCGAGCCCGGGCGGCGCGGCGGGTACGCGGTCCGACGGGACTACTCGCTGCCGCCGCTGGCCTTCACGCCGCAGGAGGCGACGGCGGTCGTCGCCGGGCTCAGCGTCATGATGGGCTCGCCCTTCGCAGGAGATTCGCGCCGGGCGATGGATAAAGTTCTGGCCGCTCTGCCTCCCGAGCGTCGGGAGATGGTCCGGGACCTCGCCGGCCGGGTGGCGAGCATGGCCCCGGAGGGCAGAGCCACCGAGGACGTCGACGCGGTGATCCGCGATGTGCTGGTCCGGCCGCGCGTTCTCGAGCTCGAGTACGTCTCGCACCTCTGCGGCGAGCGCACCCAGCGGCACGTGGAGCCGCTGGGACTGATCACCGTGCGCGGCGCCTGGATCCTGGTGGGCTGGTGCCGGCTGCGCGAGGCAGTGCGCGGCTTCCGCACCGACTGCATCGCGCGGATCGAGAAGACCGACGAGTGACCCCCTCGGTCACGCCCTCTGCATCGGTCCAAACGGTCAGCTCGCGCAGGGTGTCCTCGGGCTCGCCCGCCAGGACGCCCCCGCCGTCGGAGGCCTCCATGGCGCTGACCTCGGTGAGGAACGTCCGGATCGACACGGGCACCTCTCGGGCCCGGTCCACACTCATCAGCCGGGCGTGCTCGTAACTGTCGCTCTTCTCGTCCAGCTGCTGGAGGACCACGGGGTTGGCGAGGGACAGCATGGCCAGCTGCATGTCCGCGGCGACGAGCCCCGGCGGGCATGTTCGGGTGCCGGGAAGGCGCGGCCTCGAGCCGTCAGCACGTCACAGCAACCGCGCGAACCGCTCCAGCGCGGCGACGCCGACGACGTCCTCCTCCCCCAGCGGGATCTCCTGCAGCGGCACCTCCGGCAGCGCGGAGCGGAGGGTGGCCAGATGCTCCTCCTCCAGTGCCCGGCGGCGCTCCAGGAAGTCCCCGCGGCCTGCCGGGGAGCGCTTGTTGACCACGAGTGCGCCGACGTCGACGCCGGTGCGGGTCAGCTCCTCGTGCAGCTCGATGGTCTCGAGCACCGGCAGACGCTCGGCGGCCAGCACGATCGCGAAGGAGGTGGTCTCGGCGTCGGTGAGAACCTCCCGGAGGCCAGCGAGGCGATCGCGGCGGCGCAGCAGGATGGAGCGGATCTCCTCGTCGCGCTCCGCGACGGGGTCGCGCGGGGCGGCACTGCCGAGGATCTTCGAGCCGTGCCCGTCCAGGCCCCGCAGCGCCGCGCCCAGCTTCTCGGACTTCTCCCGGCGGCTCAGCAGCCCGTCGGTCCAGGCCGTCATGACCTCCGGCAGCGTCATCAGTCGGGCGGTATGACCGGAGGGGGCGGTGTCGACGACGACCAGGTCGAAGTCCTGCATCCCGGTCTCGACCAGCTCGGTGATCCGCTCCAGCACAGCGGCCTCGTGGGTGCCCGGGGAGCGGCGGGAGAGGCCCATGTGCTTGTCGACCTCGCCGGCGAGGTGCTCGGGCATCAGCCGCTTCAGGGTGCTGCCCACCTCGGCCAGGTGCTGATCCGTGGTGGCGTCGGGGTCGATCTCGATGCCGGCGAGCAAGCCGCCGCTGGTGCCATCTCCAGCGGCGGGACCGGCGCCGACACGCGGGCCACCGTCGCCATCCATCGCAGCCGCGGCACCTCCGTCCCCGTCCAGCGGGGTGATGCGATCGCCGATCCTCTGATCCCAGAGGTGGCCGAGGTTGTGGGCCGGGTCGGTGGAGACCACCAGCACCCGCCGGCCCTCCCGCGCGGCGGCGAGCGCGAGCGCGGAGGCGACGGTGGTCTTGCCGACGCCGCCCTTGCCGCCCAGGAACAGCACGCGCCGCTGGGCGGCAAGGCTCAGCAGCATCGGAAATCCTCCAGCGGGGAGCGCTCCATGCCCATGCGGCGGTGCCAGTCGTGGAAGCTGTCGTAGAGCACCGGCAGCAGCTCCGCGGTGTAATACGAGACGGGGTTCGGCACCCCCAGCATCTCGCTCATCACCAGCATGCGGAACAGGTCGTCCTGGTCGCGCCGGGCACGGGCGAAGGTGCGGCGGTACGGGGCGACGTAGAACTCGCGCAGTCCGTCGCTGAATGCCCGCCAGCGGGAGCGCGCCATCAGCGTGCGCGGCCCTCGTCGGCGGTCGTCGCGGCCGGCTCGTCCAGTTCCGGCTCCTGCCGGCGCGCACGGTTCAGGGCGATGGCGGATTCGACGATCACCCACACCGCCGCGATCAGGATGACGATGTCCATGATCAGCAGCAGCCAGTTGCCCTCGGCGAGGAACCCGCCGAGCTGGATCAGCAGGGCGTAGACGCTGACGAAGAGGACGAACAGCAGCGGGATCATCACCGGCAGCACGGGGCGGCGCTTGCGGGTGAGCATCACGGCCAGGATCGCCAGGGTCAGCCCGGCCAGCAGCTGGTTGGTGGTGCCGAACAGCGGCCAGATCAGCATGCCGCCGGACCCGTCGGCCCCCGCGCCGAAGGCGAGTGCCAGGCACACCACGAGCACGACGAGGGTCGCCGAGAGCGTGCCGAGTTTGAGGCCGACGATCTGGCCCATCTCCTGGACCACGAAGCGCTGCAGTCGCACGCCCGTATCCATGGTGGTCGCCGCGAACAGCACGGCCATGGTGGCCAGGATCGTGGCCGACAGCGACGTCGGCAGGCCCAGGCCGGCGTTGAGGATCGCGCCGCCGCCGTCGACGAACGCGACGACGCCGCCCTCGTTGAACGCCGAGTACACCGATTCCCAGTCGGCGAGCGTACGGAAGCCCGCGGTGGTGGCGATGATCGCGCCGAGCGCCAGCAGCCCCTCGCCGACGGCGCCGAAGTAGCCGACGAAGCGGGCGTCGGTCTCCTTGTCCAGCTGCTTGGAGGAGGTGCCGGAGGAGACGATGCCGTGGAAGCCGGAGATCGCGCCGCAGGCGATGGTCACGAACAGCAGCGGCATCACCCCGGGCGTGCCCTCGGGCACGCTGGTGTTGAACGAGGGGGCGACGATCTCGGGCCGGAAGATCAGCACCGAGCCGTACAGCAGCCCCAGGCCGATGAACAGCTGCAGGCCGTTGATGTAGTCGCGCGGCTGCAGCAGCACCCACACCGGCAGGGTCGAGGCGATGGCGGCGTAGACGAACAGCACCAGGATCCAGAACGCCTCGGCGGACATCCCCAGCACCGTCTCCGGCAGGGCGACGGGGAACCGGTCGCCGACCAGGATCAGGGCGTACAGGGCGGCCACGCCCACCACGGAGACCACCGGCAGGCTCCACTTCAGCCGGTAGATGGCCTGACCGATCAGCACCGCGACCACCAGCGCGCCCCAGACCGGGATCACCGCTGTCGGGGTCGAGACGAACAGCCCGGAGATCACCACGGCGAAGGCGGCGTTGACCATGAGCAGCAGCAGGAAGATGACCACCAGGAACAGCCGGCTGCCGCGGGCGCCGATGTAGCGGGCCGAGAGCGTGCCGATGGACTGGCCGCGGTTGCGCACCGAGGCCCACAGCGCGCCGAGGTCGTGCATGCCGGCGAAGAAGACGGTGCCGAGCGTGACCCACAGGAACGCGGGCAGCCAGCCCCAGATCACGGCGACCGCGGGGCCGACGATGGGCGCGGCCCCGGCGACGGAGGTGAAGTGGTGCCCCCAGAGCACGAACTTGTTGGTGGGCACGAAATCCACGCCGTCGCGCAGCTCATGGGCGGGGGTGCGGAAGGCCGCGTCGAGCTTGTAGACGCGACCGGAGAGGAAGCGGGAGTACAGCACGTACCCCGCGACCATCATGGCGATGCCGACGACGGCGAGGATCAGCGAGTTCACTGGGGGAAGCCTTCCTGTCATGTGCGGTACGCGCGCCGGTGGGCGTCCACGATCAGGGGCCGGCGGCCGCCGTGGGCGGCGTGGCTCCGTCCGCGTCCCCATCGCGCGCGTTGGCACACACGGTAGCCGACGACGGGGGCGCTGTCGGCACCGCTCCGGGTGCGCTCGGACGTCAGATCAACGCGGTCACGTCGGGCTCGGAGCCGGTGGAGATGGTGCCGGTGACGGTGAAGGCGTCGAGGTCGAGGATCGCGACCGTGTCGGCATCCAGCAGGGTCACGAACGCCGTCGGCTCCGAGGGGTGGAAGGAGATCCCGGCCGGCGTCCCGTCGAAACCGATGGAGGTCTCCTCGGCGAGATCCGCGTCGTAGCGGGTGACGGTGCGGTTCTCGATGTCCGTGGTCAGCAGCTTGTCCTGGCCGGGGATCACGTAGACGCGCAGCGGGTCGCCGGGGACGTCGGCCCGCTGCTTCTCCTTCATCGTCCGCGCATCGAGCCGCACGAGTGCCTTGTCCTCGCGGGCGCCGACGTAGAGGTGCTTCTCGTCCTGGCTGAGGGCGCAGCTCTCCGGGATCCGGCCCGGGGAGGCGATCACCGGGGCGACGGAGGCGTCGTGCGGGTCGGCCAGACTCACGGTGTGCGACAGCAGCCCGGTGACGTAGGCGCGGGTGCCCTCACGGTTGAGCGTGACCATGTGGGTCTTGATGCCGCCGGTGTGCACGGCGGCCGACGGGGCCTCGGCCTCTGCGGGATCGTCGATCCGCACCAGCACGGCCTTCTCCTCGCTGAGGACGTAGAGCCGGTCCTGCTCGTCGATCGCGATGCCGTGGAGGCGGTTGAACGGGCTGAGGTCGATCGTCCGCACCAGCTCGCGGGCGTCGAGATCGATGACGAACACGCTGGTCCCGCCGCTGCCGACATCACCGGACATCCGCACCCCGTAGTGGCCGACGTAGGCGTACTTCGAGGCGCTGTCGATGACCATCTCGTGCGGGTACTCCCCCAGCTCGATCCGCTCGAGCAGGGTCCCGTCGGCGGCGTCGTGGAAGGCGACGGCATGGCCGCTCTTCTCGACCACGACCAGAGTGCCCTCGAGGTCTCCGCCGCTGGGGGTGTTCTCGGCGCCTGCCGGGGAGGTCATCACGGTCGGGGCCGCTCCTGCTGCGAGGAGTCCGCCGCCCACGGCGCGGAATACGGTCCGTCGGGTCACCATGTCGCTCTGCCCTTTCGCTCGTCCACTCGGGACGCTCGGTTCGTTCCGGGATGCTCGGTTCGCTGCGCGCAGGGCACGGTGGACGCCGCTGCGCGACCGCGAAACACGGTAGACGCGGGGTGAGGCCGGTTCAACGACGTGCCCCCACCGGTGCGCGCGATGGCAGCCTCCGCGAGCCTGTTACCGCACTGTGCGGGTGCCGCACCTCCGGAGGATGTCGTCCACGACGTCGGCCACGGGCGCGGTGGCGTCGATCGGGATGGCGCCGGCCGGGACGTCCTCGTGGTTGCGGTGCCACTGCTCGATACGGGATCGCTCGGTCGGTTTCCCTCCGCCCCACTCCTCGTCCGGCCGCGCATCCAGCCGCCGGGTGAGCGTGGCGAGGTCGACCCGCAGCACGAACACCTCGTCGAAGACGTCCCGGAACTGCGGGAGATTCCTCGAGCCGCCGCAGAAGAAGGTGGCGGGCGCCGACTGATCGCCCGCGAGCTGCCTGACCTTCCGGGCATCCCAGATGTGGTGCTCGTGGAGCTGGGTCTCGGTCGGCTCACCGGACTCGGGGTCACCCTGGTAGGCCAGCTCCCGATCCCCGTGGATCACGTGGTGGCCGCGTCGCTGGAGCTCCTCGGCGACGGTGGTCTTGCCGGTGCCCGAGAGCCCTTCGATCAAGTAGTTCTTCGTGCCCATGCGGCTGTCACTCCCTCAGATCCAGCGTGTCGACGACCTCTCGCACGCGAGAACGGTCCTCCTCGGTGAGGCCGCGCAGCGGGCGCGGCAGGGAGGGTGCGGCGACCAGTCCGAGGTGCTCGGCGATCGCGGCCGCGACGCGCAGGCTCCCGAAGTCGGCGATCAGGTCCCACAGAGGGCGCAGTCCCTCCGAGTCGGCCAGCGAGCGCTCTGCCCGGGACGTGCCGTCGGCCCGGGCCGCGAGTGCGCTGCGAGCGACGCCGGCCATCGTGCGAGGGAGGGTGCCGCCGAGGGACGAGAACCAGGCGTCGCATCCGGCCAGCAATCCTGTTGCCGCGAACCCATCACCGGAGATCCCGAGCTTCACGTGGCCGGGAACGACGGCACGGATCGCCTGCACGCGCTCACGCACCTCGGCGACGCTCCCCGCCACCGGTGGGATCTTGATCGCCCCCACCTGGGGCAACCGGGCGATGTGGGCGTAGAGATCGAGGGCGAAGGTGAAATGCGTGGTGCCGGGGTTGTCATAGACGACCAGCGGGACCGAGAGCTCGGCGGTCACGTCCTCGTAGAGCCCGGCCACGTCGTCCTCGGTCAGCGGCTGGTAGCTCATCGGGGCCAGCAGCACGGCGGATGCCCCCGCCTCCTGGGCGTCGGCGGCGAGAGCCCTGACCCATGAGGTGCGCAGCGCTCCGATGCCGACGATCACCGGCACCTCGCCGGCGTGCTCGACGGTGGCAGCGGCGACCGCTCGCCGCTCGCTGCGGTCGAGGTAGGCGTAGGAACCTGTCGACCCCAGCGCGCCGATCGAGTCCACGCCCGCCTCGACCATGCGAGCGACCAGGCGTGCATACGCGCCCATGTCCACGTCGTCGTGCCGGAACGGGGTGAGGGGAAAGGCGCTGAGACCGGTGAGCATGCGCCCGAACGTACAGCGCCCGGACCCGCCCCTCTACAGGTTTCTCAGCACCCGTTTCTCAGGGCCCGGCTGTCAGAGCCTGGCGGCGCGACGCTCAGCTCACGGCGACACGACCGGCGGCGGAGGCGATCCCGAGCCACGTGTGGCGGTTGCCCCACCAGCACCAGCCGAGCTTCGGAGCGTCCTTCCGCTCGCGCCCGTCGCGTCCGGTCCCGTTGCTGATCCACAGCGCCGGGGTGCGGGAGTCGAACTTTCCGCTCTTCGTCGTCAGCCGGGATCCGATGGTCATGAAGCAGTGGTTGCGCTCCAGGACGCCCGGCTGCTGGAGGACCCAGTGCAGACCCTCCATCAGCAGCAGCGGGCTGCGACCGGGACCCGTGATCTCCGGGAGGCTCTCCTCTGGCGTGCGGTTGGCGAAAGCGTCGCCGCGGTCGACCCCCTCGACGACGTACACCGGGGTCGACGGGACGTCGATGCCGACGGGTGCGAACTCGTCCACATCAGTCATGTCCTCGACGACGAAGCCGGGCTTGTCGGCCCGTCGCATCAGTGGTGCCAGGGCCGACGGCGGCGCCAGGTCGGGGCGGATCGCCAGCAGCGCATCGGTGCGGGCGCTCCCCCGCGAGTCGGCCGCAGCGTGCAGGGCCTGCGCCGTGAGTCCGGCGCGGGCATGGACGTCGAGGTCGATCAGGCGCTGGGCCTGGTCGGCGAGGCTCGGCAGGGACACGGCGGTGGGGGCGGCGTTCGTCGGCAGGGCGGCGTCGGGCTGCGTGATGGCGTCTCCTCGGGCAGGGGCGGCAGTGCCGGGATGGTGCGGGGCGCGGCGTGACGAGGGCACGTCGGCCGCAAGCACCCCAACGTGGCGGAAGCGTGCCTCATTCCCTGGCGCGAGAAGACGTCGCCTGCCTGCGGCCAGATTACCGCCGCGAGAATCCGGTACTGCCCCTCTGACCCGGACGCTCGGGCAGTGGTGCTGCGAGCCGCGGCGCCGTCAGCCAGGCTGACTGCACTTCCCCAGTGACCGCTTCCCCGCGTCGCGCCCGTCGGGAGCCGCTGCCGCCCGCCCGGTCGAACCCTGGGCAGCCCGCCCGGATCCGGCCTAGGCTGGAAGAAGGTCCGCCGACGGACCGGGGCGGGCCGCGATCCCAGGAGGAACAGCGCCATGGCACTGAACGTCGCACAGAAGCTCATCGACTCTCACCTGCTCGAAGGGGACCTGGCGCCCGGCTCCGAGGTCGGCCTCAAGGTCGACCAGACCCTCACCCAGGACGCCACCGGCACCATGGTGATGATGGAGTTGGAGGCGATGGGCCTCGATCGGGTGCGCACGGAGCTGTCGGTCCAGTACGTCGACCACAACCTGCTGCAGACCGACGAGAAGAACCCCGACGACCACCTCTTCCTGCAGTCCGCCGCGCAGCGCTTCGGGCTGTGGTTCTCCAAGCCCGGCAACGGCGTCTCCCACCCCGTCCACCAGGCCCACTTCGGCCGGCCCGGCACCATCCTCATCGGCTCGGACTCCCACACCTGCGCCGCGGGCGCCCTGGGCATGCTCGCCATCGGCGTGGGCGGCCTGGAGGCGGCGATGGCGATGGCCGGCCAGCCGCTGTACGTCGGCGTCCCGGAGATCTGGGGCGTGGAGCTGACCGGGACCCTGCCGGACTGGGTCTCGGCCAAGGACGTGGTCCTCGAGATGCTGCGCCGCCACGGGGTCAGCGGCGGCGTCGGCCGGATCATCGAGTACCACGGCTCCGGGCTCGCGCAGCTGAGCGCCATGGACCGCCACGTGATCGCGAACATGGGCGCCGAGCTCGGCGCCACCGCGACCGTCTTCCCCGCCGACGACGCCGTGCGCGACTACCTGCGGGCCGTCGGCCGCGAGAACGAGTTCCAGCGCATCGAGGCAGACGAGGGCGCGAGCTACGACCACACAGAGCACATCGACCTGGCCACCCTCGAGCCGCTGATCGCCAAACCCTCCTCCCCCGGCAACGTGGTGCCGGTCGCCGAGGTCGCCGGAGAGGACGTCTCGCAGGTCGTGGTCGGCTCGTCGGCCAACCCGGGGCTGCGCGACTTCGCCGTGGTCGCCCAGATCCTCGATGGCCGCCAGGCGCACCCGGGCGTCTCGGTCGACATCAACCCCACCTCCCGCGAGGTCCTCGCCGACCTCATCTCCGGAGGCTGGCTGGCCGCGCTGGTCTCGGCCGGCGCTCGCATCCACCAGTCCGGCTGCATGGGCTGCATCGGCATGGGCCAGGCGCCCGCCAGCGGCCGCAACTCGCTGCGCACGATGCCGCGCAACTTCCCGGGCCGCTCGGGCACGGAGGAGGACGCAGTGTGGCTGTGCTCGCCGGAGACCGCCGCGGCCGCCGCGCTGACCGGGAAGATCACCGATCCGCGCACGCTGGTCGACTCCCACACGATCGTCTACCCGCGGCCGACGATGCCCGAGCGCTACAGCGTCATCGACGACATGCTCACCCCGCCGCTGCCGCCCGAGGAGGCGGCGAAGGTGGAGCTGGTCAAGGGCCCCAACATCTCCGCGCTGCCGGACGCCGAGCCCATCGAGGACCACCTCGACGTGCCGGTGCTGCTGGCGATGGGGGACGACGTCTCGACCGACGAGATCATGCCGGCCGGGTCCAAGGCCCTCCCCTACCGCAGCAACATCCCCAAGATCTCCGAGTTCGCCTTCACCCGCATCGATCCCGACTACCCCGCCAAGGCCCAGCAGACCCCCGGCGGGCACGTGGTGGTGGCGGGCAAGAACTACGGGCAGGGCTCCTCCCGCGAGCACGCGGTGATCGCTCCGCAGTACCTGGGGCTGCGCGTGGTGATCGCGGAGTCCTTCGCACGGATCCACTGGCAGAACCTCGCCAACTTCGGGATCCTCGCCCTGGAGTTCGTCGACCCCTCCGACCGCGAGCAGATCAGCGTCGGGGACCAGGCGGTGCTCGAGGGCATCCACGACGCACTGCAGGCCGGCCACGACCTCACCGCCACCATCGGCGGCCGCGAGGTGCGCCTGCGCCACCGGCTCTCGGACCGGCAGGTGGAGATGATCCTGGCCGGCGGGCGCATCCCGCTGGCGGCGCGCGAGGTCAGCTGAGGCGGCCGGGGCGCGTGCTCACGCGCCGCGCTCGCTGACCGGCCGGTCATAGCGCCTTTACGCGGCCTGCCCTCTCCCGCACTATGAGGGCACCGGGCTCTGCTGACGCGAGCACCCCGCACCACGGTCGAAGGAGATCGAACATGACGCGCCACGTCTTCGTCCTCGGGCTGGACCAGCACAACCTGGAGATCCTTCGCCGCCTGCCCGGCGCCGCGGACCTCGAGTTCCACCGCCTGCTGGCGCGCCGGGACCTGCAGTCGACCCACATCGACATCCACGAGCTGCTGCACCGGGCGGAGGAGGAACTGCGCGACGCCGCCGATCCGATCGACGCGATCGTCAGCTTCTGGGACTTCCCGATGGTGGAGATGGTGCCGATCCTGTGCTCCCGCTACGGGCTGCCGTCGGCCGATCTCCGGGCGGTGCTGCGCTGCGAGCACAAGTACTGGGCGCGGCTGGTCCAGGCCGACGCGATCGAGGAGGTACCCGCGTTCGGCCTGCTCGACCTCGACATCCCCGAGCCGGTGCTGCCCGAGGGCATGAGCTATCCGGTGTGGATCAAACCGGTCAACTCCGCGTCGTCCGAGGGTGCCTACCGGCTCGAGGACGACGCGGATCTGCGCCGCCACCTGCCGGACGTGCGCGCCGTCATCGACCGCCTCGGGTCGCCGTTCCAGGACGTGCTGGACATGGTCCCGCTGCCCCCGGAGATCGAGCGCATCGGCGGGCAGGCCTGCCTGGTCGAGGCCGCCGTGGGCGGGCGGCAGATGACACTGGAGGGGTTCAGCCACGGCGGCGAGGTCGTCGTCTACGGCGTGATCGACTCCTTCGACTACCCGGACAGCTCGAGCTTCCTGCGCTATCAGTACCCGTCCTCGGCTCCGTGGGAGATCCAGGAGCGCCTCAGCGACATCGCGCGGAAGGTGATCACTGCGACGGGGCTGACCGACTCCACCTTCAACGTCGAGTTCTTCTGGGACGAGCGCACCGGCGCGATCAACGTGCTCGAGGTCAACGCCCGCCACTCCCAGTCCCACGCGCTGCTGTTCGAGATGGTCGACGGTGTCTCGAACCACCAGGCCATGCTGGATGTGGCCTTCGGACGCACGCCGCAGCTGCCCCACCGCACCGGCCCCTACGGGATGGCCGCGAAGTGGTTCCTGCGCGTCTTCCGCGAGGACGGGATCGTGCGCGCAGTCCCCTCCGGCGAGCAGATCGCCGAGCTGGAGCGCGAGCTGCCCGGCACCACCATCGAGGTGACGGCGGTGGTCGGCGAGCGCCTCTCGCAGCGGGTCTCGGAGGACGCCTACAGCTACGTGATGGCCACGATCTTCACGGGCGGGGACGACGAGGCCACCATCACCCGTGCCTTCCAGCGCTGCGTGGAGGCGCTGGACTTCCGGATCGACGAGGTCGCCGCCGACGGGACGACGATCTCGGACTCCGGGCTGGAGCTGTGACGAGCGCCCTCGAGCCGGGACGAGCGCTCAGGCTGTGACCAAGGCCCGGAGCTGTGACGAACGGACCAGAATCGTGACGAGAGGAGACGTGGAGACCGGATGAGGACCGTGACGAGCTTTCCGCACGAGGTCACCGAGACCGAGCACCTGTGGATCGAGATGTCCGACGGGACGCGCCTGGCGGCGCGGATGTGGCGGCCGGTCTCCTCGGACACCGAGCCGGTGCCCGGGATCCTGGAGCTGATCCCCTATCGCAAACGCGACCTCACCGCCCAGCGCGACTCCATCCACCATCCCTACATGGCCGGGCACGGCTACGCCTGCCTGCGGGTGGATCTGCGCGGCAGCGGCGACTCCGAGGGGGTGCTGACCGACGAGTACCTCGAGCAGGAGCTGCGCGACGCCGAGGAGATCCTGGCGTGGATGGCCGAGCAGCCGTGGTGCTCGGGCCGCACCGCGATGATGGGCATCTCCTGGGGCGGGTTCAACGCCCTGCAGGTCGCGGCCCGTCGGCCCCCGAGCCTCGGCGCGATCGTCACCGTGTGCTCCACCGATGACCGCTACACCGACGACGTCCACTACATGGGCGGCTGCCTGCTCACGGACAACCTCTCCTGGGCCTCGACCATGTTCGCCTACAACGGCTGCCCGCCCGACCCGGCCGTGGTGGGCGAGAGCTGGCGCGAGATGTGGCTGGAGCGGCTGGAGAACAGCGGGCTGTGGCTGGATACGTGGCTGCGCCACCAGCGGCGCGACGACTACTGGCGCCACGGCTCCGTGATCGAGGACTACTCGGCGATCGAGGTGCCGGTGCTCGCCGTCAGCGGCTGGGCCGACGGATACTCCAACGCCGTCTTCCGCCTGCTGTCCGGCCTGGACTCCCCGGTGCGCGGCCTGATCGGCCCGTGGAGCCACAAGTACCCCCACCTCGGCGAGCCCGGACCGGCCATCGGGTTCCTGCAGGAGATGGTCGACTGGTGGGATCACTGGCTGAAGGACCGGCGGGACAACGGCGCGATGGACCGGCCGGCGCTGACGATCTGGATGCAGGACCACGCCCCGCCGGCCACCACCTACGAGGAGCGGCCGGGCCGCTGGGTGGGCGAGAGCTCCTGGCCCAGCGACCGCATCGAGCCGACGCACTACCCGCTGGGCTACTACCGGATCCATCCGCCCGGCTCCGACCCCTCCAGCCCGCCGCGATCGGTGCGCTCGCCGCTGTCGGTGGGGCAGTTCGCCGGCAAGTGGTGCTCGTACAACGCCCCGCCGGACATGCCCTACGACCAGCGCGAGGAGGACGGCGGCTGCCTGGTCTTCACCTCCGACGAGCTCACCGAGCGGCTCGAGGTGCTGGGCTCGCCGATGGTCTCGCTGGACGTGGCCGTGGACCAGCCGATCGCGCAGGTCATCGTGCGGCTCTCGGATATCGCGCCCGACGGCGCCTCCACCCGCGTCAGCTACGGGGTCCACAACCTCACCCACCGCACCGGTTCTGACGACCCCAGCGAGCTGGTCCCGGGCGAGCGGCAGACCGTGCAGGTGTGGCTGAACGGCATGGCGCAGTCCTTCCCGGCCGGGCACCGGCTGCGGGTCTCGATCTCCACGTCGTACTGGCCGGTGGTGTGGCCGCCGCCCGAGCCCGTGCGGCTGACGATCCACCCCGAAGACAGCGAACTGGTGCTGCCCGTGCGTCCCCGCCCGGAGGACGAGGTCAGCCCGACGTTCGGGGAGCCCGAGGGGGCCGAACCGCTGGCCACGACCCGGCTGGAGCCGGGCAACCACGAGTGGAAGGTCAGCCGCGACCTGGTCGAGCTCGCCGGCCGGCTGGACGTGGTCAAGGGGCTGGGCACCGTGCGCTTCGACGACATCGACCTCACCGTCAGCCGCGACGCCCACGAGACCTACAGCTTCGTGGGGACCGACGTGAACTCCGTGCGCGGCGAGACCCTGTGGGACATCGGGTTCTCCCGCGGCGAGTGGGCAGCGCACACCACGACGCGCACCGTGCTGACCTCCACGCCCACCGACTTCCACGTCTACGCCGAGCTCGATGCCTGGGAGGGGGTCGAACGCATCCACTCCCAGACCTGGAGCACCACCATCCCCCGCGACTACGTGTAGCGGCGCGGGGCCGCGGGCGCCCCGCGAGCACCCCTCCCCCGCCACTACGTGAAGGGGCGCGGGGCAGCAGGCGCACCGGGAGCACCCCCTCGTTGAGGCCGTTTACGCGGGGTCCAAGCGGCCTCTACGAGGGGGTGCTCCCTGGCGAGCCGGCCGGGGCCGCCGTGCACCGCGGACCGCCTCGCATCAGCGCGTCCCGCACCGCGTGGCCATACCGCCGTAGTTGCCGGTCTGCGACCCTTATTCCGACCACTGCGGCGGTATGGCGACCTCGACACAGCCACTAGGAGCACGCCATGTTCTTCATCTTCTCCATCGCTCCGAAGGAGCGGGACCTCGGCCCGGGAGCGACGCGCACCTGCCCGCGCTGCCACAACACGGCTCAGTGGATGCGCCGCAAGTCCTTCCAGCAGTTCACTTTGTTCTTCGTCCTCCCCGTGGCGCGCTGGGGGCGGAAGGAGTACGAGCAGTGCCCCATCTGCGGAGCGACCCTCGGGGCGTAAGACCCCGCGCGACCACCCGGTCGAGAGTGCTTCGGTGTGGTTCGTATAGTGGGCGGCCAGAACGGAACGCATGTTCGCGTCGACACCAGGAGGCACCGATGAGTGCAGACGAGAAGTTCGAGAACGCGAAGGACAAGGTGACCGGCCAGGCGAAGGAAGGCTTCGGCAAGGCCACCGGTGACAAGGAAGCAGAGTCCGAGGGCCAGGCGCAGCAGACCAAGGCCGCCGCCAAGGACAAGGCGCAGGATGCCCGGGACGCCGTCAAGGGCGCCCTCGACGGGCTCCGCGACGACAAGGGCGACGGCTCTCGCTGACCAGCGCCCACGACCGGCGCCCCCTCCCGCGCGCTCCCGGACGACGCGCGTTGGGCGCCACGGTGGCGGCTCCACCTCGGTGGGGCCGCCACCGGTGTGTCCGGCCCCTTCCACGGTGGCCGCTGATGTGCGGCGGGCCGACATGGCGCGGCAACGGCCGACCGGCATCGTCGCAGGATCGGACAACGCCAGGCGCCTGCGAAGCTCTAGTCTGAGTCGACGCATTCCCTGCCGCGACGACGCCCGAAGGAAGCACGCGATGACCCAGCGAGTCCGAGTCCAGAACTTCAACGTCTCTCGCGATGGCATCGGCGCCGGCGAGAACCAGACCCTGGAGCGGCCCTTCGGCGAGGTGGAACCCGGCGACCTGTTCGGCTGGGCGGGAGCGACCGCCAGCTGGGTCAACCGCACCGATCCAGGCGGCACCCGCGGCGTGGAGGACTACATCACCCGTGACTTCGCCCGGAACATCGGTGCCGAGATCATGGGCCGCAACAAGTTCGGCCCCATCCGCGGGCCCTGGCCGGACCTGGAGTGGGAGGGCTGGTGGGGCGAGGAGCCCCCGTTCCACACCCCCGTCTTCGTCCTCACCCACCACCCGCGGCCGGACCTCACCCTCGGCGAGACGACCTTCCACTTCCTCGAGGCCACCCCGCACGAAACGCTCGAGCGCGCGATGGAAGCGGCCGGCGGAAAGGACGTGCGCATCGGCGGCGGCGTCACCACGCTCCGGGAGTTCCTCGATGCGGACCTCATCGACGAGATGCATGTGGCCGTCTACCCGACGGAGCTGGGTACCGGGCTGCGACTATGGGACCGGCCCGAGGTTCTCACCGATCGCTTCCACCTCGAGAAGGTCACCCCGCCCAGCGGCATCACCCACTGCTTCTTCTGGCGGCGCTGAGAGGCCGAGAGCGACGCCGACCATCTCCGAGGTCAACGGGATGGTCGAGTGAACTGACGGGGCCTCACGCCCCGATCGCGCCCTCCATCAGGTGAACGAACAGGACGATGACCGGCCCGCCGAGCAGGAAGTTGTTCAGGGCGTGCATCAGCAGCACGTGCCAGATGTTGCGCGTCCACAGGTAGACCAGGTTCATGACCAGGCCCGCGCCGGCGTAGGCGAGCGTCAGCAGCCAGTGCCCGTCGAAGTTGTTGACGTGGATCAGGCCGAAGACAAGGGCGTTGCCCACCACCAGCAACGCGGCCAGGGCGGCCTTGTTCCACACCGGGAACTTCATCAGCAGGGTATGGCGGAAGGTGAAGTCCTCGACCAGCGCGGTCACCGTCGGCCCGAGGGAGGCGAACAGCACCACCCCGAAGGCGATCGACGCCTGTTCGGGCACGACGCTCTCCTCGGTGAGGTCCGCCCCGGACAACGGTCGCAAGATCGCCCCCAGCAGGGAGATCACGATCTGGATGACGACCATGCCGACGAGGATGAGCCCCAGCGAGCGCCACTTGGCCCGCCACATGGCCCGCCAGTGCCGGGCCAGCAGCTCGCGGTTGGCGATCACCAGCACGATGAACAGAAGGATCCGGATGCTGGTGTCGGAGATGGCGAGGACGGTGGTGCTCTAGGTCGCCGCCTCGACCAGCCAGCCGCCCAGGAAGATCAGGGGGACGGCCGCGATCGCGATCCAGTCGCGCAGGGCCCAGTGGGCGGTGGTGGGCAGCTCTTCGGCGCGGACCAGCTCGAGGAAGCCGGGTCTATGAGGGGAGGAAGGGGATGCGCTCACTGGGGGACCCTCCTTAGTGCGGCCTTGTTCGGTAGGGTCGTGACCACTCGGTCCCGGCGGGTGCATGGCCTAGGATGCGAGCCGTTCGACGGCCAGCAT
>NZ_JBHTDM010000002.1:0-1684 GCF_042666535.1 Brachybacterium sp. GCM10030252 | reverse complement strand
AAACCGGGGCACATGGCGGGGTTGTCTCTTCAGAACCACACAGTGGACGCGAACACAGCAAACAACCAAAAAATGTGTTGATAAGTCATCGGCCATTAGTACCAGTCAGCTCCACACGTTGCCGTGCTTCCACATCTGGCCTATCAACCCAGTCATCTACTGGGGGCCTCTCACACAAAAGTGTATGGATATCTCATCTTGAAGCAGGCTTCCCGCTTAGATGCTTTCAGCGGTTATCCCTTCCCGACGTAGCCAACCAGCCATGCTCTTGGCAGAACAACTGGCACACCAGAGGTCAGTCCATCCCGGTCCTCTCGTACTAGGGACAGGACTTCTCAAATATCCAACGCGCGCAGCGGATAGGGACCGAACTGTCTCACGACGTTCTAAACCCAGCTCGCGTACCGCTTTAATAGGCGAACAGCCTAACCCTTGGGACCAACTCCAGCCCCAGGATGCGACGAGCCGACATCGAGGTGCCAAACCATGCCGTCGATATGAGCTCTTGGGCAAGATCAGCCTGTTATCCCCGGGGTACCTTTTATCCGTTGAGCGACACCCATTCCACAATGAGGTGCCGGATCACTAGTTCCTGCTTTCGCACCTGCCCGACATGTCTGTCTCGCAGTCAAGCTCCCTTGTGCACTTACACTCAACACCTGATTGCCAACCAGGCTGAGGGAACCTTTGAGCGCCTCCGTTACTCTTTAGGAGGCAACCGCCCCAGTTAAACTACCCATCAGACACTGTCCCTGATCCGGATCACGGACCGAGGTTAGGAATCCAGAACGACCAGAGTGGTATTTCAACAATGACTCCACACTCACTGGCGTGAATGCTTCCCAGTCTCCCACCTATCCTACACAAGCCGTCCCGAACACCAATATCAAACTGTAGTAAAGGTCCCGGGGTCTTTCCGTCCTGCTGCGCGTAACGAGCATCTTTACTCGTAATGCAATTTCGCCGAGTTCGCGGTTGAGACAGTGGAGAAGTCGTTACGCCATTCGTGCAGGTCGGAACTTACCCGACAAGGAATTTCGCTACCTTAGGATGGTTATAGTTACCACCGCCGTTTACTGGGGCTTAAATTCTCAGCTTCGATCCGAAGATCTAACCGGTCCTCTTAACCTTCCAGCACCGGGCAGGCGTCAGTCCGTATACAGCGTTTTACAACTTCGCACGGACCTGTGTTTTTAGTAAACAGTCGCTTCTCCCTGGTCTCTGCGGCCCTCAAGGCTCTCACCTCTCGGGCCCCCCTTCTCCCGAAGTTACGGGGGCATTTTGCCGAGTTCCTTAACCACGATTCTCTCGAACGCCTCGGTATTCTCTACCTGATCACCTGAGTCGGTTTCGGGTACGGGCGACCGTATTCGTCACGCCGGAACTTTTCTAGGCAGTACAGGATCACTCACCTTCGCCCCTACGGGATCCCCATCACGTCTCACCCAATACGGCACCGCATTACCGGTGCTCGGGCTGCTCGTTTGGACGGACTATTCCATTAAGTCCGCGGAAGCTACCTCTCTGCGTCATCCCCTGCGCTGACCTACTACAGCCTTGGTTCCCAGCCTCACCATCTGCCACACCCCGAAGGGCATGGCGACAGCTCGGGTGGTTAGCATCAGCTGCCTCGGTATGGGTCCTCCTACGATCGGTTCGGGAATATCAACCCGATGTCCATCGA
>NZ_JBHTDM010000001.1:0-3861 GCF_042666535.1 Brachybacterium sp. GCM10030252 | reverse complement strand
AAACCGGGGCACATGGCGGGGTTGTCTCTTCAGAACCACACAGTGGACGCGAACACAGCAAACAACCAAAAAATGTGTTGATAAGTCATCGGCCATTAGTACCAGTCAGCTCCACACGTTGCCGTGCTTCCACATCTGGCCTATCAACCCAGTCATCTACTGGGGGCCTCTCACACAAAAGTGTATGGATATCTCATCTTGAAGCAGGCTTCCCGCTTAGATGCTTTCAGCGGTTATCCCTTCCCGACGTAGCCAACCAGCCATGCTCTTGGCAGAACAACTGGCACACCAGAGGTCAGTCCATCCCGGTCCTCTCGTACTAGGGACAGGACTTCTCAAATATCCAACGCGCGCAGCGGATAGGGACCGAACTGTCTCACGACGTTCTAAACCCAGCTCGCGTACCGCTTTAATAGGCGAACAGCCTAACCCTTGGGACCAACTCCAGCCCCAGGATGCGACGAGCCGACATCGAGGTGCCAAACCATGCCGTCGATATGAGCTCTTGGGCAAGATCAGCCTGTTATCCCCGGGGTACCTTTTATCCGTTGAGCGACACCCATTCCACAATGAGGTGCCGGATCACTAGTTCCTGCTTTCGCACCTGCCCGACATGTCTGTCTCGCAGTCAAGCTCCCTTGTGCACTTACACTCAACACCTGATTGCCAACCAGGCTGAGGGAACCTTTGAGCGCCTCCGTTACTCTTTAGGAGGCAACCGCCCCAGTTAAACTACCCATCAGACACTGTCCCTGATCCGGATCACGGACCGAGGTTAGGAATCCAGAACGACCAGAGTGGTATTTCAACAATGACTCCACACTCACTGGCGTGAATGCTTCCCAGTCTCCCACCTATCCTACACAAGCCGTCCCGAACACCAATATCAAACTGTAGTAAAGGTCCCGGGGTCTTTCCGTCCTGCTGCGCGTAACGAGCATCTTTACTCGTAATGCAATTTCGCCGAGTTCGCGGTTGAGACAGTGGAGAAGTCGTTACGCCATTCGTGCAGGTCGGAACTTACCCGACAAGGAATTTCGCTACCTTAGGATGGTTATAGTTACCACCGCCGTTTACTGGGGCTTAAATTCTCAGCTTCGATCCGAAGATCTAACCGGTCCTCTTAACCTTCCAGCACCGGGCAGGCGTCAGTCCGTATACAGCGTTTTACAACTTCGCACGGACCTGTGTTTTTAGTAAACAGTCGCTTCTCCCTGGTCTCTGCGGCCCTCAAGGCTCTCACCTCTCGGGCCCCCCTTCTCCCGAAGTTACGGGGGCATTTTGCCGAGTTCCTTAACCACGATTCTCTCGAACGCCTCGGTATTCTCTACCTGATCACCTGAGTCGGTTTCGGGTACGGGCGACCGTATTCGTCACGCCGGAACTTTTCTAGGCAGTACAGGATCACTCACCTTCGCCCCTACGGGATCCCCATCACGTCTCACCCAATACGGCACCGCATTACCGGTGCTCGGGCTGCTCGTTTGGACGGACTATTCCATTAAGTCCGCGGAAGCTACCTCTCTGCGTCATCCCCTGCGCTGACCTACTACAGCCTTGGTTCCCAGCCTCATCATCAGCCACACCCCGAAGGGCATGGCGACAGCTCGGGTGGTTAGCATCAGCTGCCTCGGTATGGGTCCTCCTACGATCGGTTCGGGAATATCAACCCGATGTCCATCGACTACGCCTGTCGGCCTCGCCTTAGGTCCCGACTAACCCAGGGCGGATAAACCTGGCCCTGGAACCCTTGATCAATCGGCGGACGGGTTTCTCACCCGTCTTTCGCTACTCATGCCTGCATTCTCACTCGTACAGCCTCCACCACTGGGTCACCCCGCGGCTTCGCAGTCTGTACGACGCTCCCCTACCCATCCAGACATACATCTGAATGACACAGCTTCGGCGGTGTGCTTGAGCCCCGCTAAATTGTCGGCGCAGAATCACTTGACCAGTGAGCTATTACGCACTCTTTCAAGGGTGGCTGCTTCTAAGCCAACCTCCTGGTTGTCTAAGCAACTCCACATCCTTTTCCACTTAGCACACGCTTAGGGGCCTTAGCTGATGTTCTGGGCTGTTTCCCTCTCGACCATGAAGCTTATCCCCCACAGTCTCACTGCTGCGCTCTCACGTACCGGCATTCGGAGTTTGGCTAAGGTCAGTAACCCGGTGGGGCCCATCGCCTATCCAGTGCTCTACCTCCGGCACGAAACACGCAACGCTGCACCTAAATGCATTTCGGGGAGAACCAGCTATCACGAAGTTTGATTGGCCTTTCACCCCTATCCACAGGTCATCCCCTCCATTTTCAACTGAAGTGGGTTCGCGCCTCCACGCGGTCTTACCCGCGCTTCACACTGCCCATGGATAGATCACTTCGCTTCGGGTCTAGAGCCGGCGACTGAACGCCCCGTTCAGACTCGCTTTCGCTACGGCTACCCCACACGGGTTAACCTCGCCACCGACCACTAACTCGCAGGCTCATTCTTCAAAAGGCACGCCGTCACCCCAAAAAGGCTCCGACGGCTTGTAGGCACACGGTTTCAGGTACTATTTCACTCCCCTCCCGGGGTGCTTTTCACCTTTCCCTCACGGTACTTGTCCGCTATCGGTCAAGAGGTAGTATTCAGGCTTACCAGGTGGTCCTGGCAGATTCACACCGGATTTCACGGGCCCGGTGCTACTCGGGAACAGCGTCACGCCGCATGCCAGTTTCGTCTACGGGGGTCACACCCTCTACGCCGTCGCACTCACCACGACTTCGACTACCAGCACACGTCCACGTCGGTCCGCCGGCAGACGGACCAGACACGTCCCACAACCCCTGACCTGCAACCCCTGCCGGGTATCACACAGACCAGGTTTAGCCTCCTCCGCTTTCGCTCGCCACTACTCACGGAATCACTATTTGTTTTCTCTTCCTGCGGGTACTGAGATGTTTCACTTCCCCGCGTTCCCTCCACACCACCTATACATTCAGTGGCGGGTACCGCGACATGACTCGCGGCGGGTTTCCCCATTCGGACATCCTCGGATCACAGTTCGGTTGTCAACTCCCCGAGGCTTTTCGCAGACTCCCACGTCCTTCGTCGGCTCCTCTTGCCAAGGCATCCACCGTGCGCCCTTAATAACTTAGGCAACACACAAAGACACAAAATCTTCAAAATTGCTTACAAGATGCTCGCGTCCACTATGTAGTTCTCAAGAAACAACCCCACACCGACACCCACAGCCACCACGGCCACAAGCATCAGGGAGGACCAGCCACACACCCCCGGCACCCCGGACCCCGAAGGACCCGGACCGGAGGCCGCGTGCAGCCTCACAACCCAATAGCGTGTCTCCACCTCGAACCACCCCGCAAGCCACGCTCCAGAACCCCGAAGGGAACGTACCAGCGACTCACACGATGATGAAGTGCCCATTCGTTGATGTTCCACCCTTGAGCAACCACCCCCACCACACTCGGGCGAGAAGATGGCCACCAATTACTGGTGATGCTCCTTAGAAAGGAGGTGATCCAGCCGCACCTTCCGGTACGGCTACCTTGTTACGACTTAGTCCCAATCACCGATCCCACCTTCGACGGCTCCCTCACAAGGATGGGCCACCGGCTTCGGGTGTTACCGACTTTCGTGACTTGACGGGCGGTGTGTACAAGGCCCGGGAACGTATTCACCGCAGCGTTGCTGATCTGCGATTACTAGCGACTCCGACTTCATGGGGTCGAGTTGCAGACCCCAATCCGAACTGAGGCCGGCTTTTTGGGATTCGCTCCACCTCACAGCTTCGCAACCCATTGTACCGACCATTGTAGCATGCTTGAAGCCCAAGACATAAGGGGCATGATGATTTGACGTC